>JBDRFA010000083.1:0-2621 GCA_043819235.1 Candidatus Omnitrophota bacterium | reverse complement strand
CTGATAGAATTAATTATATCAGATAAAAGGTAGAAAGTCAAGGGAAAAATGAACGCGAATTTGCTATTACGATTATATGGACTTTAACCGGTTATAATTGTGGGGGTTACGAAATGAAATTATCTACTTGCGGAATTGCTGGGGTTAAGGGGCGAAACTTGACATCGCATAACTCGCATGATATACTTCACGGTGTAAATGCATATTACTACATTTAAGGAGGTGAAAAAAAATCATGAAGACTGTAAAAATTCTGTTTGTGTGTTGTGTCGTGGTTGCTATGATAGGTATGGCTACGCAGTGTTTTGCCCAGGATCCTGCGAAGAAACTCGGTAGGGGCTTAGCGAACGTTTTGACCGGTTGGGTCGAGCTTCCGAGGAACATCTACGAAACGAGTGTTGAAGAGAACATTCTTTCCGGTCTTACGGTAGGTCTGGCGAAAGGTGTTGGAATGACGATAGTCAGGACGGGTGCCGGTGTCTATGAGACAGTGACATTCCCGTTTCCGATACCGGAAGATTATCAGCCGGTCCTTGAGCCTGAATTCGTGTTCAGCGAATAATTCATACATCGATGTTTTAGTTGTTTTTAACGGAAAGGGAACGATTTCACATCGTTCCCTTTCCGTTTTTATCGTTCCGATTTATTGTTATTGACTTTGCGTGTAAAATATGCAAAATATAGGCAAAAAGTAACAGTGGTCGGAATAATCATATTTATACGGGGGGGCAATGGGAGAACAAAGAAAATACATGCGGTTTAATGTGTTTATGGAAGCTATAGGCCGTACGGGGGACGCGTTAAAAAGGTTTAAAGTCAGTAATTTCAGCAAAGAGGGAGTAGGGATATTAAGTGACGAATCTTTAAACGAGGGTGAAGATGTTGAAGTGGAAATGATGATACCTGGAGATAATATCCCCGTGGTATTTGAGGGAAGGATAGCTTGGACGAGCGATAGAGACGGGGACGAACCATATAAAGGCGGGATAAGGTTTAAAAAGATATGCAGCGATGATAAGACCAGGATCCTCGAATATATTTATCATAAGTGGATAACACCGGATAGATCGAAATAATAATAGCTAAAATTGGAGGGGAAATGATCTGGAGCGAAGAACGGGAAGAAGAGGCCATCATAAAGGATGAACAGGGCAACGGGGATGTTCAGGCGGAAGAAAAGGCCGTGGAAAATGCGCAAGGAGAGACTGAAGAGGCCGGGGCCGTGAAACCGTCCGATAAAGAGGAAAAAGAGGAAGAAGCGCCTGCCGCGGAGGAAAAACCCGCCGTAGAAGGGGCGAAAGAGGAAGAAGCGCCTGTCGCGGAGGAAAAACCCGCCGTAGAAGAGGCGAAAGAGGAAGAAGCGCCTGTCGTGGAGGAAAAACCCGTCGTAGAAAAGGCGAAAGAGGAAGAAGCGCCTGTCGCGGAAGAAAAAAAAGGCGACGCGAATCAGTCTAAAAGTACCGAGCCGCAAAATCCGACAGAATGCGCGAATTGCGCGAAAGCGTTAAAAAAGAAACTATGGTATTACCGCAATAGTGCTTTTTACTGCAACAAAAAATGTTATATCAGAAAGGTCGAAGCGGACAAAAAGAAGGCCGAAGAACAAAAATCAGGCCATTAAGGATAAACTCAGCGGCATTACTCATGCGTGCCCGGCGTAAGTAATGCCGTAATTCTCTCCCCGGCTGCGGCTTTCAGTACAGCGTATCAACGGAACACCTTTAACCCCTATCGGCCCTTTCCCCGCAGATTTACTGACGTAAATCAAAGTGCGAGGGGACAAAATCCGGATTAAGTCGACGTAACTACTCATACGGCTTTAACTTGATCAGTATTGTAGCTACAATAAAAACGAAAACATTTTTATGATGGGACTGTTCCCTATGCTCCGTACCGGGAGGATCCACACCGGGCGGAGGGGCCCTGGTAGGAGCATAGGGAACAGTCCCATCTCGGTTATCATTCGAAATAATAATACTAATCAGGTTTAATTGTATCAGGTACCCTGGTAGGAGGCATGCCAACCGGCCTTGTCGCGGATTACCTGAGCAGTTACAAAGCGACAATATATTTATATGTCAAAAAAGATATTTGTGAGCAGATGTCTGATCGGGTATAAGTGCGCATATGATGGCGGTGCCAGATATGCCGATCCGGTCAAAAGATTATGCGACAAGTTTGGTTATGCCGGTCTTTGCCCGGAGATGGCAGGGGGGCTGGGATGCCCGCGGGAAGCGCATGAGATCGTTGATGGCTCGGGAGAGGACGTCCTGGACGGGAAAGCGCGCGTAGTTTCATTTTCCGGGGAAGATCATACCGGACAGTTCTTGCGCGGGGCCCGGGCCGCGCTTGAGACGGTGCTCAAGAATGATATATCTATCGCGATAATGAGATCCCGCAGCCCTTCATGCGGCAAAGGGAAGATCCATTCCGGGAAATTCAACGGTGTATTACGAGAAGGGAACGGCGTGACCGCCGCTTTGTTCCTGCGCAGCGGCATCAGCGTCTTCACCGAAAACGATTCCACAACCGTCCGACAAATACTAGAAACCTCGCGCACTTAAATATCCAGTCATCCCTGGAGAATTGCCTGCGAAGTCCCGAGCAAAGCGAGGGGAAAG
>JBDRFA010000082.1:0-2254 GCA_043819235.1 Candidatus Omnitrophota bacterium | reverse complement strand
GTTTTTTGTTTAGCAGATCTTAAAACTTTTAACTTTTTGAACTTAAAAAGAATTGACCGTAAACAACAGGAGGGTCGGAATGAATGCGCGGACAACGAACAAAAAGAGCGAAGCCATCACGGATTATTACGGGGAAAACGTTATCAGCCTGAAGGTGATGCGTAATTACCTTTCGGATACGGCGTATAAATCGCTGTTGTCGACCATCAGGCAGGGGAAATCCATCGACCCGGGTATAGCGGATGAGGTCGCCGACGCGATGAAGACATGGGCCGTGTCCAAAGGGGCGACCCATTTTACCCACTGGTTCCAGCCTCTGACCGGAGCTACCGCGGAGAAACACGATTCGTTCATCGTGCCGGACGATGAAGGCGGAGTGGTGCTTAGTTTTTCCGGCAAGGAGCTTATCAAGGGCGAGCCGGACGCTTCGAGTTTTCCGTCGGGGGGGCTCCGCGCGACTTTTGAGGCCAGAGGGTATACGGCGTGGGACCCCACGAGCCCGGCTTTTATAAAGGAAAGCGCGTCCGGGGCGGTCCTTTGCATACCGACCGCTTTTTATTCATACCACGGCGAGGCGCTGGATAAAAAGACGCCTCTCTTAAGGTCCGTAGCCGCTCTTTCCAAACAGGTGTGCCGTCTCGCGAAACTTTTCGGCATCGATACGGAAGATAAACGGGCCTACGCGACGCTCGGCCCGGAACAGGAATATTTTCTCATAGATAAGAAATTTCATGAGAACCGTCTCGACCTTATCCAGACGGGCAGGACGCTTTATGGAAGGACTCCCGCGAAACATCAGCAGATGGAGGACCATTATTTCGGGGCGATAAAGCCGCGGGTGGTGAAGTTCATGGATGAGCTTGACCGGGAACTCTGGAAGCTCGGCATACCCGCGAAAACGCGTCATAACGAAGTGTGCCCCGCGCAGTTCGAGATAGCGCCTGTTTTCGAGGAGCAGAACCTGGCCGTGGACCATAACATGATGACCATGGAAGTCCTGCGGCAGGTCGCGGAGAAGAACGGGTTCGTGTGCCTTCTCCACGAGAAACCGTTCGCGGGCGTTAACGGTTCGGGGAAACATAACAACTGGTCCGTGTGCGGCCCGGACGGGAAGAACTGGCTGAGCCCCGGGGATGACCCGCATGAGAACGCGAAGTTCCTTACCATGATCTGCGCGCTTATGAAAGCGATCGATACTTACGCGCCGCTTCTCAGGTCATCGGTGGCGACCGCGGGGAACGACCACAGGCTTGGAGCGAACGAGGCGCCCCCGGCGATATTATCGATCTTTCTCGGGGAACAGCTGCAGGATATTTTCGAACAGATCGAAAAGGGCGGGGCGAAATCGTCGGCCAGAGGAGGCGTGATAGAGATCGGTGTGACCTCGCTGCCGCCGCTTCCGCGGGACGTGACCGACCGCAACAGGACTTCGCCTTTCGCGTTCACGGGGAACAAGTTCGAGTTTCGCGCGGTAGGTTCGAATCAGAGCTGCGCGGGGTCGAACATCATCCTCAATACGATAGTTGCCGATGCCCTGGACGGTATCTGCGGCGGACTGGAATCCGGAGTCAAGAAGGGGAAGGATTTTAATGAAACGCTGCAGGAGATACTTAAGAATATCGTCAAAAAACATAAACGTATCCTTTTCAACGGGGATAACTATACGGCGAAATGGCACAAAGAAGCGGAAAGACGCGGCCTGCCTAACCTGAAAACAACGCCTGAGGCGCTCGAGGTGATGAAGTCGAAAGAGACTGTCGCGTTGTTCGAGAAACACGGGGTACTGTCAAACGCGGAAGTGATGTCCCGGTACGAGATATATAAAGAACAGTACGAAAAGATCACCGGGATAGAGGCCCATGTGGCGGTCACGATGGCCAGGACCATGATAATACCTGCCGCCCTGGAATACCAGAGTGACCTTGCCCTGGCGATCGGAGATGTCGAGAAATGCGGCTGCAAGGCGGTAGAGACGAAGAAACTCCTGGCCGATGTCTGCGCCCTGACGGAGAAGATCATGGCCGGAGGCGGTAAACTCGAAGCCGCCGTCGGTTCCGGTTCCACCGGAAAAATGATAGCGGCGATGAAGAGAATGAGAGAAGCGGCGGATGAACTGGAAGGCCTGATCCCGGAGAATATATGGCCGCTGCCTTCGTACGCCGAAATGATGTTCCACATGTAAAAGCGGCTCTCCGAGAGCGCGTTCCCGCGGGCCGGTTTTCTGCTGTTTTATCCTCTTGTTGTTTCCATGGGG
>JBDRFA010000081.1:0-3907 GCA_043819235.1 Candidatus Omnitrophota bacterium | reverse complement strand
GGGAATTTTCAGGAATGACACAAACCGAAAATATCTTGTTATATGGAATTGTTCGCTATACTCCGTACCGGGAGGATCCACACCGGGCGGAGGGGCCCGGGTAGGAGTATAGCGAACGATTCCATCCGTTCATCAAAATTGGGACATCAATGTCAGTTGGGTTTAAATGGCCTGAGCAGAAACATCAAGGAGTTCTTCCGTGGGCTAAACGGTTACTGTAAAGGTTAAAAAGTTAAAAGATTAAAAGGGATATAGGAAATTCAGTACGTTAGATCCCTCGACTTCGTGCCTTTCCCCTCGCTTTGCTCCCCTCGGCTTCGCTCTCCCCTCGCTTCGCTCGGGACAGGCGGGACAGGCGGGACTTCGCAGGCACTTCGCTCCCCTCGGCTTCGCTCTCGGGACAAGCGGGATGACAGATCCACATTGTCATCCCGAGCGAGGGACAAAACCACATTGTCATCCCGAGCGAGGGACAAAACCACATTGTCATCCCGAGCGAGGGAACGAAGTGACCGAGTCGAGGGATCTAATTTCATGTATGGGAAATCAAATGGGTTAGAAAGATATTGGCTTTTCGCCAGATAGAAGTATAATAATAACTTATGTTTTCCAACATACAGCTCAGGGACAGGTCTTGGAGAAACAAACGGGGGAGTTTATGGCGGGACACGGCGGTGGGCCGAAAAAGAAAAGGTCGATGACGGCGGATGAGAGGAGGCGCATACTCGAGGGTTTGCTCGAAAAAGCCCGGGATGACGAGGTGCGGGGTTTCCTTGACGAGATGCCGCCGGAGGACATAGCTGAGATCCTGGGGGAATTTTCCGTCGAGGAAAAGATAACAATTTTCAATTTCCTCGACGCGGAAAGAGCCGCCGTGGTACTCGACGATACCGATCCCCGCTCGCGCCTGCAGCTCCTTCAGAAAGTCGAGGACCGGAAACTCTCGGAGATCTTTGACGAGATGCCCGTAGACGAAGCGGCGGACATCGTCGAGGAAGCCCCCGCCGGAGACCGGGAAGAGATACTCGACCTTATGGAGAAAGAGGACGCCGAGGATGTCGAGGAGATCCTCAGCTACCCCGAAGACAGCGCCGCCCGCGTCATGAATACCGAGTTCATCTACGTGAGGGAAGAGAACGACGTGGAGGACGCTATTCGTTATATCCGCAGTTTAGGGTTGGAAGAAGAGGTCTTTAACGTTTATGTCGTAGATGAGGATATGAGGCTGAGGGGCGTGGTCCACATAGGCAGGCTGTTGACCTCCCCCAAGGGTACGTTGATAAAGGATATCATAAACCGTGAAGTCCATTCCGTAAGGGCGGATGAAGACCAGGAAAAGGCCGCGCTTCTGATGAAGAAGTACGATCTTTTTTCCCTGCCGGTCGAAAGCAGGGACGGCCGGCTGGTCGGGCGCATAACGGTCGATGATATTATCGACGTCATGGATGAGGAGCGCGGTGAGGATATCAGCAGGATGTCCGGTACTATAGAGGAAGAGCAGGGTACCGAATCAGTGTTCAACGCCACGCGTAACAGGCTTCCCTGGCTTATCGCGTGCATGCTCGGCAGTATCGTCACGGGACTTGTTATACATAAATTCAAGGTAACGCTTGCGGAAACGATAGCGCTGGTATCGTTCATTCCCGTAATAACCGCTACGGGCGGCAATTCCGGCGTGCAGGCGTCCACGGTCGTGGTAAGGGAAATAGCGCTCGGGAGCATGAATTACGGCAGGGTATGGGAAGAGGTATGGCGCCAGCTGAAAGTGGCCCTGGGCCTGGGGATAGTCTGCGGCACCGTCTTAACGCTGCTTGCCAACATCTGGATAAAAAAGAGTATGGTGGGCATGATAGTGGGGAGCGCGATATTGCTGGTCGTCGTATGGTCGAACATCGTCGGAGTACTCATACCCGTGGTATTCAAAAAGACAAGGATAGACCCCGCGATAGCTTCGGGCCCGTTCATAACCACTTTGAACGATGTGGTCGGGGTCTTTATTTACCTCAGCATAGCGGCGTTCGTCCTGAAGTAGCGCGAGAGAGAGCTCCGGCGAAGTTGACGCCGCCAAAAAAATTGTGTTATACTCGACATCGCGAGAACCGTCAACGAAAAAGGGGGTAATAGACATGGGTAAGATCTTTAGCTTGCTGATCGGTGCGGTCGTAACGATCCTCGGCGTGATACTTATTGTTAACTGGGGGTATGAATTCCTGTTCGTGTTGAGGGGTGTTGTGCCGTGTATCCTTATATTGGGCGGGATCATTGCCGTTGTCGCCGGATACGGTGAACTGAAAGACACGCGAAAAGGCAAGGCAAAAGGAAAATGAACTTTATTCTTAAAAATATCGATAGCAAGTTAGATCCCTCGGCTCGGTCACTTCGTTCCCTCGCTCGGGATGACAAAGACTTGTGCTTCCCCTCCTGGGACAGAAAATTGTCATCCCGAGCGGAGCCCCGGAGGGGCGAAGTCGAGGGATCTAACGTACTGAATTTCTTAGATATTGGATTAAAAATTCTTGGGGTATGCCTTTTGTGCGTGCTTATGTATGGCTGCAAGGTGGACGAGGCCGGACTGGAAAAGACCGTTCTGGAACAGGACCCGTCTTTCCGGGAGGTCCTTGACCGGAGGGATGTCGTCAGGAAAGAGCTGAATGGCCTTAAAACGGCCTTCGCCCGGGAAGAGAAAAAGATCAACGACGAAATGAGCGTTCTTAAGGACCGGAAGATAAAGGTGAACAGTGAGTATGTCTCCAAACTGGAGCAGATAAAACGGCGGATCCAGCCCGAAAGGAACAGGCTGCGGATAGAACTCCTGGAGACGGAGAACCGGTATAAAAAGAAGGCAGCGGAAGCCGCCATGGTCGAGAGGGACATAAAAGATATAAACGGCCTTGTGTCGAAGAAAGAGGACCTGTCCCTGACGCAGGAGGAAATAAGGACGTGGAACGAGCGGTTGTCCTTCCTGATAGCCAGAAAAGCGGATGTCATGGCGGAAAAGGAGAAGGCGAAAGCGGAAATAGACCTGTTGAAATCCAAGATAAAGATAGTGGGGATATAGAATAACAGGGCGGGTACAAGGGCGCCCTTAGCAAAGGAGTTTTACGTGAAAGTAAAAAGGGCGCTTATCAGTGTTTCGGATAAGACGGGTCTCGGTGACTTTGTCAAGAGGCTGCACGGGCTGGGGGTAGAGATAATATCTACGGGCGGTACCTCGAGGGAGATAAGTTCGATGGGGGTACCGGTCCGGGAAGTGGCTTCGTATACGGGATTCCCTGAGATGCTCGACGGCAGGGTCAAAACGCTCCATCCGAAAATACACGCCGGTTTACTGGCCCTCCGGGAGAACCCCGGCCATATGCGCCAACTGGAAGAAGCGGGCATACTGCCGATAGATATGGTCGTGGTGAACCTTTATCCTTTCGAGGAAACGACAGCCCGCGAAGGCGTATCGTTCGAGGACGCGATCGAGAATATAGATATCGGCGGGCCGGCGATGCTGAGAAGCGCGGCGAAGAATTTCAACTCGGTCGCCGCGATAAGTTCACCTTCGCAGTATGGCCCGGTGCTGGCGGAGCTCGAAGCGAACAAATGCGTACTGAAGGGATCCACTTTGAAGGGGCTGGCCGCTGAGGTATTTTTACGGGTATCCAGGTACGATAGCCTGATAGCGGGATATCTCGCCGGTAATACCGCGCCGGAAACCGCAGAGGAGGAATTCCCTCCCGTCATAAATATAGAGCTGGAAAAGGTCAGGGACATACGGTATGGGGAGAACCCCCACCAGCGGGCGTCGTATTACCGTAACGTATCCGGGCGCCCGTTATGTGTCGCTGACGCGAAACAGCTGCAGGGAAAAGAACTTTCATTTAACAATATCATCGATCTTGGCGCGGCCGTGGATATCGTG
>JBDRFA010000080.1:0-16991 GCA_043819235.1 Candidatus Omnitrophota bacterium | reverse complement strand
GATCCTTACGATAAAAAAATCCTGCGGCGGCCGGCCCAGGAGGAACATACCGATCCATTCATTTACCCCGTGTAAGACGCCAAAGGCCCCTATCAGCTTTATCCCTTTCCCCAGCCGGAAATTGATGCCGGCGGCGGGATATAGCAGGATCGCAAGCCCGAGGCAGAAAAATGACAAGCCGTACACGAAAAATATCAGGGCCATACCGTTCACGATGATCTCCTTTTCAGCTGTGATCTTTAGGCTTTAACCATTACTCTAACGTTAGATCCCTCGACTCGGTCACTTCGTTCCCTCGCTCGGGATGACAACTCTCTGTCATCCCGCCTGTCCCGCCTGTCCCGAGCGAAGCCGAGGGGAGCGAAGCCCCGGAGGACAACTCTCTGTCATCCCGCCTGTCCCGCCTGTCCCGAGCGAAGCCGAGGGGAGCGAAGCCCCGGAGGACAACTCTCTGTCATCCCGAGCGAAGCCCCGGAGGACAACTCTCTGTCATCCCGAGCGAAGCCCCGGAGGGGCGAAGTCGAGGGATCTAGCGTATCATTCTCCTATATCCGGTTTTTCCGTTTTCACGGGGAGGAGTATCGTGGCAGTCGTGCCTTTGCCGGGCGCGCCGTCGAGTTTCAGTTCCCCGTTATGCGCTTTTATTATGCTGTAGCACATGGAAAGGCCCAGCCCCGTACCCTTCTCCTTGGTGGTAAAGAACGGGTCGAACATCTTCTCGGCGACTTCCCTGGTTATCCCGCATCCGGTATCCTTCAAGTCGATCCTCACGAAATCTCCCTCGCGGCCGGTTATCACTTCGACGACCCCTCCGCCGGTTATCGCCTCGTAGGCGTTATTGAGGAGGTTCATCATAACTTCCTGTATCTGTTTTTCATCCGCGTATATGGGCGGCAGTCCGTCCGCGTAATGCCTTTTTATCTCTATCCCGACAAGGCTGTACTGATGTTCCACGATCGAGATCACCTCTTCCAGGTCCCTGTTCACGTCCATCAGTTCGATCTCCCCTTTACTGGGCTTTGAGAATTTGAGCAGCCTTAAAATAATATTTTTCGCGCGTAGCGACTGGTCGACGACGATCTCAAGGTTCTCCCTTATTTGCTCGTCTTTCAGTTCTTCCATCAAGGAAAGCTGCGCCCTGCCGGATATGATCATAAGGGGGTTGTTCACTTCATGGGCCATATCGGCGACCAGTTTCCCCAGCTGGGCAAGCCGTTCTCTTTTTTCCAGCTCTTTCCTGTGCGTGATGTCCCGCAGTATCGTTACCATGCCGATAATGGCGTCGTCCGCCCCTTTGACCGGAGTGGTCTCACTGCGCATTATCTGGTTTTCCCTGCCTGGGAACACGAGCTCCCTCACGACCAGCTGCTGTTCCCGCTGGCATTCCTCTATTGCCCCATCCAGGGCGACCCCCTTCAGTTTTTCGTTCAACGCCTTACTGTCGACTTCCTCTTCGGCCCCGAAGCCCAGCATCCTCCGCGCCTGCGGGTTAAGCACGACGATCTCCCTCCGGGCATCCGTCATGATAACGCCTTCCGCCATGCTTTCGACCATGCTTTCCATTTTGGATTTTTCCGCCGTTATGACCGCCTGCAGGCGTTCGATAGCGTTGGATGCCTGGTTCGCTATGGTGTATATGATCCGCACCTCTTCATCGCTGAAGGCGTTTTCCCGGCAGCTGGAGACGTTGAGCATCCCTATGGTCTCGCCCCGCACGATGAACGGTACGTTATGGTTCGACCTGAGCCTGGTAAAATCCTTTCCCTCTTTTGGCCTGCCCGCTCCGGGCCTGGTCGGCAGGAGGAAAAAACTTATCCGTTTCTTGCGTATGTTCATGCCCGCAAGGCGGGCCGTATCCTCGATAAGGTTGTTCTTCACCGTGTCCACGAAATCCGCGCTTTCCGGATACACCATTTTCATCGTGATATTGGCCGAATCCCGGTCGAACAGAAGAGCCGCGCAGATATCGTAATCCGTTACCTTAAGCAGCGATTCCATTATCAGCTTCATGAGCTGCTGGTAATCCAGCGCGTAGGACATGGCGTTGGAAACCTCATAAATTATGGACAGCTCCAGCGTCCTTTCCTTCACCTTCTCCTCGAGGCCCCTGGAAAAGCCTTCTATCGCCTCTTTCGCCGCCTTCAGCTCGGCATTCGACTCCTCGAGTTCCTCTTTAGTGAGCTGCAGGTCCTCCAGAACGTTCAGCGACGCTTCCTGCGTCTCCATCAGGTATTTTACGCGTTCATCTATCTTCTGTTCAAGCTTGAGAGAAAGAGCCTCCATTTCCTTCTTCGATTCCCTGAGATCCGATATAAGCGTCCGTATCTGGCGCATATCCCTGGCTATGCTCACGACGCCGATCATGCGCCGCCCGGAGATATCCCCCTCTTCGGTGTCGTCACAAAGTTTCGTCGTTTCAGTTCCCGATTCATACATCACCGATCCGCAAAGGGTCACCGGGATATCCATGCCCGTCTTCGTCCTGTAGACCATCTCTTCGTTATACACGGACCTTTCCCGCCGAAGGCGTTCGAACCCGGATTCGCTGAAGATGTTCTTCTCTTCCATCTCTTTTTTCTCGTCCCTGGCAAAGATAGTTTCCGCGCGCTGTCCTATGAGTTCTTCTTCAGCGTACCCCAGAAGGTCAAGCGTAGCTTTGTTAACCAGCCTGATCACGCCCTTCGAGTCTACCACGATAAGAGTGTCTATCATCGACGAGATGATATTGTCCGTGTATTCCTTTTCCCTCAGAACCGCCATCTGCTTCTCTTTCATCGTCACTACCATGGCGCGCAGCGACCCGGCGAGGTCCCCTATCTCGTCATCCGTATCCAGGCTTATACTGTAATTCAGCTCGCCTTCGGCTATTTTGCCTGAAGCCGACTGCAGTTCCGTTATCGGCCGCAAGACGATCTTCCACAAGAAATACCTCAAAGAGACGAATATTATCGCCATAGGCAGCAGCATGAACAGGATCACGTATCTAAGCGCGTTGTTCGCGGGCGCGAAAACATGTCCAAGATCGTTCTCTACAAAAACCCACCACTTTTCTCCGGCCTCCCGGAGGACACGGCTGGGTATCGGCGCGCATCCGAGTACCACCGTAGTTTTATGCCCTTCGAGCCCCGATAACATTCCCCACCCTTCCGGCAAATCTTCTATTTTCCGCAGCTCGTCGGCATCGTGATCCTGCCTTTTCGGCAGATCGCTCCCGGAATGCCACCGGACCGTTCCGTCCGCACCCGCCAGAATAACGCGCGACTCACCCCCGCTCAAGCGCCTTACCAGCATTCCGGCCCATTTTTCGCCGGTCTCCGCCAGTATCCGGCCGATCTCATCGGGCCCCTTCCGGAGAACCGGAACACCCCTTTCTTCCTCATCTATCAACCTGCCCATGGCCTCCGCTGTCCAGCGGGCGGCCCCCGCCTGTTCAGCGCCTATTTTCCTGTGGAAAATATAACCACCCGCCAGATACGCCAGCGTGACAGTTATTATCATAACTGCCAGCGCGGCCGTAAGGATGGTTTTGACGATCTTGTGGCTTATGCCCGTCTTCCGGGCCCTGTTCTGGCTCATGTTTTTCTCAGCTTTGCCTTCCCCTTATTTCCCTGCCTTTTCCTCCAGTTCCCGGATCCTTCTCTTAAGCTCCATCATTTTCATCTCGCGGTCCACCGCGAGCTTGTTAAACCTCTCCAGGCTGTTCACTTTTCGCGAAAGGTTTTTCAGCATCGCCGCCTTTTGGGTTATGTCCCGCGTGACATAAACTAATTGCACCACGTTACCGGACTTATCTTTTACGGGATAAGCGCTGGCCTCGACATACGCTTCTTTGCCGTCATCGCCGAAATGCGTATGGACGTACGTGGCGGGCAAACCGGTTTTAAGCACTTCCAGCACCGGACATTCGTCATGCGGAGGCGGGCAGCATTCGGAGAGATGGTGTGTAGCTTCATAACAATATCGCCCGAGGATAGCACCCTCATCTCCCCCTATCATCTCCCGCGCGCTTTTATTCGCCCAGATGATCTTGAAGTCCGGCGATAAAAGCATAAGGCTGTCCTCTATATTTTCCGAGATCACCTTACTGAACCCTTTTTCCTTCTGCAGCTCATTGACCGCTTTCTCAAGGTCATGGTTGATCCGGGTCAATTCCGTCGTCCTCTGGGCTACCAGGCGTTCAAGGTTATTCCGGTTCTCTTCTATGTGTTTCCTGGAAAGGGCCGATTGCCTGACCATGGCGTTATATGCCTCCATCAACCGCCCGTATTCGTCGCCGGCGTTAAAATTCGCTTTGATCTCCACCGGCAGACTGCCCGGCGACACCTCTGTCATCGCCCGCGTCAGGGCTCGTACCGGGCGCGTGATGGCTTTCGCGAAGATCCAACCGATGCCTGCAGCTAAAATAGCCCCCATGAAAATAGAACCGTTCCCCACTAAAATGAACCTTCTGAGGATATCCTCGATAATGCCGGCCTGGATACCTTGCCGGATCAATGTGCCACGCAGAACATGCACCGTGATGTTCACTATGATCACATCCCAGATAACGATAAGGCAACAAAACCCGATTATAATATTGTTCCGTAAACTCAGGCGAGGAGGTCTGTCTACTTTTTTCATCTTAAGTTCTCCTTAATCTTGTAATATTACAAACAAAAATATAAACACGGGAATATTTCACCGCCAGCCAATTTCCACACATTCCTATTATAGTATAGTGTTAATACTTATACCGTCAAGCCAGATCCCTGTACACTTATTTATGCAGGGGCACGGCGCGCCGTGCCCCTACTGTCTGAAGCCCCGAATAAGCGATGGGATCTAATACGTTGAATTTTATTATGTAAATGATAGAATATACGATACAGGAGCGTCTTATGATATCACAGTTCACAATACGGAATTTCGGGCTCATAGAAAGCCTGTCCGTGGATTTCTGCCCCGGGCTGAACATTTTTACCGGAGAGACCGGCGCGGGAAAATCCATACTTATCGACGCCCTGCGTTTCGCGCTGGGTGACCGTATAAGCCCGGTGCAGGTCCGCAACCCGGAAATGCCCAGTACGGTCGAAGCGGTCTTCGAACTTCCGGACAAACTGCTCACAGGGACCGACACCTTCTCCGAATATGTTTCCCCGGAGGACGCCGCCCTGATAATAAACCGTACTTACTCCCCTGACGGCCGGACAAAGAACAAGATAAACGGTTTCACGGTAACGGCTTCGCAGTTAAAAGCTCTGGGAAACCACCTTATAGATTTTCACGGCGCGCATGACCATCAGATGCTCCTTTCCGAAAGTTCACACATTTCCATCCTGGACCGTCTGGCCTGTCTGGGAGAGTTAAAGAATGAATATTTAGAAAAATACGGCGCATACCTGCATCTTAAAAAACAACTGAACGAACTCAGCGCCCTCGCGGGATCGCGCGAAAGGGAACTGGACCTTCTCTCTCATCAGATAAAGGAACTTGAACAGGTCCCTCTCGAGGAGGAAAAATACGAAGAGCTGCTGCGTGAAAGTTCCCGCGTGAACAATTCCGAAAAACTTTACGAAAGCTCAAGCCAGCTTATTAATATCCTTGAGGACGAACAGGCCGGCATCCCGAGAACGATAAGCCGGTCCTTTTCCCTCCTGAGGATACTTAACAACATCGACGAGTCCACCCGGCCCTTCACCGCGATCCTGGACCGCATACAGGAGGACAGTTCGGAACTCTTATCCGCGCTTACCGGATACATCGAGTCCCTTTCTTTCAGCCCGTCCGAGGCCGACGAAATAAACCGGCGCTGCGATATCTATTATGAAATACTGCGAAAATACGGCCCTGCCCTGGAGGACGCCCGCAAGTTTTATGCCGCCTGCCGGGAAAAACATGCGCTCCTGGCGGACCTCGAGCACAACGGTTCCGAGCTGTCGGACAAGATCGGCTCCATTGAAAAAGAGCTTGTGAAAAGCGCAAAAAAAATGACCGCGGCGCGCGAAACCGCGGCGAAAGGCCTGAAGTCCGTCATTGAAAAAGAGCTCAGGGAACTCGCCATCCCGCATGTCCGGTTCGAATGCCGCGTGGAAAAAGCCCCTATTTCCGCCGACGGCCGGGATAAGGTCTCTTTCTACATAAGCCCCAACGCCGGAGAAACGCTTAAGCCCATGTCGGAGATAGTTTCTTCGGGAGAAGCGGCAAGAATGATGCTGGCCCTTAAAAAGGCGCTGACGGACGTCGACCCTATCCCCGTGCTCATCTTCGACGAGATCGACGCGCAGATCGGCGGCCGGCTGGGGACCGTCACCGGGCAGAAACTCAAGGACCTTGCAGGTAAAAGGCAGGTCATCCTTATAACACATCTCCCCCAGATCGCCTCATACGCCGACTCCCATTTCAAGGTCCATAAAACGGTCCGGGACGGCCACACGATCACGGAAGTAAGCTTCCTCGACCAAGCCGCCCGCGTAAAAGAAATGGCCAAAATGATGAGCGGCGAAAAAGAGTCCCGCATAGCCGAAGAACACGCCCACGAAATGCTTGCAAAAGCGAAAAAATGACAATTCGCTGTCCCGAGCGAAGGACACTCCCTTCTGTCATCCCGAGCGAAGGATACTACTTTCTGTCATCCCGAGCGAAGGATACTACCTTCTGTCATCCCGAGCGAGGGAACGAAGTGACCGAGTCGAGGGATCTAACGCATTGAATTTCCCATACATCGTCAATTACCGGAAATCGATCTCCCGGTGTAATATTACGACAGGAACACCCGGCAATACGAAGGCCGGATCAAAGACCGCGGAAGAATTCCGGTTTAAGGGGGATGTTGCCGCTAATGGCCGTTTGGAGAAGGGTCGTTAACAATTCTTTGTCTTTTGGGAACCGCCCCTCGAGGGAAAGATGGTTAGAGGCGTGGTCACTGCGGAATATGGTCTTTTCAAGCTCCAGCCCGCTGATGATGCCGCGGGCTTCTTCCAGAAGCTCCCGCGGAGAAAGTTCTTCAAAGCCGCCCCTTTCCGCCTCTTCGTAGAGCGGTGTACCCGGGATCAGCATAAGCGAAAGGAATGAAAGGTATCTCGGCTGCATCCTGTTGAGCGCCTTTATGGTCCCGGCCACATGCTCTTTCGAATGTTCTCTTCCCCCGAGCCCCAGGAGCACTATCACCGAAGACTTTATCCCCGCGTCCGCGGCTTTACTCACGGCGTTTATCATCTCTTCCGCGCCCGACGCTTTAGAGCACCGGTCAAGAACGAGCTGGCTGCCGCTTTCAAGCCCCATATACATAAGGCTCAACCTGTGATCGCGCAGTTCTTTAAGCTCTTCGTCGCCGCGGGACGTTATGTTATAGCCGTTAGCGTAACTTGAGACGCGTGAAAGTTCCGGAAAGGCCTCCCCGATCTTTTTGAGGATCGGAATGAGTTTAGCGTTATTAACGGCCAGAGCATCGCCGTCCATCAGGAAAACCCTTCTGGCGCCCGGGTACTTACGAGCGCCCCGTTCGATATCGGCCATTATTTCGCCGGCAGGCTTTACCCTGAACGGTTTCCCCTTATACGCGCCGCAAAACCCGCAGCGGTCCGACGAACACCCCGTCGTCACCTGCAAAAGAAAACTGCCCGCCTCAGCCGGCGGCCGTATAACAGGCTCCACGATCGGCATGCGCCCTCCTCTTCCCTCAGATGCCATCAGAACAGGGCGCTCTTCGCGAAGCGCCCCTACACACGCACTTGTGCGCTTCCGCGGTTATCACCCAATGTACTTCTTTACTTCATCGACAAGGGTCTTCGGTTCGAAAGGTTTGACGAGGTATGAGAAGTTATCGATGTTCCGCACTTCCGTGGTTTGTTCGCCTTGCGCGTAACCGGTGACGAATATCACGGGGATATGGCTGGTCTCCTTATCTTTCCGCAATATCTTGACCGCCCCTATGCCCCTCTTTTTGCTCGGGAGCCTTATGTCCATGATGATAAGGTCCGGTATTTTCTCCTGCGCGAGGGCTATTCCGGTTTTCGCGTCCTTTGCCTCAAGCACATCGTATCCCGCCGCGGCCAATATATCCTTCTCCATCCTGCGGCATTCGTAATTATCCTCGACTATCAATATGATTTTTCCCATGGCCCCATCCTTTTCGTTTTAATTTTTCCTGCCGTCCTTCTCCGGCGCGCGCCCGTAAATTTCGGTCATCCTGAGAAGTTTTTTCGTGTGTTCCGCCTTTAACTGCCCCGGAACGAGCCGCCAGGCCCAGTTGCCGAAAGCTTCGGACGGCGTATTCATCCTTGCCTCTCCGCCCAGCCCGATGATATCCTGCACGGCGATAATGGCCGTATCCGCCACCGACATCATGGCCAGCATTATCAGTTTCCAGTTGATATCGTCGGCGCTTTCAGCCCTGTACAGATATCTGAACAGCCTTTTTTTATCTTCCGGCGAGGCTTCTTTCTCGAACCAGCCTATAAGCGTGTTATTATCGTGCGTCCCCGTGTAGACCAGGCAGTTCCTGTCAAAATTATGCGGAAGGTACGGATGATGCGGGTTGTCCTCGTTAAAAGCGAACAGAAGCACTTTCATCCCGGGGAACTCATAATGTGCCATAACCTCTTTCACGTCCGGCGTGATGATCCCCAGGTCTTCGGCGATAACGCGGAACTCCGGAACTTCCTTCATCACCGTATCGAAAAGATCATACGTGGGCACGTCCGCCCATTTCCCGTTAATGGCGGTCTTTTCCCCGGCCGGTATTTCCCAGTACTGGACGAGCCCCCTGAAATGGTCTATCCTCACGAGGTCGTACAGGTTCAATGTCACACGGAACCTTTTTATCCACCATTCATACCTCGTCTCTTTCAGGACGTCCCAGTTGTATACGGGGTTATTCCATAACTGCCCCGTTTCGCTGAAATAGTCCGGCGGCACCCCCGATACGGCATACGGCCGCTTATTTTCGTTCAGCTTGAATATATGCGGGTCGCGCCAGACATCCACACTGTCATAACTCACATAAATGGGCAGGTCCCCGACGATCTTTATCCCTTTGCTGTTACAGTAGGATTTAAGAGAGCTCCACTGGCGGCTGAAAAGGTACTGGAAGAACTTCACGCGTTCAATCCTGTCCCGGTGTTCCTTTGCCGCGGAATACAGGGCCTCCAAATCCCGGTCCCTGAGTCCCTCGGGCCACTTGTTCCATGGCAGGCCGTTATACTCTTCCTTGAGCGCGGAGAACAGCGCGAAATCGTCCAGCCAGAAGGCGTTCGCGGAACAGAACCTGTCATACTCCTCCCGCCTTTTCGACGGATTACGTTTAAAGTTCTCATACGCCTTTTGCAGAAGGCCCGACTTATATTCTTCGACAAGCTCGAAATCCACTCTATCCGAGGGAAACACCGGCACGGGTTCTACGTCCTTATCCCTGAGAAGCCCTTTATCCAGAAGGCGTTTAATGCTGATCAGAAGAGGGTTCCCCGCCAAAGCGGACCCGCTGAAATAAGGAGAATGCCCGGTAGCCCCGCTGGCCGGGTTAAGCGGCAGTATCTGCCAGTATGACTGTTTCGCCTTTTCGAGAAGATCGGCGAAATCGTACGCGTCAGGCCCCATATCCCCTATACCATAAGGAGAGGGCAATGACGATATATGCATCAGTAATCCGCTTCCTCTTTTTCCCATATTCCCGATACTCCTTCGCGCGATCCGACCCGCCTCCGGCAAACAAAGACTCATCTTCCCAAGCAAAACCCCCGGATCAATTGTCATCCCGCTTGTCCCGAGCGAAGCCGAGGGGAGCGAAGCCGAGGGAAGCGAAGCCCCGGACCAATTGTCATCCCGAGCGAAGCCCCGAAGGGGCGAAGTCGAGGGATCTAACGTATTATATTATAGTTCCAAAATAGAATAATACCAATAAACCGTCGAATTGACAAGAAGATACAGCTGCCTATATTTATTTATCTTAAAAAATTGTGCTATAATGTAATTTACGGAAAGCCGGGCGCTTCCAATAAGGGAGATTTATGTTCAGGATAAGACGCATTTATGACGACACTTTGCCTCAAGACAGGGATATTATATCTCAGGTACAAAATATATTGCGTTCACAATTCTCCCTTTTGAGCGAAAAAGATATACTGGAACTTCCCGACCAGTTGAAAAACCCGGTTAGATACAGGTTCCGGTCAATTTTATTCGTGGCGGATGATTTTAAGCACAGGGTTAAAGGGTTCGCTTTTCTTTTCCATGTCCCCGAACTGGACTTTTGTTATCTTGATTTTATCTCCGCCGCGAAATACCAGACCGGCCGGGGTATCGGCAGTGCTTTGTATGAACGTATCCGCGAGGAGGCTGTGCTCCTGAAAAGCATAGGACTTTTTTTCGAATGCTTACCCGATGACCCGTTATTATGCAAAGATCCCGACACATTAAAACAAAACAAGGCGCGTCTTAGATTCTACGAGTATTTCGGCGCCAACCCGATAATAAACACGAAATATGAAACCCCCGTTAAGGAAGGGACCGATAACCCCCCCGTTCTGGTCTTCGACGCTCTTGGACAAGGTTCGGCCTTAAAACGAGATATAGCAAAAAACATAGTTCGGGCGATACTGGAACGTAAATACGCGGGGGTTTGCCCCAAACAGTATGTTGATATGGTGGTTGATTCTTTCGCCGATGACCCTGTGCGGATAAGGCCGCCAAAATATATTTTAACGGAAACCCCGGTCGCACCTGACAAATCAATACCTCCTGACAGGAAAATATATCTTGTCGTTAACGACAAACATGCGGTCCATAATGTACGTGAGAAAGGTTATATCGAATCTCCCGTAAGAATAAACTCCATATACAGGTATCTCGAAAAAAATATCCTGTTCTTCAGGGATAACCCAAAAAATTACCCGGACAAATACCTGGAAACCGTTCATGACTCGGAATACATAAATTATTTCAAAAAGATATGTGAAGTGCTTGACCCGGAGGAGCTGATCTACCCGTATGTTTTCCCGATACGAAACGCGTCAAAACCGCCGAAAGAACTACCCGTAAGAGTCGGGTACTACTGCATCGACACCTTTACACCTTTGAGCAGAAACGCTTTCATGGCCGCGAAAAGCGCCGTTAATTGTTCTCTGACCGCCGCCCAGAAACTGACCGAAGGGGTTAACCGCATAGCCTACGCGCTGATACGCCCTCCGGGCCATCACGCGGAAAAAAAATCTTTCGGCGGATTCTGCTACTTCAATTCCGCGGCCATATCCGCCCAATATCTATGCGCGTTCGGTAAAGTCGCGATACTCGACCTGGATTATCACCACGGCAACGGGCAGCAAAACATATTTTATGACAGGGCCGATGTATTGACGGTTTCTATCCACGGCCATCCAAGTTTTGCCTACCCGTATTTTTCGGGTTTCGAAAATGAAAAAGGCGCCGGCCCCGGATACGGATATAACTATAATTTCCCGTTACCGGAAACAATAACAGCCGAAAAATATCGATACACCCTGTCAAAAGCTTTGAAGATCATAAAAAAGTATAACCCGGTATTCCTGGTCATAGCCCTGGGATTCGACACGGCCAAAGGCGACCCTACCGGGACATGGAGCCTCACAAGCAGAGATTTTGAACAGACCGGAAAAATGGTCGCCGCTATCCGAGCCCCTAAACTTGTCGTACAGGAAGGCGGCTATAACAACAGGTTCATCGGCGTGAACGCGAAAAAGTTCTTCGACGGCATATGGCACGGCACTTATAACCATTGGCAATAAAGATCCGTATGCCTTTACTTTTACCAGAGAACACCGTAAAGCCCCTATATTGGTGTATGGGGATATAAGGCGTTTGATACGAAGTGTCAGCAGCAGTTAGTAGTTGTATTAAATAGCAGCATGGTGTATAATCCAATACATGAAAGTAAGATCAAACAGAAATATTGTCTATTCCTGTAAGTATCATGTCGTATGGTGTCCAAAATACAGGCGCAAAGTTTTGGTTAAAGAGGTAGAGAGGAGATTAAAGGAAATAATCATCGAGCAGGCCGCAAGACGGGATGCCGAAATAATCGAGATGGAAATTATGCCGGACCATGTTCATATGCTCGTTGAAGTTGACCCCCGGTATGGGATTCATAAGTTGATAAAAAATGTTAAAGGCGCCACATCGCATATATTAAGAAAAGAATTCAAGCACCTGAGGACAAAACTTCCCACACTCTGGACAAACTCATATTTTATTTCAACGGTTGGAGGGGCGCCGCTTTCGATAATTAAACAGTACATAGAAAGCCAGAAAACAAGCCAGAGACAATGATAATTTCAAAGAGCTTCAAATATCAACTTCGATTAACTCAAGAGCAGGGATCTCTCTGCTGCCGGACAGCGGGTTCATGCCGTTATGTGTGGAACAGGTCGCTGGCCCTGAAGAAGGAGCTTTGGGAAAAGAAAAAACAAAACCTGCCCCGCTTTGAATTAGACAGCCTCCTGACAGAATGGAAGAAGGAGCTTCCCTGGCTGACACTCGCTCCGTCTCAATCCTTTCAGCAAGTTAATAAAGACCTGGACCAGGCATTTAAGAACTTCTTTCATGGCAGAGGGTACCCTAAATTCAAAAAGAAGGGAATCCATGACAGCTTCAGGCTCCACGCACAGATCGGCAAAAGGAACAAAAGAGAACCCGGGGAAGAATGTAAAAGCCAAATCCGGATTAAATCGTTCCATCCTGGATCAGGGCTGGCAGACATTTCAAAACTACCTCTGTTATAAACTGGACTGGATGGGTGGAAAGTTGATCCTGGTAGATCCGAAGAATACCAGCCTGAAATGCAGAATATGCGGCCATATCGCGGGAGAAAACAGGATAAACCAGGCAGAGTTCAAATGCATACAATGCGGACACACAGAAAACGCGGACGTTAACGCAAGCATAAACATCTTAGCCGAAGGACATTCGGTGATAGCCTGTGGAGTGGAAACGCTGGTTTCCACAGTGAAGCAGGAACTCCAAACACGAAAGCCGGTAACGGTATAAGTTGGAGAATCCCCTTGCTTTAGCTATGGGGAGTTGTCAAGGTATATATGTCTTATACTTGTGAGGAACGTCACCGGCTGAAAAAAAAATAACATCATGTTCGTCAAATACCAGAAGGATACATATGAACTCCCTGAACGATCTTTTCGACAAGAACAGGAAATGGGCCGAAAAAATAAAAAGATCAGACCCCGATTTCTTCGCGAACCTTTCAAAGCAACAAAATCCGGAATATTTATGGATCGGTTGCTCAGACAGCCGCGTACCGGCAACTGAAATTACCGGCATGATGCCGGGCGAGATCTTTGTTCATAGAAATATCGCGAATATCGTTGTCCACACCGACCTGAACTGTCTATCGGTCATTCAATACGCCGTGGAGGCATTAAACGTCAAACATATTATAGTTTGCGGCCATTACGGATGCGGGGGGGTCAAAGCATCGATGGATAACCGGGACCATGGATTGATCGATAATTGGCTTAGAAATATAAAAGATGTATATCGCTTTAACAAAGATAAAATTGATGCGATCGAGGGTCTAGAAGAAAAACTCGACTTATTGTGCGAGCTCAACGTGGTCGAGCAAGCATACAATATATGCAACACAACAATAGTTCAAAATGCCTGGAGATCGGGGCAGGATCTTACGGTCCACGGATGGATCTACAGTATTGCGGACGGGATATTAAAAGACCTGAATGTTTGCGTTGCCAATCCGGACGAATTATCCAAAACCCACCGAATAAACTAAGCAAAAAATCGCGTTGAATGGATTTTATGCTGAATTCTTTGACTTTCATCAAAAACTCATGTATACTACTCAATGTAGTGAGTAAAAATACTCAACATATTGAGCAAAAGGAGAATTTTAATGCAGCTTCCCGTATTTAAAAGAGATGTAACTAGAATTATTTCGGAAAGATTGAAAGAAAAAAGGCAATTTATACAAATGATCAATGGGCCCAGACAGGTTGGCAAAACAACGGCGATCAGACAGGTGCTGGAAGAGATACATACCGCGGCCATTTACGAAGCTGCCGATTTGCCGGCCCCCCCTTCTTTTTCCTGGATAGAACAAAACTGGCAAAAGGCAAGGGCTATGCTAAAGAATACGCCAGAAGTTATACTGGTGTTGGACGAAGTTCAAAAGATCAATAGATGGTCCGAAGAAGTAAAAAGGTTGTGGGATGAGGACACTAAAGAAGGTAATAACATAAAAGTCGTTATTCTGGGTTCTTCCGCTCTTCTTCTGAATAAAGGCATACAGGAAAGCCTGGCGGGCCGGTTTGAGCTTATCCGAGTGTCCCACTGGAACTGGAAAGAATGCAAACAATGTTTTGCCTGGTCCTTAGAAAATTATATCTTTTTCGGGGGATATCCCGGAGCCGCCCCGCTCATTGAAGATGAATTCAGATGGGGACAGTATATAAGAGATTCTCTGATCGAAACAACCCTGTCCAAAGATATCCTGCTTTTGAACAGAGTAGAAAAACCTGCGCTACTACGGCAATTGTTTGTTCTTGCCTGCGAATACGGCGGGCAGATCCTTTCTTATACAAAATTGCTTGGTCAGCTTGCGGACGCCGGGAATACAACAACCCTTGCCTCATACCAGCATTTATTTGAATCGGCTTTCCTGATCAAAGGTTTGCAAAAATGGACCGGCAGCGCTTTGAAAAAACGAACTTCCAGCCCCAAATGGATCCCCTTGAACACCGCTCTGATGACATCCATGATCAACCGGACTAAGGAAGAATCCCTGGTCAACAAAGATCTATGGGGAAGACTGGTGGAATCAGCCGCCGGCGCTTATTTGATAAATGAGTCCGAAAAATACCACATAGAAGTATATTACTGGCGGGATGGCAATTATGAAGTGGATTTTGTCTTAAAAAAAGGGGGCGATCTTCTGGGAATAGAGATCAAAAGCGGACGCAAAAAAAAGCACCTTCCCGGCCTGGAAAAGTTTATAAAGAAAAATCCCGGCGCCAAAACTTTAATTGCGGGAGAGAAGGACTTTCCTTTGGAAAAATTCTTTGAAACCAGCATCACAGATCTGTTCCAATAAAGAATTCATGCGCTGAACAGCCCCCACCCAAACGCATTTGGCCGCGCGTTGGATTCGGATCATTATTCCAAAATGATATACATTCTAGTAATTAATTTGACAAAATGTCATAAATAGTGTATCCTTTATGTAAAAAGGAGTTCCGCCAATATGAATCTATCCTACTTATTAGAACTTGATGATCTGGCAAAAAAACAAACCGCAGAATTTAAAAAAACCCGGTATGCATTCACTGAACTGGTAAAACAGTCTCAAGGAAAACATTACACGGGTATTATAGGCTCAAGGGGCGGTGGGAAAACAATACTGCTCAAACAACTGGCTGCCACCCAAAAAAACAGCTTCTATATTTCATGTGATACCCTCAAGGATGATCTCTTTGAGACTATCAAAGAAATAAACTCGAAATTAAAAATCGAGTCATTTTTACTGGACGAAATACATTTTTACACAGGCTTCGAGGAAGCGTTGAAAAAGGCCTATGATTTTCTTAATATCAAAATAGTTTTTACCAGCTCTGTCTCTCTTGCTCTCTGGAAATCTTCTTATGATCTTTCACGGAGAATAGTTTTACAAAAATTATATCCTTTCTCATTTAGAGAGTTTTTGGATTTTAAATATGGTGTTAAATTAAAACAACTGGATCTAACTGAAATCGTTAATAACACGTATGATAAAGCCCAGTTAAAGAATTATGGGTATTTCGCCGAGTATATCTCCTCCGGTATTTTGCCTTTTGCGCTTGATGAGATAGATCCACTGAAAATATTGAATAATATCCTCAACACAATAATCAATAAGGATATCCCCCGTATCGGGAAGATAGATATTCCCGAGATAGAGAAAATAGAAAAAATGATCTCTTTCATCGGCAAGTCAGAAATTGACGGGATAAATTATACAAGCCTGTCGAATAATCTCAAAATAACAAAATATAAAGCGGAACAATATATCGATCTATTAGAAAAAGCATTTGTACTCAATCGGGTGATGCCAAAAGGAACAAATGTACTTAAAGAGCCCAAAATAGTAATGTCCCTTCCATATCGTCTTTTGTTCCGGGATATAGATCAATGTGTGGGTGGATTAAGAGAGGATTTTTTTGTTGAATCAATGAGGATGCTCGACATGGAAATTTCCTATTTAAAAAACAAAAGGGGCGCAAAAACACCTGATTATATTTTAGAGATCAACGATCGCAAGATAATTTGTGAGGTAGGCGGCAAGACTAAAGGAACGGAACAATTTAAAGGGATAGATATAAAGGAAAAATTAGTTTTCGCGGACGGGATAGATAGCGCGGATCCAAAACGCCCGCTTATGACAGTTGGATTGTGCTGACCAGGAGAAACGAAGACAAAGGTTGACGTGCCTGGCAGGACGCCGTGCAAACTCCTGAGGCTATAAAAAGGTGGCGTGCCAGAGAGGATTCGAACCTCCGACCAACGGCTTCGTAGGCCGCTACTCTATCCAGCTGAGCTACTGGCACACAACTATTTGACTTCTACCCGCTACCCCGGCCTACGGCTCCTTCGGTGTCGTTTGCCGCCTGAAACATCTCACTTTCGTTTACTCTGCAACGCAACGATTTAAATTGAATTTTATTGTAACACATTTATAATATTAGTCAATGTAGTCGCTTTTTACCGCTTTTTCATGGAGATCATGATAAATACCTTTAACAACAATGAACTATACCCGGGGGCCTTCTCGGGATTCGATCTGCTGGAAACTATCCTCTGGGAGAACGGCGAATATTTTCTTCTCACCCGTCACCTGGACCGCCTGAAAAAAACAGCCCTCTATTTTTCTTTCCCGTATGACGAGGGCCTGCTGGTCAAATTCCTTGAAAGTTACGCGTCTTCTTTCGATCCGGAGAAAAAATACCGCGTTCGCCTTCTCCTCAAAAAAAACGGTTCGCACGGGC
>JBDRFA010000079.1:0-7523 GCA_043819235.1 Candidatus Omnitrophota bacterium | reverse complement strand
TTGTTCCTGCGCAGCGGCATCAGCGTCTTCACCGAAAACGATTCCACAACCGTCCGACAAATACTAGAAACCTCGCGCACTTAAATATCCAGTCATCCCTGGAGAATTGCCTGCGAAGTCCCGAGCAAAGCGAGGGGAAAGTCGCGGAACTGGTGGATCTGACTCGTTGACGCGACAAGAGCGGCGGAAGGGTTTTCCGTTCAGAGCGATTTTCTTAACGGCAAATCCCGTGATTTTTCCGGCGCTGCGGAACTCGCCCGCCTCTGGCGGGCTCAAACAGTCCTCGCGCCCAAAACCTCATCCGGTTTTGGGTACCCAGAAAAATCCCGGGATTCGCCTGAAAATCGCAATTCACTCCAAACCCTTCCGCCGCTCTTTTAATGCCCCGTGGTGGAAACGGTAAGACGAGGGACTACCCACACCAGGTATCCCCGACAGCCTTTTGAGCTTTGGGCGAGACGTTTTACTTGCGTGAGATAATCTATTACCAGTGGTGTGTTTGATAAGGATTAACCGAATGAAAGGGGCCGCGGACTTTGTAACGTATAATCTGAGCGAGATGATGCGGTGTTGCGTTTGATAATGGGTTAGCCAAAATGAGAGGGGTAGCTATACTCCGTACAGGGAGGATCCACACCGGGCGGAGGGGCCCTGGTAGGAGTATAGCTACCTCTCTCATTGCCGCGGATTGTGCTAGGCAGACGAGGCTGTGAGGTATGTTGGTATAGAACATGATGACGTAATGGAATAATGATCTTCTGTATTGAAAAAAAGGGAAGTAATGTTATAATGAGATGTCATGAACGATAGCTGTGTTTTTTGTAAGATCGCGAACGGGAAGATACCGGCTGATCTGGTCTATGAAGATGATGATATGGTCGCTTTCAAGGATATTGATCCTCGCGCGCCGGTGCATATTCTTTTTATCCCCAGGAAACATATTGAGACGGTCAATGATATTTCCCGGGATGACGCGGGGTTGATGGCGCGGATGATCTTGGCGGCGAAGGATATGGCGGCGGAGAAGGGTATTTCCGGTGAAGGGTACCGTATAGTGATAAATTGCATGAAGAACGCGGGGCAGGAAGTTTTCCATCTGCATCTGCACCTGCTGGGCGGCAGGGTATTTTCCTGGCCGCCGGGATGAGCCCCTTGTCCGGTCGTGGTGGGGGAAAACTGTTGGCTTGATAGTTGTCGGGATAAAAATGGAGGTTTAAATGGATCAGAATAAAGAACGCAGGAGGTTCCCGCGCATAAAAGATAAAGATATTTCCGTCAAGCTGTCGGGAGAGGGCTTTAACGCCCTTACGCAGAGCCTTGATCTGAGCGCTTCGGGGATATATTGTAAGGTGGACAGGCATATGCCGTTAATGACAAGGGTGCAAATAATGCTCACCTTGCCGGGGAAGAACAAGGCATCCGCCCCGGTTACGATGAATATCGAAGGTGTCGTTGTCCGGGAACATCCGATAATCAAGGACGGCCGTGTGCAGCATTATGACGTCGCGATCTTTTTCAATTCACTTTTGCCTAAAGAAAGACAACTGCTGATTGATCATATAAACAGGAAGACAAAAGCGATGGCAGTTTGAAGAATGGTTTTCTGTGTTTTCGATACCCTCTCCCCGCAAACGCCGCTTAGTCGCGCAGATGACAGGAGAATGAACTTAGGCATGGGCGTTCCGTCAGGACAAAAACCGGTTAAGTTGGTCGTGAGCATAATTTTCAGGGAAGAAAAATTCCTGGGATATGCCATGGAAAGGCTCAAGAGGCGTTATGGGGCTCTGGAACCCCTGGAAAGAACGATGCCTTTTGACTTCACGGATTACTATGCCGGGGAGTTCGGGAAACCGCTCCGGCGAAAACTCATTTGTTTCACAAAATTAGTAAGTAAGGAAAATATCTGCAGGATCAAGTTGGAAACCAACAGAATAGAGAACAGATATAGTTTTGAAGGGAAGAGGACGGTTAACCTGGACCCGGGTTATGTTACGGAGGCTAAACTTATCCTTCTTACCACTAAGGATTATACCCACAGGGTATATGCGGGTAAGGGCATATTCGCCGAATCCACGTTATTTTTTCAGGGAGGCACTTTCAACCCCTGGCAATGGACATATCCCGATTATGCTTCCGGGGATATGATATCATATTTCAACCAGGTCAGGGATATATACATGGCGGATGTAAAGAGACTGAAAAATAAGGGGCGGCCCGCGATAGCTGCGGGTCCGGGATCATCATGTTCAGACAGAAAAAACACGTTATAGTCGTCACTTTCTCATCGGTGATCATAGCGATCGTGCTGATATCCACGCTCATAGGGTACAGCCTTTATGTCCGGTGGAAAGAGGATAGTTTCGGGCTGAAATACCGGAATTCCATCTATAAATTAACCGCGGAATTGTTCCGTAAAGATATTGTCCTCGCCAACGTGAACGTTGTAATAGGCGAGGATGATCCGTTCGCCGGGATGCCTGTCATAGGGGGGAGTTTGAAAAACAATTCTTCGAAGACCCTGACCTCTATTCTGGTGGAGATAAGTTTCTATGGCGCCGACGGCGCCGTTATTTTCAAGGACCGGGTTTATCCTCTTGGAGGGGGAACGGAAAAGCAGTATCCGGGTCCGGATATCCTGTCCGCGAATATCGGCCCGACCAGGAATATTCTGCTTCCCGGTGAAGGTATTTCGTTCCGGCATCTTTTGAGGAACTGCCCGAGGAAACTTATCGCTCATTTCGATACGAAGTCGAAATTCGCCAGGGTATACCCGCAAGACAAAATAACCATGAAATATTCCGTAGAGGGTTTGAACATATTATGAAAAAGCTTATGGCCGCCGTATTCGTGACGGCATGCCTTGTACTTGTTCTGCTGACGCTGGCATTTTTTTATATGGATATCAGCATGCATAAAGGTATGTGTTACGATCTGTACGTGAACGATATCCTTTCCGGGACAGTGGAAGTGGACAGGTACGTAACGGAAGGCAGGATAGTATATAAAAGCAGCGCGGGATTTTTCGACTTTTCCAAATATGTAAAAATCAACAAGAAGTTATCGTTGAAAAAAGACACGATGCAGCCCTTGAGATTCACAGAAGAAGCTGAAGGGGTAAAGGGGCAGAAGCGTCTGATCCTCCTGGCCCAGGACGGGAAAACAATGGATTACCTTTTTCTGGAACATCCGAGGTTTATCTCGCTGGAAGATATCGAAACGGGAGAAGATACGTTGATATTTTCTCCGGACGGGCTTATGTCTTATCTGCCGGTACTCGAAAAATATAATTTCTGGAAAAAAGGCGCCCAGTTCTTTGACGTAATGACGCCCGTCGACGAGCTGCTTCCACCGTTAAGGGGCAGGATCGAGATGAGGTATGTTAAAGATGATTATATTACGGTAATGGGGCGTAAGGTCGAAGCCGAAAAATACGTTGTCAGTTCGAAAACTTTGCCGGAATCGGAGTTATTTTTATCTAAATATACCCACCGGATACTGGAAGCGGAGGTCAAAAAGCTGAACATGAGGTTCATTCTTGTCAGATGGATCGAAGACCCCGTGAAAAGGGCAAAACTGCTGGGGAAAAGATGCGTTTCATTTTTTTTCGGCAGGGATATCCCGGGAAAGAAGGATGATACGTTCCGGGAAGAAGGGAGTTCCGCAAAAAGGCCGGGGCGCGGAACGGATAATGCGGCTCTTCGCGGAGAAGGGAGCCGGGAAATATTTTTTGAAAGCGGCAAGCTTATACTTTCGGGCCGGTTATGGATGCCTGGAGGTAACGGGCCTTTTCCGGCGGTCCTTGCAGTGCCTAAGGATGGCCCTATGGAAACCGGCGAGCAGTATTTGCTTAATTTCCTCGGGAATACTCTTTCGAAAGAGGGGTTTGTTGTCCTTATTTTCGACAGCCAGGGTCAGGGTAAGAGTCAGGGGAGTTTTCTCGATCTTGATGATGGAAAGATGATACGGAATATTACGGATGCCTGTTCTTATCTTGCGAAACAACCGTTCGTGAAAAATGATTCGATAATTCTCATCGGGCATGAGGGGGGAGGATATCTTGCGCTGCGTGCCGCTTCGGCTCTGCCATATGTGCATTCATGTATTCTTTTATGCTTGCCGGTGGAATATGCGGAAGGCCGGAGGACCGACAAAGAGGACATAAGAACGCTTCTCGCGATCCATGGGCTCGGGGCCATAGACGAAGGGTCATTGGAAACTCTGGCAAAAAGTGTCGAAGGGCATTTGAGTAATGTTGCCCAAACGGATGAGAACATTTCTTTCTTTATGGGGATAAAAGTTCCGCTCAAAGAATACAGGGAATATTTACGGCGCCGTCCTTATAAGGAAGTAATATCTTTCGACAGGCCGCTGCTTCTGGTTTTCGCGAAGAATGATAAAAATTTCAAACCGCGGGCCGTTGAAAGTTTGAAAAGGTCTTTTGGCGAAAAGAAAAGGCAGGATATGATCGCGATATTCAGGAACCTGGGACCATACCTGGGGGAAATGACGGAAGATAGGAATTCGTTGGGATTTTCCATGAACAGGGATGTTGAAAACCTTGTAAAAAAGTGGCTGGTAGATAATGTAAAACCCCGGGATGATGATCCGTCCATTGTGAAGGCGGACATGGAAGATGCGGGTACTAAAAAGCAGGATAACAATATTTAACTATATTCACATAACTTATCTGAAAATTTGACTTTTACAATTTAGTATGTTATATTTCATTTCATAAAACTGAAAGGGAGGTTTGCTATGAAAAAGTTGTTGCCTGTTCTTTTTATCGTGATATTGGTATTTGCGTTCTCGGCGACGACGTTTGCGGCGGATATGCCCGCGCAGACTGTTGTCCAGAAAAGCGCTCCGCAAAGCGTTCCGCAAAGCATTCCGCAAAGCATTCAACCTTCGACATATCCCGCGGGACCGATCCAGAAGGCTGAAAGAGGCTTTAATAACGCGCTTTTCGGCTGGACGGAACTGCCGAAGAGGATCGTTGATGAGACCAAGGCGAGCAATCCGATAAAAGGTCTTCTTCTGGGGACTTTTCAGGGGACATGCAAGGCGTTCGCGAGGACGGTTTCCGGTTTATCCGAAATAGCTACATTTCCCATCGGGAGATATGATAAACCGGCGGTGCTGCCTGATATGCCTGCCGCGAAGTAAGGGAAAGGGATAGTTCTGATAGTTTATTATATGGAAGCAGGCGGATGGTTCTCGAACTGTCCGCCTGCTTTTTTTAATGGGAGACGTTATAGTACCATTTAAACCTGATTGGTATTGTTGTTTCTAGTGATAACCGAGATGGGACTGTTCACTATACTCCTACCAGGGCCCCTCCGCCCGGTGTGGATCCTCCCTGTACGGAGCATAGTGAACAGTCCCATCATAAAAATGTTTTCGCAAAACCTTTTAACCTTTCCGCTATATCATTGTTCAGGGCGCTTCGCGAAGCGCCCCTACGGAGCTATTACAGGTATTCCCGTTAACAATAAAAAAGAAAGGTGGCTATTTATTGTATTAATTTTAAAAATCTGATATAATGTATCAAAAGTACAGTTTTTTTATTCTAACAAAGATGGTCATTTTAATTATTATGAACAGTCGTATCAAAAAACATGTTTTTCTTGTCAGGGCCATAACGACGGTTACCGTATTTTCTTTTTTATTCCAGGTAACAGTGTTTATCGCTCCTGCCGCCCCAGTGTTCCCGCGCTCTAGTGTGGAGACACTGGCACCCGTATACGCTTCCCAGAACGCGCCTCTTAAAAGAGAAATACGCGCCGCGCTTGAAAGGACGCGTATAGTCTACGCCGAGTCTCAGGACGCTAAACAGCTCCTTAAAAAAAATAATACCCATGCGCTGCTCTTATCCTCAGGGAAATACCTCGTTTCCGGGGAAGTGGCTGAAAACGACATAAAACTCATACGGGCCATCATCCATGAAGACATAGAAACCCTTATGCAGATACTCCGGGAGGACGACAGGTACAGGTATAACGGCATAAAAGAGTTGATACTTCCGCGGATAGACGTGATGAAAACTTATTGCGCTTTATGCCCGGCGGGTAAAAAACCGGACCTGCCGCATGAACTCGTACTTAATGACATTATAGCTAAAGCGTTTGAAATCATACTCACGCGGGATAAAGGATATATCCAGACGAGTGATATGTCGCCGGAAGAGATCACCTTCCTCGATAAAATAGAACCCGTTATCCGGTCAAACAGGCACAACTATTTTACTGCCGATTTCCGGGACCCGGCGCTGCGAGGCGAAAAAATACGGCTTGCTCTTTCCCGAGGGTACACTTTTCTTCAGACAGCGAATAGAGAAAATATCACGTCTGATCCGGTTGACAAAAAAGCCTCCGGCCAGACAATACGGGTACTCCCGGTTGACAAGAATATCATCCTTGAACAAAAACTCAATCTGCTGAAAGCGTACGAAGGCCATGAACTGGCCGATGACGAAATCGGGCTGGCACGGGCAAATATCGCGACAGGAGCAAAAGAAAGCGGAGTCTGTTGTGTCTTCCGCCAGTTATATCACCGCAAGAACGGAAAACGCGCGCAGTTCGCTATCCCCGCGAAATATATGGATAAAGGCGCCCTGGGGAAACCAGTAATAATAAAAGTGGTCCGGGACCCGAACCGGGGACAGGTTATCAACGTTTATTTTGAATCGGATTTCATGTCGTCGGAACACCCGATCCCTATAGTTATGTATAAATGCGACAAACCGGGACACGACCCGTCAGACGCTAAAACCCGTATCCGCCGGCCCATAAATCCCGGTCTTCTGGATATTAAAGAATACCGTGCGGGCAATACTGATATTGAACCTGTGGAAGACAGGGTCCTGGAACTGCGAATTTTTACCGAAAGAGATACCACCTTCACAGCACGGTTCATAGAAACTTTCAGTAAAACCACCAATATCAGGTTCCAGAAATTATCACCCGCCGCGAAAGATATCTTTGACAGCAAGAAAAAGAGGCAAAAAGCATACGCCAGGATACGTAAAGATCCGGACTACGGCTCCTATATCGAGATATTCAAGGATAACGTTATTCTCGGCCGGTATTACTATTTTAATAAATTCTCGATATGCGCTGACGCCGATTTCCCGAGAATGGCGCTTATCGATCATATCCACGGAGAACCGGTCCGTCCCAGGGAATACCACCATAGAGGAAAGATCAGCGACAAAGGTGAATTAAACCTGACCTATAGAGGAAAGACCTGTGTTATACGCCGATTAAGTCCGCTGACAGGCAAAAAGCCCGTTCTTATCCCTGTCAAAAATGAAAAATACGGATATACGATCCTTATACATGATGCTTCAGAATACGAAAAAAACAGAACGCGGGCACCTGATATGATCCTTGTAAAGAAGGATAAAACGCTGATCCCTCTTGCCATCTTACGCGCGCGGGAATATATCGACAAAGGCCATTTTACCATAGCCCGGGATATCCTGGAACGTTTCATACGAAAAGTCCCCAAAAACCGGGAAGCCCGGG
>JBDRFA010000078.1:0-9574 GCA_043819235.1 Candidatus Omnitrophota bacterium | reverse complement strand
CCTGTTGGATATGTACGATACGGAAGGAAGCGTCAAACAGGAGTCAAATCTTGCCGGCTTCCAAACAGGATCCAGGGAAGACATTCAGTTCCTGATCGACCTGGTGGATAAGAAAGGGAAGAACTGAAACTATATTTGCGGCGTTTCAGGCATATATTAAGGAAGAAGGGGAGTATGCTTGTTGGAGCGTATTTCCCGGTTGCGTTGGGCTATAAGAAAAAATTTTTATAATGTTGTTGCCGAAGAGCTAATTATCGGATGCTCCGGATACTTCCGGAGTATCCGGAAGTATCCGACGGAAGATCATTGTAAGAACAAAGGGACCCGCTTGATCAGCGGGTTTTTTGTTTTTATAATGCTCCGCCGGGGCCTGACCGCCTGGGGGGTTGATCCCGGAGTCGTGATCCGGCCGGTTGCATTTGAGGAGCGCCGTGATATAATTGTTTGTACAGGCGATAATGGATGAGATCGCAATCGGGGCGCGGGGACATAACGGGATTTTCAGAGGAGGGGGGAGGTTATGATAAATAAGGAGAACGTGCTGATACTGGTCGTGGATGATGATATTGAATTGTGCAATATGCTGGTGGATTTTGTAAAAAGCAAAGGTTATAACGCTGAAAAGGCGACTGGCGCCAAAGAAGCTATAAAGATCATAAAGGACAAACGGGTATACCTTGTCCTTCTGGACATCAAAATGCCGAGGGTGGACGGTATGGAGGTCCTCCATATAGTGAAGGAGAAACAACCTTTGGCGGAAGTTATAATGATGACCGGGTACGCGACCATTGAAGACGCGATAATTTCCATGAGGAACGGCGCTTATGATTTTATCATCAAGCCGCTTAACCTTGATGAGGTCGACGTGTCCATAACCGGGGCGCTTGAAAGGCGGCAGGGTGCGATCGAGAACAGGAATTATGTGAAGAATCTGGAGAGGAAAGTAAGGAACACGTCCAGTGAACTGGTCAGGAAACGGGATGAGATAAAGAAGATCAAGGAGGAGGAATAAGGGCGGGCCCTTCGGATGTTCCTGTTCGTCGCGTTCTCAGGACCAACTTTTGCGTTCGCGAGACTTGGCCCTTCGGATGCTCCTGCTCGTCGCATCCTCAGGACCAATTTCCGCGTTCGCGGAAATTGGCAGCCCCAACGGGATTCGAACCCGTGTCTCCAGAATGAGAATCTGGTGTCCTGGGCCGGGCTAGACGATGGGGCCGCGGCATAAATTGACGGTCAGATGTTAGCATAGCGGGCGGGTTTTGTCAATACCGCCTCCGGGCCTTGTCCGAAACAGGAACTGGGTCAGACGCTGAATTTTATGGAGAGTATGTCTCCGTCTTTTACCGCATATTCCTTGCCTTCGAGCCTGAAATGGCCGGCGTTTTTCACTTCGCGTTCGGAGCCCGCGCTTTTAAGGTCATCATAGGAAAATACTTCGGCGCGGATGAAACCGCGTTCAAGGTCCGAATGTATTTTTCCCGCGGCGTAGACGGCGAAGGTGCCGCTGTTTATCGTCCAGGCCCTGACCTCGTCCTCGCCGACGGTGAAAAAGGATATGAGGCCCAGTGTTTTGTAAGCGTTCCTGATGAAAGTGTTCAGTGAAAGTTCTTTTATGCCCAGATCTTCCAGGAAAGACATCCGGTCATTTTCATCCAGCCGGCGTATTTCCATTTCTATATTGGCGCACATCGGCATGCAGTTGGGTATCCGCGATACTATCGAATCTGTCTGATCAGAGTGCAAGGCGTCGTCTGAAACGTTCAGAAGAGTGAGATATGGTTTAAGGGTGAGGAACTGGAAGGACCTTATGGCCTTTTCTTCCTGTTCGTTCAGTACGGTCTCCGAAGCGGGCGCTTCATTTTCAAGCGTCTTCATGATCTTTTCAAGGGATGTAAGCTCCAGTTTGTCTTCCGGGGAACCGGCGCCTTTATTGACTATTTTTACGAGTTTTTCGAGCCTTTTTTCGGCTATGGCCATGTCCGCCAGGATAAGGCCCACTTTTATCTGTTCAAAATCCCTTGCCGGGTCGTTTTCCCCAAGCGGGTGGAGCACATTAGGATTATCGAAGGCCCGGATAACGAATACCAGCGCGTCGACTTCCCGCGCCGATGCCACTATTTTAGGGTCGGCGTTATCGTTTATGCTGCCGGGGATATCGACGAACTCGATGGACGCGTAAACCGTCTTTTTCGGGTTATATAGTTTTTGCAGCCAGTCTATTCTTTCGTCAGGGACCTTGACTACGGAAATATGCGCTTCTATTTTACCGAAAGTTCCGACTTCTTTATCCGCGCCGGTTAAAGCGTTAAAGACGGTGGTTTTCCCGGATTGTTCCAGTCCGATTATGCCGAGTTTCATTTTATCTCCTTATTTAACTTCTTTAGCGGAAACCCTTCCGTGTTTATGTAATGTGAACTGTATTTTACGCGACCCCAGCTGTAAATACCATTTTTTTCGATTTCCGGAAGATCCCGGCGGGATCTTTACAATTTCCCTGGAAGATGAGTTATCAATATCAGAGTACGTTATTTTTTCCAGAAATATCATGCCGGAATCCGTGCCTTCATAAGTGTAGCGTATCGAAACGTGACCGTTCCCGGAAGCCGGATAATATCGGATAATACCGTTCCCGACCGCTATCGGGGCATTGGTAACGATAAAAAGTTCTTCGTCTGAACCCGGAGCGGCATGGCAGGCCAGCGATAACAGAAGTAAACAAAAAACTGATAATTTTGTCATGACATGGAAATAATAACATGAAAGAGGGTTAATCGCAATGGTGCCTTAATAAATGCGAAAAAAACGTAATAGATTAGCTCTCGGAAGTAATCCGTTCGCTCAAAACTCAAAAGACTGTCGAGGATACCATTAAACCTGATTGGTATTGCTATTTCTGTGATAACCGAGATGGGACTGTTCACTACGCTCCTACCAGGGCCCCTACGCCCGGTGTGGATCCTCCCTGTACGGAGCATAGTGAACAGTCCCATCATAAAAATATTTTCGTTTTGTGCCATAGCTGCAATACTGATGAACATAACCCGCCTTCGGCGGGAACTCCCTCGCGTCGCTCGTCGCTTGTCTCACGTCTCTCGTTGACACGATACGCTATGCGCTAAAAACCGCCGTGCGGCTTCGCTCAACTTCAATGCCATGGACAGGCAGTATTAAGAGTGGGGGAAGGGTTTGGAGTGAATTGCGATTTTTAGCCAAATCTCGTATTTTTCTGGGTACCCAAAACCGGACGAGGTTTTGGGCGCGAGGACTGTTTGAGCCCGCGCATGCGCGGGCGAGTTCCGCAGCGCCAAAAAAATGCGGAATTTGGCGTTAAGAAAATCGCTCTGAACGGAAAACCCTTCCACCGCTCTTATCGCGTCGATAAATTAAGCGCTTTGCTCAACTTGTGGAGGTATACGGCGCGCTTAATTTATGTTTTCTCCAAGCAGACCCAGCATCTCGGCATGTATTTTCGTGTTGGTCGCTACGATCTCTTTCTGGAAAATATCGAACGGCCTGCCTTTAAGCATGGTTATCGTGCCTCCGGCTTCCTTGACGATAAGCTGCGCCGCGGCCATGTCCCATGGGGAAAGCCCGAATTCCCAGTACCCGTCAAACCGGCCGCACGCGATATAGCAAAGGTCTATCGCCGCGGAACCGGGCCGCCTCACCGCCTGGGCGTGTTCGAGCATCGTCGTGAAATACGCGATGTTCGAGATCCTTTTCTCACGGTCATATGAAAACCCTGTCGCGATAAGGGAATCGCGTACCGCTCCGATGTCCGACACGCTTATCCGCTTATCGTTCAAATACGCGCCCTTTCCTTCCTCGGCGCGAAACAGTTCATCCCGGGACGGGTCATACACGACACCCGCCTTAACGGAACTCCCGGCCGCTATCCCTATCGAAACACAGAAAACCGGGAACCCATGCGCGTAGTTAGTCGTACCGTCTATCGGGTCTATTATCCAGTTAAAGGCGCCGCCTGCGGCATGCGCGCCGCTCTCTTCCGCGAGTATCGAATGTTCCGGGAATTCCCGCTTGACCATATCCACGATGATCTGTTCGCATTTTTTATCGACATCGGTGACAAGGTTATTATGCCCTCCCTTATACGCTATTTCTCTCTTGTCCCCGATGCCCCTGATAGCGTACTCTCCCGCTTCCTTAGCGGCCCGCACAGCGACTTCCATCACTCTTTTCATATCCTCCATAATTTTCTCTCCCTATTATGTCATCCACCGAATGAGAGGGGTTGCTATGCTCCTACCCGGGCCCCTCCGCCCGGTGTGGATCCTCCCGGTACGGAGCATAGCAACCCCTCTCATTCGCTACGATCCGTGCACAGCGCAAATTCGCGAGGGCGTTTTTGCCCCTCTGTTATACTCCACTTAGCGGGCATTCGCCGCATAAAGGCGCTCTTTTTTTGCAGAACCGTTTGGCGGTCTCGACAAGGAGCGCGTGGAACTGGTTAAGGGCGCGCCTGTCGCGCGGAAAGTGCCGCATCACCCGTGCGCTGACCGCGTCATACGGGTCGTCTTCCTTGCCCAGTCCATGACGTGAGAATATGCGCCTGCTGTACGCGTCTACCACGAACACGGGTTTACCTAATGCATACAACAGGATAGAATCCGCCGTTTCCGGGCCCACCCCGTTAACGGAAAGGAGTTTAACCCGCAGGGCTTCGCGGCTGCGCCGCTTCATTTTCCCGAAATCCCCGCCGCATTCTGACATGATGAACCGGCTTATCTCTTTCAGGCGAAAGGCCTTCAACCGGTGATAACCCGCCGGCCGGATAAGATCCGATAAACGGGATATCGCCGCGCGCTCGATCTTCCGCGGGTCAAGAAAACCGCGGCTCCTCAGGCGGCATATGGCCTTTTCAACGTTGGTCCACGCGGTATTCTGGGTCAAGATCGCCCCGACAACAACCTCAAAATCCGATCCCGCCGGCCACCACCCAAGATCCCCGAAATACGCCTCCAGCAACGTATACATTTCAACGAACTTCTTCCCGCCTTTCCCCGCAGGACCTTCCCCTTCCGCTCTCATATCAACTTCCCCGTCACCTTGTAGATACGGTAGGGGCACGGCGCGCCGTGCCCCTACATGTTTAATATGAACGGTTGCGCGCAAAGTACAGTTATATCTCATCTGTGGAGCTTTCTTTTCGCCAGGATACCATTTCCGATTCGCCAAACTCGAGATACTCGTCTGATCGTTTCCACAACGGGGCATTAGAAGAGCGGCGGGAGGGTTTGAAGCGAATTGCGATTTTCAGGCAAATCACGGGATTTTTCCGGGCACCCAAAACCGGACGAGGTTTTGGGCGCGAGGACTGTTTGAGCCCGCCAGAGGCGGGCGAGTTCCGCAGCGCCGGGAAAATCACGGGATTTGGCGTTAAGAAAATCGCTCTGAGCGGAAAACCCTGCCGCCGCTCTTCTCGCGTCGTCCGTTTCTCACACCGGGCGGAGGGGCCCGGGTAGGAGCATAGCGAACACCCCCGGCGTCTCGTTGGAAAAGTCGGACGTCCCCGCAGGGAATACCCACGTCAGGCGTTCCCTCTCCGCCTCTCGTGCTACGCGCCTTCGTTCAGGGTGTTCAACGCTTCTTTGGCTTTCTGCCTGACAAGGGTCGATTCCGCCTGCATCAGAGGCTCCAAAAGGGATTTTTCCCCGGCGCCTCCCATCTTGCCCACTACTTCTATCGCGGCCAGTTTTACATCCATATGCTCGTCATCCAGATGTTCCCTGGCTATTTCCAGAGCTCTGGGGCTGTTTCTCTCAAGAAGGCCGAGCAAAGCCTGTCTGGTAACCCGCGGGTCGGTATTTCCCGCCGCCAGAGCCAGTTGTTCATCGGCCCCGGGGCTTTTTATCACGCCGAGTTTTTCAACAGCCAGCAATCTGACATTTTCATCCGGGTCCCCGATAAGCCACACCAGAGGCTCGAGGCAACCTTCCGTATCTATCTTAGCCAGCGCCTTGACAAGCCCGATCCGCACCCCGGGATCATAGTCCCTCACCATCTGGGAAAGATACGGCACAGCGTCCGCCGACTTTATCTGCCCCAGCGCGTAAACCGCGTATGTCCGTACACGGGGGTCATAATCTCCCAGCGCGCTTATGAAAAGGCCCGTTTCTCCTTCAGGCGCCATTCCGGCCAGAGCCTTTACAGCGTTATACCTGACATTGGGATCCTGGTCGCTCAACAGTTTCTTTAGAGGCGCGATAGAGGACTCTTTCCGCCCTATGACGCTCAATGTCCTGGCGGCCTCCTGGCGCACCCTGTGATCACGGTCGGATAAGAGCGCTACGACCGCGTCCTCAGCGGAAGTGTCACCCGTCGCCGCGATAACGCGAAGCCCGGCTATCCTCACATTCTCGTTGCTCTTGTCTTTCAATACGGGAAGGACATATTCCGTAACCTCGATCCCGTAACTGGAAAGGTACCTTTCGGCATCCATCGCTTTTGTCTTATCGTACAACTGGTTCACAAGACGTTTGATCTTGTAATTTTGCCCTTCCGCCGCGGCCTGGGACAACTGCATCGTCATTCCCGCTATGACCGTTAAAACAATAACGAACATTTTTTTAACCATTTCCTGCCTCCGCTTTTTGGGATTAACTCTTCTTTGCCCCGGAAGAGCTTTTTGTTCTTTTCCCTATCCTGGCTATACTTGTAAGCCTTCTCTTCATCTTATTTCCCTCGGAGTCTATTTTCTCCAGGCGTTTTTTGAACTTTTCCAGGTCGCCGGCGTCCACACTCCCCTTAGCAAGCTGTCCGGCTACGTACTTGCCGAGTTCATGGTAGAGTCTCTCTTTCTGGAGATTCTTCATCTGTATCTCGATATGTGCCTGAGCGATCTTGTACACCTTAGAGATATCCTCTTCCGCGGTCTTCACGGCTTTCGACAACTGCTCGCCGGTCTTCTTTACGACAGGCTGGTATTTCTTGAACATGTCACTTAAGTCAGTCTTTTTCATTTTCCACTCTCCTTTTTTTGGCACTTAATCCCCTTCATAAAAATCCCCGCTATCGGAACGTGATTTGCAAATACCGCGTTTGGACCCTTCTATGAAAGAAACAAGATGAACGATCTCTTCCGAACGTAAAGACCCTTTTATGCCGGAAAGAGCCTCTTTCAGGGGCATTCCCGACACGTACAGCATCTTATACGCCTCTTTTATCTCCCTTATCGCTTCCCTGTTGATCCCGGCCCTGCGAAGCCCGACAAGGTTGATACCCCTGACGATCGAAGGGCCTCTTACGGTCATATACGGGGGAACGTCCTTGTTCACCCCCGTGAAACCTCCTATCATCGCGTACCTTCCTATCCTGCAAAACTGGTGAAAAACGACATTCCCGGAAATAAAAGCGCCTTTACTGACCTTCACATGCCCCGCCAGCAAAGCGCCGTTCGCGATGATCACATTGTCCTCTATGACGCAATTATGCCCGACATGCGCCTGCACCATCAAAAAATTATTGTCGCCGATAACGGTCGCCGACCCTTCATCGGTACCCCGGTGAATGGTGACATATTCCCTGATAATATTATTACGCCCTATCTTCGTGAACGTTTCCGCGCCCTTGTACTCGTAGTCCTGGGGGTCGTTCCCTATGACCGCGCCGGGATGGACCACTGTGCCTTCACCGATCTCGGTCCCGCGGCATATATACGCGTTCGCCATCAACTTGACGCGCCCGTGTATCCTGACACCTTCTTCGATTATAACGCCGGGGCCGATCTCCGCCGAGGGATCTATTTCCGCGGCCTTTGACACCATCGCGGTATTATGTATCGCCATTTAGCCCCGTGCCTTTCCTTTATCAAGTTTATCGACAAGGTCATTTATGACTTCCGCTATCGGGCCGAGATCATGATCCTTGCTGATCTGGAGCCTCACGCTGTAATCACCCTCATCGATCTTCTGGATGTCCTCCTCAAGCCTCTCCAGCGGAGCCACAAACTTGTAAGACAGGATAAGCGCCCAGGTCATCAGGAAACCGAATACGATCGGCAAAACCACCCCCAGGATGATGTTTATCCTGTGGATGATGGGCAGGATATCCCTGGCTATGATGTCCGGAAGAGCGACCTGTTCGGCCATGACCGCAAAGATGAAATAGTAAAGACACCCGCCTACAACTATCGTGGGAACGACCATGGAAAGTATCAGAATAACCATATACCGTGACTGTAAAGATCTGTTTAAATACCTGATGGTGTCCCTCCTTTCTTTCTGCTTTTCACCTGCACGTTACCACCGGAGCTTTTCAGGTCCCGGCCGGTCCCCGCATCCCCGGACACGAACTCCTTTTTTGCCAGGTACCCGAGCTTTATATCGCCGTAATACGCCACGGCGCTGGAATCCGTACTGTCGGAATCCGTCATAAAAGATACCGCTTCGACGTCTTTCTCAAGTTCTATGCCGAAAAGATTCCTGAAATCCTCCCGTATGTTCCTTTCCTCATGTTTCCACTCACCGGCATTCCCCGATTCCAATACCATCACCATGACATTCTTCGTATACGGGCTCGGAGCGACGGTACCCACGGGCAGGGTCTCGGTCCACACGTACTGGATAGCTTTCGCGTTAAGGAATATCCTGGCATGGAAAACGACGTACAGCTGCGCCGCGAAATCGAAACTCTTCTTTTTGGTAAGGTTCTCCCGGCCGTTGCGGTCCGGGAACTTCTCGACTTTCCAGTCCCAGCTGATGAACGGGTCGCGCGTATAAAAACATTTCTGCCTGTAAAAAAGCGTCGAGGCGGAATTTTCGCTCACGGCCTTTATGCAGCCTTTTCCCTCGTCATCGGTAACCTTGTAATCCGTGCTGTTCCGGGACAGCACCTTTTCTTCCCACTCGTCGAGGCTCTTATCCGAAGTGAAAGAGAATTGTTTTACCACCTGCCGCGGGCCGGTTTTCGCTTTTTCCCCCCGCTGGAAAAAATTAAAACCAAGCCCGGTAGCGACCATGACGCCGATAAAGGCGGCGATGCTGTAAAAACGCACCCTTCTTCTCACAAAACTCTCCCCGGGATCACACCTTTAATTGCTTCGACCATTCACCGATCACCGGCATTTCCCACTGATTCCCCATAAGGACCTGCACTATACCGATAAGAGAGAGAAGGCCGCATATCAACATCCCCAGCGTATAGATGACCGGGCCGAGAAAAGGTATTATACCTATTATCCCGAAACCGATCTCAAGGATAAAAAGCATAAGCCCCTGGCGCGCGTGGAACTTCACCGAACCTTCCTCCCTTTTCGCGAGAACCGGGACCAGGCAAAGTATCCACAAATATGACAAAATACCGAACAACATCTCACCGGAACCTAATCCCGCTTTCCCGGTCTCTTTTTTTTCCTCCATCAGGCCCCTCCTTTGATTTACTTCTTATCGACAAGTTAAATCCCTTTATGACAAGTTAAATCCCTTTATTGACAAGTTAAATCCCTTTATTGACAAGTTAGATCCCTCGACTCCGCCCCTTCGGGGCTTCGCTCGGGATGACAGATCCACTTTGTCCTCCCGAACGAAGGAACGCAGTCTCAACTCTTTGTTCTCCC
>JBDRFA010000077.1:0-16772 GCA_043819235.1 Candidatus Omnitrophota bacterium | reverse complement strand
CTGTAGGCGCGTGTGTCGGCATGCGCGGTTCCAGGGTAAGGGATATAGTAAAAGAGCTGCACGGGGAAAGGATCGATATAATCAAATGGGATGACGATATCCGGGAGTATCTGCCGGCCGCGGTAAGCCCCGCCGAGATATTCAGGATGGTCATAGACAGGGCGAACAACACCATAACATTGACGGTACCGAAGGACCAGTTATCTTTATTGATAGGAAAGAAAGGAAGGAATATCAGGCTGGCTTCCAAACTCCTTGACTGGGAACTGGTCGCCGAGTCGGTTGAGGATGGGGCCGAAGCCGCCGCGGATATATCTTTATTGGAGGTCCGCGGGATCGGGAAAAAGCTAAGAGAAACCCTTGAAGACGGCGGATACGGGACTGCTGAAAGTTTAAGCAAAGCCAGTGTGGATGACCTCGCGCGGCTGAGCGGCATCGGGACCAAAACGGGAGAGAAGCTAATCGCGATGGCAAAAGAAGCTTTGGAAGCCCGGAGAAAAGAAGGCGGGACCCGTAAACCGGAAGAAGAAGTATCCGGAGAGCCCGAGGAGAATACGGGCGAAATCTCCCAGGACGCGGAAAAGCGTGAGGACGCCGGGGAGCCGGGGGAGGCCGAAAGCAGCGGGCGTATAGATGAGGGAGAGGCAGGAAGGGTAAATGAAATCAAATAACGGAGCGGATTCTTTATGGTTATAAAAGTATCAGAGCTGGCTAAAGAGCTTGGGATCACGGTTGAAGATGTCCTGGAACAGCTTCAGAGACTCTATGTGGACGCTGAAGATGGGAATAGCAAGGTTGACGAGAAGATCGTGGGGCTTGTCCGTATAAAGCTTGGATTGCCGGCAGTAGCGGCAAAACCTCCGAAACCCGGGAAAACCAAAAAAGACGGTACGGCCGCAGCCGAGAAACCAAAGAAAGGAAAAACCGCGGCAAAGATAAAAGTTGAAAAGGCAGGTAAAGATGCCGCGGTGAAAAAAGAAGCCGGAGCCGGGGAAAAGGCCGCGGAAAAAATTGCGGCGGAAGTGAGCGTCCCTAAAGAAAGCGGCAGGAAACCGAAGATCCCTAAAATGGACAAGGTCGTGATAATCTCGAAACGAGAGAAGGTTGTCGAGGCGGAACCGGAAAAGGCGAAAGAGGTTGAAGCGAAGCCCGAAGCCGTTGAAAAGGTACTGCCTGCGCAAACGGATAAGTTCTCGAACGTACGTCCGGATTTTAGCGAGGTGGATAAGGCCGGGAAAGGCAGAAAAGTCCACAAGGGGGTCAAATACCGTCCGGCCATAGAGGTTATAGAGACGGACGAGTTAAAACACAAGTTTCGTAAGGTATACAAAGAAGAAAAGTACTGGAAAAACGTTAAAGCCGCGGCGGCTCCCGAAGTGAAGCAGCCTGTTGCCGGAAGAAAAACCCCGCAAAAGGTCCAGATGCATGTGCCTGCGAACGTACGGACGATCGCTCCCCGCATAAACGCCAAGCCGAACCTTATTATCCAGTATCTGATGGGTATAGGAGTGGTCGCGAACATAAACCAGGACCTGGATGAAGATGTGATCCGGGATATCATGGGGCACTTCGGGTATGAGCTGGAGATCCCCGATACCATAGAGTCCATGGAAAGAGAACTGGTATCGGAAACCGGAGAACTCGGATCGGGCGAAGAGATCCACGAAACAAAGATCGGGGCCGTATCCAGGGCTCCTGTAGTCACTTTTATGGGACATGTAGATCACGGGAAGACTTCTTTGCTGGACTATATACGGAAAACCATGGTCACGAAAGGCGAAAAGGGAGGAATAACCCAGCATATCGGGGCTTACAGGGTCGAAACCGCCTCGGGGGCCGTGACGTTCCTGGATACACCCGGGCACGCCGCATTTACCGCCATGAGGGCGCGCGGGGCCCATGCGACCGATGTGGTCGTCCTTGTTGTAGCCGCGGATGACGGAGTTATGCCGCAGACTAAAGAAGCTATAGACCACGCGCGTGCCGCCGGGGTGTCTATAGTAGTCGCTATTAATAAATGCGATCTTCCGGGGGCTGATCCGGACAAGGTCAGGGCGGATCTGCAGAAAGAGGGCCTTATCGGGGAACAGTGGGGAGGAGAAACGATGATGGCCGAAGTTTCCGCGCATACCGGCGAAGGCGTCGACCATCTTGTGGAAATGCTTATGCTCGAGTCTGAAATGCTCGAACTTAAGGCACAACCGCATTTAAGGGCCCGCGGTGTGGTTATCGAGGGCAAAAAAACCAACGGCCAGGGTATCGTGGCGACCTTGCTGGTCCAGAATGGGACGCTGAAGCCGGGCGATGTCGTGATCTGCGGACCGTACTACGGGAAAGTAAAAGCCATGATAAACGACAAGGGGCACAGGATCCCGGAGGCAGGGCCTTCGATGCCCGTAGAGGTTCTGGGTTTACAGGGTGTCCCGGAAGCAGGCGAGGAGTTTTTTATAGTGAAGGACGAAAAGAAGGCTCGGACGCTGACAACCCTTAAACAGAGCGAAAAAAGGATCAAGTCGATGGGCCGCAGCCAGCGGGTTACGCTGGAAGACCTGCACAACCGTATTCTGGAAGGCAGTGTGAAAGAGCTGCACATAATACTCAAAGCGGACGTGCAGGGATCGGAAGAAGCGCTTAAACATTCCCTGGAACAACTTTCCACGGAAGAGGTAAAAGTGAAAATGATACATTCCGCGGTGGGCAACATCAACGAATCGGATGTCATGCTGGCAATGGTCTCGGACGCCGTGGTAATAGGGTTTCATGTGAAAATAGATCCAAAGGCTGAAGACCTCTCCAAAAGTGAAAAGGTCGATATAAGGCTTTATGATATCATTTACGAAGCTATCGCCGATGTAAAAGCGGGTATGGAAGGTCTTCTTGAACCGGAGGAGCGCGAGGTCTTTCAGGGTCTCGCCCAGGTCCGGGAAATATTCCCTTCCAAGAACGGTAAGGCGGCCGGGTGCGCTATTCTCAAAGGGGTTATCCACCGGAAGGACCGGGTAAGGGTCAAGCGGGGGCAGGAAGTCGTTTACGAAGGGGAGATAGATTCTTTGAAAAGGTTCAAAGACGACGTTAAGGATGTCAGAGAAGGTTTTGAATGCGGGATCTCGGTCAAAGGGTTCAACCAGATAAATAAGAACGATACGATCGAGGCTTTTATTATAGAGAAGATCGCAAGAAGGCTGGAGAAATAAGGGGAAGGGATGAAAAAACATATTCTCAGCGGGATGAGGCCTACCGGAAAGCTCCATCTGGGGCACCTCGTCGGCGCCATAAATAACTGGATAAAACTCCAGGAGGAATATGAGTGTTTTTTCATGGTGGCCGACTGGCACGCGCTTATGAGCGAATATGAAAACCCTTCAGATACGAAAAAGAACAGTTTCGAGATAATCAAGGACTGGATATCCTGCGGCGTGGATCCCGAAAAGAGCGTGATCTTCGTCCAGAGCATGGTGCCGGAACACCTGGAACTGGCAATGGTATTCTCGCTTTTAACCCCGCTTGGCTGGCTGGAGAGATGCACGACGTACAAGGAACAGCTCCGGGAGATAAAAGGGCGCATGCTGGCGACTTATGGGTTTCTGGGGTATCCTATCCTTCAAACCGCCGATATAGCCCTCTACGGCGCGGATATTGTGCCTGTGGGGTTTGACCAGCTGCCACATCTGGAGTTGGCCAGAGAGATCATACGCAGGTTTCACGGGTTGTACAATAAGAAGATCTTCACGGAGCCGGAACCCATGCTGACCACGGCGTCGAAACTGGTAGGATTGGACAACAGGAAGATGTCGAAAAGTTACGGCAATTTCATCTCTTTGTCGGACAGCCCTGAGGTGGTCAGAAAAAAAGTTTTTAGCATGTATACCGATCCGGAGAGGGTCCGCGCGGATATCCCCGGGAAGGTCGAAGGCAATCCGGTCTTTATTTATCATGACCTGTTCAATCCCGACAAGGCGGAAGTCGAGGACCTCAAAAAAAGGTACCGGGCGGGGACTGTCGGTGACGTCGAAGTCAAACAGAAACTGGCGGCGCGTCTTAACGATTTTCTCGAGCCTATCCGCCGGAGGAGAGCCGTGTTGTCCGACGGTGACGTGAACAGGATAATGCAGGAAGGCGCTTTAAAAGCCGGCACGATCGCGAAACGCACGATGATGAAAGTAAAGAAGTGCCTTCATCAGGTGTTTTAGAGCCCGGAGTCGAGCTGAATTTATGTCCAATTACAAAGTCAAACTGAATATCTTCCAGGGGCCGCTGGACCTTCTGTTGTTCCTTATAAAAAAGGAAAAGATAGAGATACATGATATACCGATCTCCAGGATAACCGAGCAGTATCTGGAATATATGAACCTTATGCAGCTTCTGGACCTTGAGATCGCCGGCGAGTTCCTTGTTATGGCCGCTACGCTCATGCACGTCAAAAGCAAAATGCTTTTGCCGGCAGATGAGAACAGCCCTGAAGAGGAAGAGGAAGATCCGCGTGAAGAGCTTGTAAGAAGGCTGCTGGAATATAAGAAGTATAAAGAGGCTTCCTGTCAGCTCCAGGAGATGCATGACAGGAACAAGGCGCTGTTCCTGAGAAGGGCGCCGGCTAACGCGGCGAAGGTCAAGTCGGACGATGGCACGGAATATTTCGAAGCCAGCCTTTTTGACCTGATAGACGCGTTCAGGAAAGCCCTTAAGGACGCGCCCAGGGAAGTGTTCCATAAGGTCGTAAAGAACAAGTATACGGTTAACGAGAAGATCCATGAGATATATCATCTCCTTGCGAAGAACTCAAAACTGTATTTTTTATCTCTGTTCAGGGATGCCGAGTGCAAGGACGAAATAATCGTGACCTTCATGGCTATCCTGGAGCTTATGAAACTGAGGGAGATCCTTGTCGTGCAGAAAGATCATTTTGGCGAAATAGAGGTCATAAGAAATCCGGAAGTTTTCAGGAACGGGTCCGAAAACGTGCCCGTGGAAGCGTTCAACCCTGAAGAACGCGGCCCGGAGTCGGAGTAACCTATGGAAAATATCAAGAAGGTCAAGGGGATAATCGAAGCGTTGCTTATTATTTCGGAGGGAGGCCTGACGAGGGAAGATCTCAAGAGAGCGATAGCGGACGCGGACGACAGGGATATAGAGGAAGGTGTCAGGCTGTTGAAAGAGGAATATAGCGGCTCCGCCAGATCGTTCAACATAGCGGAGATCGCGGGTAAATACTATATCGCCTCTAAACCGGAGTATATGCCGTGGATAAATAACCTTTACCGTAAGGCGATCGACCGGTTGACGGGTCCGTCCCTGGAAACGCTTGCTATCATAGCGTACCAGCAGACGGTCACCAGGGCGGAGATCGAAAGTATCCGCGGCGTGAATGTGGGAGGCGTGATAAAAGCGCTGCTTGATAAGAACCTTATACAGGTAAAAGGAAGAAAGGACGTGATCGGCCGGCCGCTGGTTTACGGTACCACGGAGAAGTTCCTGGAAATATTCGGTTTGAATTCACTTGAGGACCTGCCCGCGCTCAAAGACTTCCGGGAAGAGGACCTCGAATACGGCAAACCTGCCGCGGAAATGATGGTCAAAATCGACAACAGTTTGCCGGAAGGTACGGCGGCCTCTTCGGCGGATGAGGCACAGCCTTCAAGCAGAGAGCAAAGCGTTTAATTTATCGAAAAGGAGACTTGGATATGAGCCCAAAGGGATTAAAAGAACTGAGGAACGAAATAGACCGGATAGATTCACGTATCGTGGAACTCATTAACCGGCGCGGTAAAGCGGGATGCGCTATCGGGGAAATAAAAAGAACGAGAGAGCAGCCTGTGTACAGCCCTGACAGGGAAAGCCAGATATATGCCCGTGTTACCGGGATGAACAAAGGCCCGTTAACGGAAGGATCCATAAGGGCCATATACCGCGAGATCATGTCCGCCTGTATCTCGCTGGAACACCCCATGACCGTCGCGTATCTTGGGCCCGAGCTCACCTTTACGCACCAGGCATCGGTGAAGAAATTCGGGTCGAGCGTCAGTTACCTTTCCTGTGACGGTATCGCGGACGTTTTCCGCGAGGTGGAGAAAGGCAACGCCGACTACGGCGTTGTACCCATAGAGAATTCCACGGAAGGGGCCGTTAATCATACACTGGACATGTTCATCGATTCCCCGCTTATGATATGTTCCGAAGTATATTTCCCGATACATCTCAGTTTACTTTCGCGGAGCGGGAATATGAGGGCGATCAAGAAGATCTATTCCAAGCCGGAAGTGTTCGGGCAATGCCGCGGATGGATGGAAAAGAACGTTCCGGGCGCGAAGCTGCACGATACCGCTTCAACGGCTAAAGCCGCGGAGATAGCGGCGACGCATCCCGCCTCGGCGTGTATAGCCAGCGAACACGCGGCGGGGAAATATCGCCTCAAGGTCCTGGCGCGTTCCATCGAGGACAGCGCTACCAATATTACCAGGTTCCTTGTGGTAGGGAAACAGATGAGCGCTGTTTCGGAATCCGATAAAACGTCTGTTATGTTCTCCGTAAAGGACAGGCCCGGGGCGCTGTACGATATGTTGAGCATTTTTAAAAATAACGGTATAAACCTGACGAAGATCGAATCCCGGCCGTCCAAAAAGAAACTGTGGAAATATTATTTTTTCGTCGATATGGACGGCCATCGAGATAACCCGGAGATAAAACGGTCGATCAGGGACTTGAGCAGGAAATGTTATTTTGTCAAAATACTGGGTTCTTATCCCAGGGGGCATTGAATATGGGGAAGATATGGAAAAAGGCGCTTGACGGGATCACGCCGTATAAGCCGGGAAAGCCCATAGAAGAGGTCGAAAGGGAGCTCGGGCTGAAAAACGTGATCAAGCTCGCGTCTAACGAAAATGCCATGGGCCCTTCTCCCGGAGCGGTGGAAGCTATACGGACGGGCGCAAAGAATGTCGCCAGGTACCCGGAGGGCGGATGTTTTGGCCTGCGTAAAGCGCTTTCCGGTAAATTGGGCATTTCCGGGGAAAATATCGTTTTCGGTAACGGGTCCGATGAGATAATAATCCTGGCGCTTCGCGCGTTCCTGAACCCCGGGGAGGAAGTGATAATAGCGGACCCCACATTCGCTGTTTACAGGATAGCTTCCGCCATCGAAGGCGGTGTGGTGCGTTCGGCGGGGAGAAGGGAAGCTTACCGGTATGATGTCGACGCCATCCTGGGCATGGTCACGTCCGGGACCAAGATCATTTTCCTGGCGAACCCGGATAACCCTACCGGCAGCTATATGGGGGCCGGGGACATGGAAAAACTGGTGAACAAGATCCCTCCGGATGTGCTTCTTTTCCTGGATGAAGCGTATTATGAGTATGCCGCAGGAGGAGATTATCCCGAAACCCTGGGGCTTATAGAACGTAAGGACCGTAACGTTATCATCGCCAGGACGTTTTCTAAAGCATACGCTCTCGCGGGACTGCGCGTGGGATATGGCATCGCCCGGAAAGATATAGCGCAGGTGCTTAATAAGGTGAGGGAACCGTTCAACGTTAATTCGCTGGCCCAGGCGGCGGCGATAGCCGCGCTGAAAGATACGGCTCACCTGAACGCCGCTTTAGACCTGGTACGCAGGGAAAAAAAACGGTTTTACGAAAGGTTTGATTCACTGGGGATAGGATATGTCCCGAGCAGCACGAATTTCATATTGCTGGACACCGGGCGTGATTCTAAAAAAGTGTTCGAATACCTCTTGCACCGCGGTGTGGTAGTGCGCGAGATGTCCGCATGGCGGCTTGACGGTTTTATAAGGGTGACGATCGGCCTCGAGAAGGAGAACGACGTCTTTTTTGAGGCCTTTGCCGAAGCCATGCGGGAGATACCGAAGAAAAGTAGGGGCGCACCCGAGTGTGCGCCCTGAAATATGTAACAGGAAGCCGGCGGCATGTGATGTGCGGCATAAAAAAGGAGCGGCATGATAATCGTACTTAAGCCCGGGGCGACGCAGCAGGAAACGGACCATTTGCTGGAGAAGATCAAAAAACTTGGGCTGGAACCGTGGATATCTAAAGGGGTTGAAAGATCGATCATCGGCGTTATCGGGCAGGAAGATATCCTCCGGACCATACCTTTCGAAGGGGTCCCGGGAGTCGAGAAGGTCCTTCAGATATTGAAACCGTACAAACTGGCGTCGCTCGATTATAAACCGGAACCAAGCGAGATCAAGATAGGAAGCGGGGTAACTATCGGAGGAAAAAAAATAGTTGTCATGGCCGGGCCGTGTTCCGTGGAGAACAGGGAAATGCTTATTGAGACCGCCGGTCTTGTGAAAAGAGCCGGGGCCTCCGTGCTCCGGGGAGGGGCGTTCAAGCCGAGGACCAGTCCGTACAGTTTTCAGGGGCTCGGGGAAGAAGGCCTCAAGTACCTGGCCGAAGCGAAGGAAAAGACGGGGCTTCTGGTAGTTACCGAACTCATGGATGTCCGGACGCTGGACCTTCTGATGAAATACGCGGATGTCATACAGATCGGGGCCAGGAACATGCAGAATTATGACCTTCTGAAAGAGGTCGGTAAGACCTATAAACCCGTGTTGTTGAAAAGGGGGATGGCGAACACCATCAAAGAGTTCCTTATGAGCGCGGAATATATTCTGGCGGGCGGGAATTCCAACGTGATCCTTTGCGAAAGAGGGATACGCACATTCGAGGATTATACAAGATTTACTTTAGACCTGAACGCCGTTTCGGCAATAAAAAGTTTGAGCCATCTGCCTGTCGTTGTGGACCCGTCCCATGGTACCGGAAAGTGGGGTATGGTAAATTCGATGTCACGGGCGGCAGTGGCGGCGGGCGCGGACGGTCTTATCATAGAAGTGCATCCCAACCCCGAAGAAGCTTTTTCTGACGGGGACCAGTCGCTTTTACCGGATAAATTCGAGCGGCTGATGAAAGATGTAAGAAAGGTCGCGCAAGCCGTAGGAAGGACGGTCTAAAACTAACCGGGGATACCATGAAGCTGAAAAAAGCGGTCATTATAGGGATGGGGCTTATAGGCGGGTCCATAGGGAAGGCTCTTTTGAAACGGGGCCTGGCGGAGGAAGTGGTGGGTGTATGCCGCAGGCAGATATCCCTGGACAGGGCGATAAAAGAAGGAGCCTTGTCCAGAGGATATGTGGACAGCTATAAAGAAGCTGTTAAGGGAGCCGATATCATATTTATTGCTACTCCGGTACACGTTGTTAAGGAAGCAATTGAGAAGTTATCGGAAATAATAAAGGATCCCGGAATGCTGGTTACGGATGTGGGGAGTACAAAAAAAGAGATCGTTGATCACGCGGCGGGTTTCAGCGGAAGTTTTTCGTTCATAGGGGCCCATCCGCTTGCCGGTTCCGAAAGATCCGGGGTCGAGTACTCTGATCCCGATCTTTTTGAGGGGTCAGTATGTATTTTAACGCCCGGGGAAAGATCGAGCGAAGAGAACGAGCATAAGCTGAGAGCCTTATGGGAGGCGATGGGCGCTACGGTAGATATTTTAACGCCCGGGGAACATGATAAGAACCTGGCGTTCTCAAGCCATCTTCCCCATATCGTGGCGTACGCGTTGTCAGGGTCTGTCGGTAAAGATATTCCCAGATCCATGTTCGCGGCGGGATTTAAAGATACCACCAGGATCGCGTCGTCGGACCCTGCCCTCTGGAGCGATATTTTTTTAAGCAACCGGGAGAATGTCCTTGAGGCGATAAAAAGTTTCAACAGGGCGCTCTCCGCCATAACTGATGATATACGCGAAAGCAGGGAAGAAGACCTGAGAACAAAATTGTCGGATTGCAAAAAGGGGAGAGATGAGATTATTTAAGGGGATGGAAGCTGTGGCTATAGACGGGCCCGCCGGCAGCGGTAAAAGTACGGTAAGCAGGCTTGTCGCGGAACGCCTCAGGTTCGTTTATATCGATACGGGCGCGATGTACCGGGCGCTTACGCTAAAGATCATGCGGAACAACGTCGATTTTACCGAAGAAGATACGATCGTTAAATTTTCGGAAGATATCGATCTCAAATTTGTCCCGCCGGACCTTAGCGAGGGCCCGCTGCGCATAATGATGGACGGTGAGGATGTAAGCAGCCAGATACGCAGGATGGAGGTAACGACCAATGTCAAACATGTCGCCCGTTTAGGCCGGGTCAGGGAGAATCTGGTCAGGCTGCAGCGCCAGATGGTCGCGGGGATCAAAGGGGCCGTTATGGAAGGCCGGGATATAACGACCGTGGTGCTGCCGAACGCTAAACACAAGTTTTACGTCGACGCGTCTTTTGATGAACGTGTAAGACGGCGTTATGAAGAGCTCCAGGCCGGCTGCAGCCTCGTCACCCTCCGGGAGGTGAGCGATGACCTTAAACAGAGAGACCATGCCGATAAGACCCGCAAGATCGGGCCTTTGAAAAAGGCCGATGACGCGGTATATATAGATACGACTAAAATGGCTATAGATGAAGTAGTTGATAAGATCGTCAAATATGTGAAAGGCGGGAGTTCAGAGATATGAGATTTTACAGGATATCCAGAAGGTTATTGAAGCTTTTCATGATGATATTTTTCAAGTTCAGGATCTACGGAAGAGAAAATATCCCGGAACCCCCGTACCTTGCGGTTTCCAACCATGTCAGCTTACTTGACCCCCCGCTGGTCGGTGTCGCCTGCGAAAAAGATAACATGATCTTTATGGCGAAAAAAGAGCTGTTCGACAAACCTGTCCTGGGGGCATGGACGCGTTCCGTCGGATGTATCCGCGTGGACCGGGACGGTAACAGCACTAAAAGCATAAGAACGGTCCTGGAGTGTTTGAACGCGGGGAAAGCGGTTTCCATTTTTCCCGAAGGGGAACGTTCCACGGACGGAGAATTAAAAGAAGCGAAGCGTGGGGCAGGCTTTATTATAGCGAAGGCCGGGGTGCCGGTGGTGCCGATCTATATCAGCGGTACCATGCGAGCGTTTCCCAAAGGCGGCCGTATGAGGCCCGGCACGGAGATAAAAGTTTTTGTAGGCAGGCCGATAACACCGGAAGACCCTCAGATCAGAACGGCCTCTGAGAAAAAGGATTATACGACGATCGCCAATATAGTGATGGAGCGTATTGCCAGGGCGGAACTTGATAACGAAGGCGCGCGAAGCGCTTAATTTATTGTTGCATCTTTTTTTGAAAAAAGGTAAAATACAAGTCCAAAATCCATAAATCAAGGAGTTGATCTCGTGATGGTAACAGAAAAGGAAAATGATAAGTTAAGTGAGGAGCTGGCTCTGCTTTACGAGCAGAGTATTTCCGATATCAAGGACGGTCAGTTTTTAAAGGGAAAGATCGTGCAGATCGGGGAGAAGGAGATCCTGGTCGATATCGGATATAAGTCGGAGGGGGTCATACATAAATCCGAGATATCGGACCCCGGGTCTCTCAAGATCGGAGATGAGATAGATGTCCTGCTTGAATCCAAAGAGAACGATCTGGGTATGGTAGTTCTTTCTCATGAGAAGGCCAAGAGGCTGAAAGGGTGGCAGAATATCATCGAGAATTATAAAGAGGGCGACATGGTCGAGGGCAAGGTCTTTAAAAAGGTCCGCGGCGGTTTCATGGTAGATGTCGGGATGGACGCCTTTCTGCCGGCCAGCCTGTCGATGATGCAGGATTTCGGAGGCGGAGATAACCTGCTGGGCGAAAAATTGAGCTTCAAAATAGTGAAGATCAATATACCGCGTAAGAACATAGTGTTGTCAAGAAAAGAGATCGTGGAAGAAAAACGGCAGGGGGAAAAACTGGCGATACTGGAAGGGCTGGACAAAGGCGATTGCGTGAAGGGCGTTGTACGCAACATCACCGACTTCGGCGCGTTCGTTGACATCGGCGGCGGAATAACCGGGCTTTTGCACATAACCGATATGAGCTGGGGACGCATCAACCATCCCAGCGAAATAGTCAGCGTGGGGGGCGAAATAAACGTTCAGATCCTCGATTTCGACAAGACCACCATAAGGGTCTCTTTGGGGCTTAAGCAGCTGACGCCTAATCCCTGGGAAAATGTGGATGTGAAGTATCCGGAAGGCAGTGTCGTCACGGGCAAGGTGGTGAACATTATGCCGTATGGCATATTTGTTGAGCTCGAAAGAGGGATAGAAGGCCTTATCCATGTATCCGAGTTTTCCTGGTCGAAAAAATTCAACCATCCCGGTGAAAAATTCAAGATAGGGGATATGGTCGAAGCGATCGTGCTTAAGACAGATAAAGAGAACCAGAAACTTTCTCTCGGGATAAAGCAGCTGGGGACGGACCCCTGGGAAGGCATAAGCGGGGTATACAAAGCGGGAGACCGGGTAAAGGGACTGATAAGCGCTGTAACCGATTATGGCGCGTTCGTGGAACTGGCGAGCGGCATAGAAGGGCTCGTGCATGTCTCCGACCTTTCCTGGACAAAGAGGATAACCCATCCCAAGGATGTCCTTAAGAAAAATGATACGATAGAGGCTATCATTTTGAACGTCGATGAGCAGAACCGGAGGATAGCGCTAGGGGTCAAACAGCTTAATCAGGACCCGTGGGATGAGATAATCGTGAAATACAAGCCGGAAACGGTCTGGGACGGCACGATCACCAATATCACTAATTTCGGGATTTTCGTGGAACTTGAAAAGGACCTGGAAGGGCTTCTGCATGTTTCCGAGATAAACCTTGCGCAGGATGAGCGGATGGAAGACCGTTATAAGATCGGTGACACCATCAAGGTCAAGATCATACATATTGATGGGGTACAGAAAAAGATAGCGCTTAGCAGAAAGGCCCTGGAAGAGGAAGAAGGCGTGCCTGACAGCGAGAAGAAAGTATCGACCGCCGATGCGGAAAATGAAGATACCGGAAAAACAGAGGATTAAGGGTATGTTTTACCGGCTGTTTCAGTGAAGTTGAAGTTACGCGACGAAAAAGAGCCCGGGTTTATATCCCGGGCTCTTTTTCAAGTTCCAGTTCTTTTATCCTTTTTTGAAGATATTCTGCCTTTTTTGATCCGGGACTTGACGCGGCGGCTTCCGCGAGTAATTCCTGGAGCTTGTCCTTATTGTCCGTTTTGATATATATTTCAACGAGCGTATCGAGGAAAGCCAGGTTATCCGGGGCTATTTCTACGGCTTTTTCAGCGTATTCCCGGGCGGTATCGATATTTACCCCGGTTTGAAGATAGCGCCACGCCAGATTGTTCAGCGAAACCGGCATATCCGGGAAGATGGAGATCGCCTTTTCGTAGCAGTCGGTGGCTTCATCGGTATTACCGATCCTTTCATGGATCAGGCCTAACAGTTCCCAGGCCCTGTTCGAATCGGGGTCGATTTCGATCAGTCCCGTGACCAGTTTTTTGGCCCTTTCAAGCGCGTGAACGCGGTAGTAAAGATCCCCGAGTATGTATTTGAAGAGCTTATTGTCCGGGTCTTTCGCCAGCATATTTTCATAATAGTTAATGACCTTGTTTACGTCGGTATTGTCGAACTGTATGGGCTGAAGGAGCGCGATGGTCTTTTTCGGATCGGAGCCCCGGCTTACTATATCGGACAGTTCCGGACGGTTATTTTTTATATACTCCAGCAATTGTCCCTGCAGCTTTTCTTTCAGCGGTATATCACGGTACACTATATTATTCAATTCGTGAGGGTCGTTTCCCAGGTCATAGAGTTCGGGGGAGGGGAGTTCTATATATTTGTAACCATCCGTGATGAGGGCCGCTACCGGGCTCCACCCGAAGAAGTAGTACCCGCTCAGGGATTCCAGGTAGATGGGTCGGGCCTCATCGTCAGGGCTCTTAGTTCCGGTTATCAAAGGAAGCAGGCTTTGCCCGTCGAAGTCGGAAGCGTTATATTCAACTCCGATGGAGTCCAGCACCGTCGGTACGATATCCACAAGGGAAACGCGCGTGGGTATCCGGCGGCTTGTCCGGGTCCCGGGGAATTTCATGATAAGGGGCACTTTTACGCTTGAGTCATACACGAAAATGCCATGGGTCATTTCTTTATGTTCGTTCAGGCTTTCGCCGGACGCCGCGGTGAAAATGATGATGGTCCGGCCGTCAAGCCCGGCTTTTTTTATGGCGCCGGTCAATTTCCCGATCTCGGCGTCCAGAAGTAATATCTGGCCGTCATAAGGATGTTCATCCAGGGTTTTCCGGAAATCCTCGGAAAGGGCGTAAGGATATAGCGGGAGGGAGTATTCCACCCACAAAAAGAAGGGCTTATTCCCGTTCTTTAACTCCCCGATAAGTTTTATAGCCGTTTCAGTGGTCCTGTCGATGCTTGTGCCGGACTGCTCTTGCGGCATGTCAGGTTTCGCGGTTATATCCTCAACCCGGCTGAAACCTTTATCTAAACCCAGTTTTTCCAGGGACGGGGATGTCGACGCCACCGCGGCGGAGGTATATCCCGCGTTATCGAGATATCCGCTTAACAAGAGGCCGCATGATCCGGACAATCCGATATGATCCCCTTTTCGGGTGATACAAGAGCCTCCGTTCCTGCCGCTAAGGATGGCCGCGTAACTGTACAGCGGGTCAGGCACACTGCAATATGGATTTTCGAACAATATGCCGCTATCCGCCAGTTCATTTATGGCCTTCGAGGTAACAAGCTCGTAGCCGTAACAGCTCAGATGATCAGGGCGTAATGAAAGGGCGGTTATTAGTATAATATTGGATCTTTTTTTCGAAAATGTCGATTTTGGTTTCCCGGACAAAAGCAGGATAACTCCGGCGATAAGGATACATGAAACGATAGCGAACGCGGTTACTGTAGCTATATGTTGTATTTTTTTTTGCATGGATACACCTTATTTAAAGTTGTTTAAAGTACGTTCGACAATAGAATTATTGCTGATCCTGAAGCTTTTCATCTGCCGCGGATGAAGGCAAAGTAAGGAATATTGTCCTTTTCTGCTCATCAACGTTAATTATCTCAACTTCAATAGTATCACCCGGCCTTAACCCGGATTTGATATCTTCGGCAGATTCCATTCCGAGATCGGAGACCCGGATAGAACCTTCCAGGTCTTTCTCGAGTTTAACGGTTATCGAGAATTCTCTCACGCTGAGCACTTCAGCTCTATGTTTTGTGCCGGTTTTGTAATTTTCTTTTATGGCAGGCCATGGATCAGGCGAGAGCTGTTTGATCCCGAGGTATATTTTCCGGCTGCCTTTATCAACTTTAAGTATGACGGCCTCGACTTCCTGTCCGGGCTCAAATACTTCGGCCGGATGATGTATCGTCCTGGTCCAGGACATTTCGGCGATATTGATGTAACCTTTGACGTCATGGTTTAACTGAACGATGGCCGCATAGCCGGCAACGGAATCCACGGTGCCTTTTACATGGCCGCCGGCTTTGAAAAACTCATCAATGTCGTCCCATGGGTCTTTCTCAAGCTGTTTCATGCCAAGCAGTATCTTGCGGTTGTTTTTATCTATTTCCAGCACCACAGCTTCGATTCGTTGCCCCCGTTTAAGCAGGTCGGAAGGGTAGTTGATCTTTTTGTCCCATGAGATATCTGAAGCCTGTATTATGCCTTCAACACCGTCCTCGAGTTCGAGTATGGCCGAGGAATCGGTCATATCGCTTATTTTTCCTTTTATGCGGGTGCCTACGCTGTAATGCTGTTCGATATTTTCCCAGGGGTCGGACGAAAGCTGTTTTATACCCAGCTCTATTTTCTGTTTTTCACTGTCGATATTCAGTACGACTGCCGAGATCTCATCCCCTTTTTTGAACATTTCGGTAAGGCGCGGGTTCCTTTCCATCCAGGATATTTCAGAAGCCTGGACGTTCCCTTCCAGGGCGTTTTCCAGCTTTATAGTGATCGCGCGGTCGGTTATTCCGGTTATGGTCCCTTTCACACGGTCGCCGGGGCTATAGAGTGAGGCCGCAGTACCCCACGCGGATTTGACGGCGTTCTCCAGGTTATCCAGGAATCCGGGTTTGTAGCGAAAACCAAGGGTTTTCGCGATCCTGAAATATTTCAGGGCGTTCACGAGATCCCGTCCCCGGAGGTATGACTGGCCCAGGATATTGCACACCCTGACTTTTCGAGCGTCATCTAACGGCTGTGTGCCCGACGATATCGCAAGTTCCCATACGCCGGGGTTTAAGCTGGAATTCAAAATAATGGATATCGCCCTGTCCGGAAGGTTCAGGACGGAATAGAGCTGAGCCAGTTCGATATTAACGTCTACCGCATCCGGCCACGTTTCGATTATCGTTTTGAACTGCTGGATAGCGTCGAAAGGAAGCCCGGCCCTCAAATACAGGAGGCCGAGCTGGTGTCGGGCCCGGGCTTCCTGGCCAGGGTTGTTGTTCTTTCGGAAGATCTCAGCTGCTTTTGCAGCCGCCGCGATCGCTTCCGGGATGCCGTTTTTTACGGTGTGTACCGTAGCTGTCAGAAGAAACGCGCCTCCATGCCCGGGATCACATTGTGTAGCGGCTCTAAGCTCGTCCAGCGCTTTATCGGGCATCTTTTGGGAAAGATAATTCAGGGCCAGTCTCAAGTGAAAGACAGCGTTTTCAGGCGTTATATCCTTATTTTTCCTGTAAAGTATCTCGGCCTTATCAAATTCTTTCATGGCAGAATACAACATACCAAGGTTTTCAATGGCTGTTCTGTCGGCGGGATCCTCCGCCAGTATCGACCGGTAATGTTCGATAGCCCTGGCGATATGTTCGGTTTTGCCGGCATTATCGGGACTGGACCCCAGTTGAGCATAAAATTCGGCTAACTTTAGCCGAGCGGGGAT
>JBDRFA010000076.1:0-6747 GCA_043819235.1 Candidatus Omnitrophota bacterium | reverse complement strand
TAAAAACCATGTTCAAAGTTAAAAAGGAGAGGATCGTATGTTAACGTTTGCTTTTGCGCAGGGCGCGCCGGCGGCGAGCCCGCAGGCTTCGTCCTCGGTAAGTTCGTTGGCCGGGATCATGCCGATATTGGTGATATTCGTGATATTCTACTTTCTGCTTATCCGGCCTCAGAAAAAACAGCAGCAGGAACACGCCAAGATGCTGGAAGCTTTGGCAAAAAATGATGAAGTTGTCACTTCCGGAGGCGTATACGGCACCATTGTTAATATACAGAACGATGTGGTGACACTGCGTGTCGATGAAAATACGCGGCTAAAAGTACAGAAATCGGCGATAACCAGATTAAAAAAGCCTAAGACGGAATAACGAAAAAGACAATATTACGAAAGGATTGGAAGCCATGTGGAAAAAACTTAAATTGAAAGCTGCTCTTGTGGTTTTGATCGCCGGATTGGCGATATGGTTCTCCTACCCTCCGCTGGATATCCACGATAAGGAGGGGAAAGTTGCCAGTGAAGGTACGATAAACCTGGGGTTGGACCTCCAGGGAGGCATGCATTTAGTGCTTGAGGTCGATATTTCCAAACTGACTCCGGAAGCGGCCAAAGACGCGCCCGAGCGCGCGTTGGAAGTCATACGTAACAGGATAGACCAGTTCGGGGTCATGGAACCGGTGATCCAGATACAGGGGAAGAACCGTATACTTATCCAGCTTCCGGGTGTGACGGACAGGGACCGGGCCAAGGAGATAGTGGGCCGCACGGCCCATCTGGAGTTCAGGATCGTCAGTGAAGACCCTGAACTTTTCAAAAAAGCGGCGGCGGGGGAAGAGGTCGAAGGATATGAGCTTAAATATATGAAGACCCGGGAAGGGAAAACTGAGCCCATTCTTCTGGAGGAAAAGGCCGTGCTTACGGGGGATATGCTTGTTGACGCGACGACCCAGTTCAGCCAGGAGGGTTTCGGCCAGCCGTATGTCTCGCTTGAGTTCAACCCTAAGGGCGCGGATATATTCGCCGATATTACCGGCAGGAATGTCGGGAGCAGGCTTGCTGTCGTCCTTGACGGAGAGGTGTACACGGCCCCGGTCATAAGGGAAAGGATCCCTTCCGGCAGGGCACAGATAACAGGTAATTTTTCTCTTGATGAAGCCAAAGATATATCGCTGGTGCTCAGGGCCGGTGCGTTGCCCGCTCCGGTCAGGATCATCGAAGAACGCAGCGTCGGGCCCGCCCTTGGGAAGGATTCGGTACAGAAAGGCATAAGGGCCATAATGATCGGGGGCATGGCGGTCCTTACCTTCATGGCGGTATATTATCTTTTGGCGGGTGTTATAGCTGATTTCGCGCTGGTACTGAACATACTTCTCATTACCGGCGCCCTGGCGTATTTCGGGGCGACACTTACGCTGCCGGGTATAGCCGGTCTTGTTCTGACCATAGGTATGGCCGTTGACGCGAATGTGCTTATATTTGAGCGCCTGCGGGAGGAATCTAATGTCGGGAAGGGCCTGAGAGCGGCCATTCACGCCGGGTATGATAAAGCGTTCTGGACGATCCTGGACTCCAACCTGACGACGCTGATAACGGCGCTCATACTGTTCCAGTTCGGGACGGGCCCGGTAAGGGGTTTCGCCACTACCTTAAGTATCGGTATTCTCGCCAGCATGTTCACGGCGCTCGTCGTGACGCGCCTGATACTGGACCTTATTACGCTGGGCCGGCCGCAGATGGCGAAGCTGCCCATGCTGCAATTTTTCAAGTGTCCGAAGATACCTTTCATAAGGATCCGTGGAGCGGCGTATGTTGTTTCTCTCATTGTCATCGTTACGGGGATAGTTGCCTTTATGAACAGGGGGGAAAGGAATTACGGCGTGGATTTTACCGGAGGGACGATGCAGCAGTTCAAGTTCAGCGGAGCGGTGCTGGCGCCGGATGTCCGGAGCGCGCTTGCGGAAGTCGGGCTCGGGGATTCGTCCATACAGCAGTTCGGAGAGGGGAAAGAAGTGATCGTTCGTTCTTTTACGGACAAGACCGAAGAAATAATCGCCGGCCTTACCAAAAAATTCGGCGAAGGGTCGTTTGAAGTCATGAGGGTCGAGACCGTCGGTCCGGCAGTGGGAGCGGATCTCAGAAAAACCGCGATCAAGGCGATGATCTTCGCCATGATAGGCATTTGTATCTATATCTCTTTCAGGTTCGAGTTCAGGTTCGCGATAACGGCCATAGTGGCGCTTATCCATGACGTGCTGGTATCGGTGGGTATGCTTGCCATTACGGGCAGGGAGATATCCCTGCCGGTCATAGCCGCTTTGCTTACCATCGTCGGTTATTCCATAAACGATACGATAGTCGTTTTCGACCGCGTACGTGAGGACAGGAAACTTATGCGCAAGGCGGGCCAGGACGAGATAATCAATACCAGCATAAACCAGACGCTTTCGCGTACGGTGCTGACGTCGATGACGACGCTTATAGTCGTTCTCGCGCTTTTCATTTTTGGGGGTAAGGTGATCAATGATTTTTCGTTCGTGCTTCTGGTCGGCGTGGTAGTCGGTACCTATTCTTCCATATTTATCGCGTGTCCTCTGCTGGTAGACTGGCCGTCGAGGAAGACCGCGAAGAGACGTTAAATGCCGCGAGAGAGCGCAAAAATATGCTCTGGAAAATATATGATCAGGACGCGCGGTTACAGGACGCGCTTGGCTCGTCCCTGGGAGTGTCGCCGCTGTTGGCGCAGATATTGATAAACCGGGGCATAAAGACCGCTGGGCAGGCGCATGATTTCCTTTTTGGTCAGCTTTCGTCCTGCGGAGACCCTTTCCTCATGAAAGATATGGACCGTGGGGTGGAAAGGGTGAAAAGGGCTCTGGAGCGCGGCGAAAAGATATTGATATACGGCGACTATGACGTCGACGGCCTTACCTCAACGGCCCTTCTGGCCGATATCCTGGGAAAACTCGGCGCGGACTATGAAACGTTCATACCTAACCGGCTTGAGGAAGGTTACGGGTTATATGAGGGCGCGGTGAAAGCCGCCGCGGAAAAAGGCGTTAAGCTGATCATAACGGTCGATTGCGGGATAAACTCTGTCGAAGAGGTGGAGTGCGCGGCGAGATCCGGTGTGGACGTAATAATCACCGACCATCATGAAGTGAAAAGCGCGCGATTGCCGAACGCCTGCGCGGTGATCGATCCGCATCGGCCGGATTGCGGATATCCGTTTAAGTACCTTGCGGGTGTAGGCGTGGCGTATAAATTCGCGAGGGCTCTGATGAAAGGCCGGGAAGAGGAGGTTGACAGCCATCTTGACCTTGTGGCCCTGGGGACTATCGCGGATATAGTCCCGCTCATCGGCGAGAACCGCATATTAGCCAAAAGCGGTTTGAAGAAACTAAGGATGACGGATAAGGTGGGTTTGAAAGCTTTGATGGTTGTGGCGAAGCTTGAGCCGTCAAAGCTTACCTGCAGGCATGTCGGGTTCGTGATGGGGCCGCGTATAAACGCGATGGGGCGCGTAGGGTCGGCGGAAGTGGCGCTGGACCTTTTGACGGGAAAAGATACCGTCAGGGCCGGTGAAATAGCGCGGATGCTTGATGCCGAGAACAGGAACCGCCAGAACATAGAGAAAGATATATTAAAACAGGCCCTTAGCCGGGTAAAAACCGAAGTGGACCTTGATGACGCTAAAGTCCTTGTCCTTGCGGATGAAGCCTGGCATCCCGGGGTCATAGGGATAGTAGCTTCACGTTTGACGGAAGAATACGGGAAGCCCGCCATACTTATCGCGCTGGAAGGAGATAAGGGAAAAGGGTCGGGCAGGAGCATAGAAGGGTTTAACCTTTTCGAGGCGATCGATAAAGCGTCGGAACATCTGTTGGGGTTCGGGGGCCATAAGGCGGCCTGCGGTATAAAGATAAAAAAAGAGAATATAGGCCTGTTCAGGGAAAGCCTGAACAGCGCCGCCCGGCAGCATGTCCGATCCGGCGGAGATCTCGAGCCGGAACTGAAGGTCGATATCAGCCTGCCGTTCTCACATATAGGGTTAAATCTTATTAAGGAACTTGAGCTTCTTATGCCTTATGGCCCGGGGAACAATGAACCGGTCTTTGGTACCTGTGGCATTACCGTAAAGAACACGCCGCGTGATATAGGGAGGAACGGGTTCAAGTTCATGGCGGTCTGCGGCAATATGACATGTGAAGCTGTTACGTTCAGGAAGAGTGATTTCAAGAAACCCAGGGCCGGAGACGGCATTAACCTCGCTTATATGCCTTCTATCAACAGTTGGAACGGTATTGATACCGTACAGCTCAATATCAGGGATATTCAGGTATCCGGGAGACCGTAGGGGCAGATTCTAAACCTGCCCTGAAGCGGGATCAAGCCGATTTCTTTACTTTCCCCGCTTTCAGACATTTCGTGCAGATCTTAATACTTTTCTTTTTACCGTCGATGAAGGCGTTAACCGGCTGGATATTGGGGAGGAACCGCCGCAGTGTACTGCCGGTTATCCTCTGGCCTACACCGCCTTTACTTTTTGCCATACCGCGCCGGCTGATAGTCCTTCCGGAAACCGGTTTTTTCCCGCAGAAATAACATTCCCTTGCCATATTAGAACCTTTCTCTTATAATTATGTATCGTTTTATTGGATCATATACCGCGCACGATAATTAACGACTATAAAGTCGCCTTCTGAAACAGTAGCCAATATTATCATAATAAGGGTCATTATGCAAGGGAAAAAGCGCCTTCAGGACATCCCGGTAAGATATGTAAAAGGTGTGGGGCCCCAGAGGGCGGATCTTCTGCAAAAACTCGGGATAGAGACGGTTTTAGACCTTCTTTATTACCTGCCCCGCCGGTATGAGGACAGGAGCGATATCGTGGAGGTAAAAGACATCGTTCCCGGCAAAACACAGGGCGTGATCGGGAAGGTGCTGAAAACGAGCGTTTTTTCCGCCAGGACGGGTACGCGGATATTCGAGATAGAGATAGGGGGCCCGGGGCGCAGGCTTTTCGGCGTGTGGTATAACCAGCCGTTCATGAGCAATGTCTTTTCCGCGGGCCAGACCGTGGCCCTTTACGGCAAGGTTGAGGTATTCAACAGGCTTCTGATGAATCATCCGGTCTTTGAGGTGTTGGATGAGGGGTGCGTTAAGGATTCTCTCGATATAGGGCGCATAGTCCCCATATATTCTCTGACGGAAAAACTTACGCAAAAATATATGCACAAAGTTGTTTTTCAGGCGATACGGGGTCATGTGGGAGAAGCGCAGGACCCCTTACCCACACGGTTGAGGGCATCCAGAAAGCTGGTGGACCTTAAGTTCGCGATCGAGAATATACATTATCCCCATTCATTCGAGAACCTGGAAAGGGCTTACAAAAGGCTTGTGTTTGAGGAATTTTTCATACTTCAGGTGATAATGGCCCTCCGGCGGAGAAAGGTAAAGGAAAAAGGCATAAGGCATGAAGTGCGGTCCGACCTTCTTTCCGATTTTGAGAAGTTATTTTCTTTTGAACTGACGAGTGACCAGGCGAGATGCATAAAAGAAATAGAGAAGGATATGTCGAGCGAAAAGCCCATGTACAGGCTTTTGCAGGGGGACGTGGGCAGCGGCAAAACGGTCGTTTCGATGTACGCGCTTCTTCTGACGGTGAAGAACGGATATCAGGGAGCGATAATGGCGCCGACGGAGATCCTGGCGCGCCAGCATTATGTGACCATCAGTAAGACTTTCATGCCGCTGGGCGTGAATGTCAGGCTTTTGATAAACGGGCTCGACCGTGCCTCGCGCGAAAATGTCGAACGGGAGATTGCGGACGGTGAAGCGGATATTATCGTCGGCACGCATTCGCTTTTCCAGGAAGGTATCGAATATGAGAACCTGGGCCTGGTGATAATCGATGAACAGCATAAATTCGGAGTGGAACAGGCAAAGGCGCTCAGGCGGAAGGGCCGTGTGCCGGACACGCTTATCATGACAGCCACGCCTATACCCAGGAGCCTGGCGCTCACGCTTTTCGGGGATATGGATATTTCTTCCCTGAAAAGTAAACCGGCGGGCCGCGGGAATGTGTACACATACCGGGTCGATGAAGACAAGAGGGAAGCTGTGTACGGTTTCCTGCGTGATGAAGTGTCGAAGGGAAGGCAGGCGTTCATAGTCTGTCCGAGGGTAAAGAAGACGGGCGCTTCCGCGCTTAAGTCCGCGGAAGAAACGTACGAACATTTAAGCGGAGATGTGTTCAAGGACCTTCGATTAGCGCTTATACACGGCCGCATGAAGACCGATGAGAAGGAAAAGGTCATGGATGGGTTCAGGAAAGGCGAGCGGGATATACTTGTCGCGACCACGGTCATAGAAGTGGGCGTGGATATACCCAATGTTACCGTAATGGTGATCGAACACGCCGAACAGTACGGTCTCGCGCAGCTGCACCAGTTGAGAGGCCGTATAGGCCGGGGTAAACATGAGTCATATTGCATACTTATCGGGGCTCCCGGTACGGAGACTTCGAGGGAACGTTTATCGGCGGTAGTTTCCACCGATGACGGGTTCGAAATAGCGGAAAAGGACATGGATATCCGGGGTCCCGGGGAATTCCTGGGGACCAGGCAGAGCGGCCTGCCGGAGCTTAAATTCGGGAACATCGCGCGGGATTTCAGTATCATGGAGGAAGCAAGGAAGGACGCGTTCGGCCTGGTGGAAGAGGACCCCGCCCTGGAAGACCCGAGGAAC
>JBDRFA010000075.1:0-16309 GCA_043819235.1 Candidatus Omnitrophota bacterium | reverse complement strand
TCCCCCTTAAGAAAATCTATCGTGAACTTCGCCCTGTCCTCTTCCACTTTCTGTATCGCGTACCCGGCGTGAACAAGGACATATTCGCCGATGGCCGCGCCGTCGATAAGGTCAAGGGCCACACTCCTCAGTATCCCCCCTATCTCCACCGTAGCCATATTCCCGTCGATCCCTGTTATCTTCCCCGGTACGCTCCAGCACATGTTTTCTCCGTATTCTTACGTTTGATCCTCGATCGTCGCCGCTATTACCGCCTGGCCGACCGAGATGCCGAGATCGGTCGGTGAATACTTTTTATGGCTGTACAGCTTAAGGCCCGAGGCCCTGAACCTGTCTTCCGCATACCGCAAAAGATATTTGTTCTGGAAACATCCGCCTGAAAGGAGGACCGTATCCACGCCCGTCTCTTCGCGGATAAGGCCGCTCACCCTGCATATCATTTCACCGATAGTGTTATGGAACCTGGCGCTTATCACTCCGGAAGCCGTGCCGCTTTTCATATCCTCTACGATCTGTTTTATCATGGGATAAACCGACACGCGGGAACCGGCAATATCGATATCATAATATCCTTTTGTGTTATCATCAGCCGTCTTTTCCAGGAGTATCGCTCCCTCCGCCTCGAACTCGGATACGTCACATAGCCCCGTGAGCGAAGCTACCGCGTCGAACAGACGCCCCATGCTTGAAGTAAGGGGACAGTTTATCTCCTTTTCCATCATTTCCTTTACCGCGGCTATTTTTTCCCCGCCCACGCGTTCCGTAAAGGGCGCGAACGCTTCCATGAAACCGTCGCCGTACGCTTTAGCCAGATACGCCGCCGCCATCCTCCAGCCCTCCCTGGAAGCCGCGTCGCCGCCCGGCTGCGGCACGTAATCAAGATGATACCTGCGCCTGTAACCGCTTCTCGTCGCGAGCATGAACTCTCCGCCCCAGCTTTTCCCGTCATCCCCGTACCCCGTGCCGTCGAACGATACCCCGATCACCTCGCCGTCAATATCGTTATCCAGCATACAGGCGGCTATATGCGCGAAATGGTGCTGTACCCTGACCAGGTCCGCGCCCTTATATTCCCGCGAGAGATCTTCGGCCAGATATGTGGACCGGTAATCGGGATGCATATCGCACGCGATTATATCCGGGGTTATGCCGTTATCCCTTAAGTATCCCCTGACGGCAGTCTCGAACCCGTTATAGTTCTCTATATCCTCAAGATCTCCCCCGGGGGCGAGCGAATAAAGCCCGTCCGGCGAGATCACCGAAAAACCGGATTTTATCTGTGCCCCCAGCGAAATTACGTTCTTCATTTATCCTCTTTAGGGCTTTCCTTGTTCACCAGAAAATAAGAAAGCGTTTCAAGCTCCCTCGAAAGGTCGACATTTTTGACCTTCACATTTTCCGGCACATGCAGGCTCATCGGCGCGAAATTCAGGATGCATTCGATCCCGCTCTCCACGAGAATATCCGCCACACGCTGCGCCTGGTCCGCCGGAACGGTTATTATCGCCAGCGAGATATTTTTCTTCCTGGCCGCCTCCGGCAGCGCTTCAAGAGGCTCTATGGCCACGTCCCCGATCTTATTTCCCGCCTTATAAACGTCCGTATCGAAAGCCGCCACGACATCCAGCCCGTACTTCCTGAACCCGGAATACATGAGCAGCGCGTATCCCATATGCCCCACGCCTACTATCGCCACGTTCCATGTCCTGTCCTTGCCGAGTATCTTTTCCAGCGCTTCCTTAAGATCGTTTATGGCATACCCCGAACCCGATACCCCGAACTGCCCGAAATACCCGAGATCCTTCCTGACCTGGGCATCGCTGAGATTCGCCATCTCGCCCAATTCAGAGGACGAAACAGTCTTTATGTTCATCTCAGACAACTTCGCAAGTTCCCTCAGATACACACACAACCGCGAAATCGTGGATTCCGGGACCTTTTTTTTGATATTATTCATCTTTTACCCTAACTATACGCCTCTTATTTCCTTACAAACAACCATTCGTGACACATTTCACAGACTTCGTTCTCGAATTCACAAATATAATCCTTTTCCCCCGGCAAGTCAAGAAAATTTTCGAGATAACCCCCCTGAAGGAACACCCACACCAGGTGTCCCGGGTAATCACTCGGATCATGGACTTGTGGTGGGTACGTATGATACGCGGATGGAGGTTATTACTGGCGTTTTCGTTCGGCTTCGAGGACCGTGTCACGCAAAGCCTCTTCCCCTTCAGCGGACATCCATCTCTTTTCGAACTCCGGGTCCTGCACGATCTGCGCTATCGCGGACAGCGCGCGCAGGTGGAAATCCCGTTCGTCCGCGGAACCGGCTATGACGAAGGCCATATGGACAGGTTTTTCCTCACCTTTGAAAATAATACCCTTCTTTCCCCGCGCCAGGAGAATGGTGAAAGTATGCTCGCCTTTTACGATAATGTGGGGGATCGCCAGGCCGGGGCCGAGGACAGTGCTCGCCTGCTCTTCTCTTTCTTTAAGCAGGTCAAAAACAGTCCCGTCAGGGACGTTAAGGCCGCCGGCTATTTTTCCGGCCACTAACCCGAAGAATTCCTCGACCGGCAATTTGTCTTCTATGTCCAGGACCACGCTTCCTTTTATGACCCTGTCAAACCTGTCCTCGGTTATATTGTCCCTTTCCCGGATGATGTCCCTGAGTTCCGACTCCAGTGAAATACCTATCAGTTCCCTCGCGGCGGCTTTCTCGATAAGATGAAGAAGCGCGAAATCTTTTTTCGCGCTCATCCGGCCATACATCCAGAAAACGGCCAATCCGCCGGCGAAAAAGAGGGACCCCAGGAAAAGCGCTTGCTTTCCCATATTGATAATCAGCAGCCAGCATCCGAAAATACCGGCTATCTGGACCCACGGATACAGCGGAGCGCGGAACTTCGGCCTGTAATTGCGGATCCCGCTTTCCCGCATGATGATCACGCAGACGCACGAAAATATGAACGTGAGTATCAGTACGGTGGACGCCACTTCCACGAGCACATACAGGTTAAGAAAGAGCACGGCTATCATGATTATCCCCGTGACGGCGATAGCGATATACGGCGTTTTGCGCCTGGGATGCAGCCTGCCAAAGGAGCCCGGCAGAAGATGGTCCCGGCTGAGCGCCATCGGATAACGGGAAGCCGCCATGATACCCGCGTTGGCGGTAGAAATGAACGCCAGGATCGCGGCTATCCCGAGAAGGACCTGTCCCGCGTGCCCCATGAAAACCGCCGCACCGTCCGAAATAGGCGTGAGAGAATTATCCAGCTGTTCCGCCCCGAGCACACCGGCCGTCACAAAGACCACAAGCGTGTATAAACAGCACACGCACAAAAGGGACAATATCATCCCGAGGGGCACGACCCGTTCAGGGCTCTTTACTTCCTCAGCTATGCTGGCGATCTTTATGATGCCGCCGTATGAGATAAAAACAAACCCTGATGTCGAAAAAACCGCGCCGATACCGTGAGGCATGAACGGCATAAAGTTGCGCATATCTACGGCAAAGATCCCCCTGGCCACATATAAGACAAGCAGTATTAAAAGCACTATCACTATGCCGACCTGGACCCTGCCGGCCTCTTTTGCCCCGATGTAATTAAGCAACAGAAAAAGCAGACAGAACAATAAAGCGATAAAACGCGGGTCAAGATCAACTATCAGGGCGGCAAAAGCGGCCATCCCGACCAGGGCGAAAGAACTTTTAAGCGATATCGACATCCATTCGAGAAGGCCGTCTATCGTGCCGAGCGCCGGCCCCATGCTCCGCGTAACGTAAAAATAAGTGCCTCCGGATTTCGGCATGGCCGAAACGAGTTCGGCCTGGCTGAGCATCCCCGTCATGGCTAAAAGCCCGGCGATCATGTAAGAGATGACTACCGCCGGCCCCGCCTGGGCGTGCGCGAGACCGGGAAGGATAAAAAGCCCGGAACTGATCATAGCGCCTGTGGCTATACAAAAAACGTCCAGTAAGTTAAGTTCTCTTTTTAATTTTATATTGTTCATACCGTTCCGGCTACGCGGGTCAAAGCCCGAGGATCTCGTTTATCTTTGCCAGCAGTTCCATGAAATCAAGCGGTTTAATGAACAGCGCGCTGGCGCCGATCTTTTCATGATGCCCGGAAAAAGCGCCTGTAATGAGTATAACGGGGATCTTTATCTGTCTTCTCCGGAGCTCTTCCAGGGTCGCGGTACCTGTAAGTTTCGGCATTAAAAGGTCCAGAAGGATAATATCTATATCGTCGTGCTGTTCTACCGCGGCTAACGCTTCCAGGCCGTTAGCCGCGGTCAGTACCTGGAAACCCCTCCCCGTCAGGAACAATTCCAAAAGAGATCTTATTTCCGGCTCATCATCTACCGCCAGGATCTTCGCTATAACCAGAGCCTCCATTCGTTGATCAAGTCAGCCCGCCTCCGGCGGGAACGTATAACAGTTAAAAAGTTTAAAAGTGTAAAAGTTAAAAAGTTCGAACTAAATACCTGTTTTCCGTAGAAACCTTTTAACCTTTTAACTTTTCAACCTTTACACCCTCACCCTGCCCTTACTTCATCCCCAGCAGTTCCTTTACCTTCTCCAGCAGTTTTTCAAGGTCGATAGGCTTCATAAAGACCGCGGACGCGCCCTCCATCTTTTTCTCTCCGCCGAAAGACCCCGTAAGGATGATGACCGGAGCTTTGAACTGTTTACCCCGTAATTCCTTCAGCACTCCGATGCCTTCAAGTTTCGGCATCCTGTGGTCCAGGATCACGATGTCTATCCCTTTTTCCGTATCCGCCACCTTCAGGGCGTCTTCTCCGTCCTTGCCTACAACGGTCTCAAACCCCTTCTTTTTAAAGAAGATCTCCAGAAGCCCCCTGATCTCAGGTTCATCGTCCACTATAAGGATCTTTGCCATAGATATACCCCCTAACTTGGCCCGCCTGCCGCGTGAACATCACTGTGTCAGGAACGTTCTCAGAATAGATCGTATCTCCGGCTCGTCATCACCTATGAGGATCTTCATCATAAAATGTCATCCCCTCAATGATCTAATTACGCGGGCCACACCATCATGTCAAACAATATCATATATGTTACTATTTTACAAGTAGCGTGAAAATGCGGAGGGTCCCGGATAAAATCGAAAACGTGCCTGTATTACCTTTGCATCTTTTCCAGCATACCAAGAAATTTATCGATATCCACGGGTTTTTGAATAACTTTGAATTTTCCGTTCCGTAATATCTCCTTATAAACGCCCTCATCGGCAAAAGCCGTGATCATAATAACATTTATTTCCGGATCTATCTGCATCAATAACTTCACGGTCTCTATGCCATTTTTTCCCGGCATGTTAACGTCCATAAATACTACATCAAACCTTTCTTTTTTTACCGCGTCTACAGCCTGATCCCCGTTATTAACCCCTTTAACATCATATCTTTTGAATTTCAGGATATCCATGAAATTCGCGCACAGATCTTCGTTGTCATCCACAATAAGTATCTTGCTGGCCGGGTTCAAACTAACCCTCCTCCGGTTGGGGCCCGGCCAGCGGCAGGGTTACAGTGGCAACAGTGCCTTTATCCGGTTCCGAGTCAAAAACGATATTACCGTCATGCTGTTCCACGATCAGTTTACATATAAAAAGCCCGAAACCTATACCCTGCGCCTTCGTGGTAAATAAGGGCTGGAAGATCTTCTCAATATTTTCTTTGGAAATACCTTTACCGGTATCCGTGAATGACAACTTGACCTGTTGAGCCCCCTCATCTTTTTCCACTGAAACAGTAAGCGACCCCTCTCCGCTCATTGCCTGCGCCGCGTTCTTGACAAGGTTATAGCATAACATGAAGATCTGTTCCTTATCCGCGTCCACGAAAATAGCCGAAGACGGTATTTTTCTGTCTATTTTTACCGCCTCCGGCACTTCTACGGTGTCGAGTGCGTCATTCAAGAATGCCGTTATATCCAAACGTTCTTTTTGCGATTCTTTTATGCCCGATAATCCTAAAATACCCTCGACGATCCCGGTCGTATTTTTTACTTCTCTTTCAATACGTTCGATATGTTCCCTGTTTTTCGCGTCCGAGGTATCGAGCTTCATTTTGAGGTAATAAGCTGAACTGCCGATGACGTTGAGAGGATTACGGATCTCATGGGATATACTCCCCGCTATCTGCCCCAGTACCGCCAGACGTTCGGCTATAAGCAGATCTTTCCGTGTTTTGCTCAACTGGCTGCTGCGTTCTTCCACCGCTTCTTCGAGCCGTTCACGGTGCTGTTCAAGTTCGGCTTCCGCTTTTATCATCCTTTCCAGCAACCGGGCATTCTCCAGAGAGATCGCGGCCTGATAGGCGAACAATTTGGTCATATCCGTTCTCTCCGGCGTAAAAACCGAATCTGCCAGGCGATTTTCCAGGTAAAGGATCCCTATCAGCTTATTACGTTTTACCACCGGAAGACAAAACACGGAACGGAGTTTCATGCCCTGAACTTCAGGGTTATCCTTGAAGTCTCCCTGTTCCGAAGCGTTTTCAAGGATCAATGTTTCCCTGCTCCGGTACACATAACGGACGATCGAGTGGCAGATATCCCCGCACTTTTCGAATTCCTGTTTCGCGGTCTTAACCGCGTCCTGCCCGGCGATATGGCTTTCAGCGCGGACGATCAGCTCCCCGTCTTCTTCAATGATCAAATATCCATGCTGCGCCCCGGAACTTTCCAGCACAACATTCATGATCCTGTGAATAAGAGCGTCTTCCCCTTCTTCCGCGGGGATAAGCAATGAGAATTTCGTCAGATAATTAACATCGATGTTGGAAAACATGGCAGCCGTTTCCAAAGCGCCGGGCATCTTGACCTCCGACAGTTTATCGAAACAGTCCGGATATGCATCCATAAGCGTTATTTCTTTTCGTTCCGCATGACATTTTTTGTATAAACGCGCCGCCTCTCTGAGGTGGATTGCCGCCATACTGCAACAAGGAAGTGCTGCTTTTATGCCTCTAGCTCCGGGCTCGGGATGCGAAATAAACAATCCCGTCAGGCATTCATTGATATACGCCTGCAAAAAAGTATAATTATTCCGCTCCGCGACGTCTATCGCGTCAATGTAAAGGTTCCTTGCTTCCCTTACACTGCCGGTAACCCTTTCAATTTCCGCGTAAAGAAAGGCAAGATACGGTTTCAACAAGGGGCCTAGACCCGCCCATATTTCAACTTCGCGTATCAGGGGCCTGATATGCGAGAACAACTCTTCCTCGGTTTTGTATTTAATGCCCCGCTCATGCAGGCGAAGCGCGTTCAGCGCCAGAAAGACATACCATTGGCGTTTTAACACGTTATCGGTCAACCCTGTCAAATATCGCCTGACACCCTGCAAATAGTCCTCGGCTTTTTCATGCTCTCCGAAATAGTAATGAACAAGCCCCATATGCACATAATAAGTACCCACGGCGGCGATATGGTTATCCTTTTCCCAGGTTTTTATTTTTTCGTCCATATCAACGGGCACATAATTCTTCGACATCGGCGCTATCCATCCCGCCTGTATGGCCTCGCTTAACCGGACAGAGAAATACAGGTGATATTTGCTGGAAAAAGCAAGGCATTCGTCCGCATACTCCATGATCCTGCTCAGGTCGCTTCCTGCGACCTGAAGGTTCCACATCAACGGCCCGTACGAAAGCCCCGCGTTATACAGATCCCCCGAATTTTTGCCGCACTGAACGGACTTTAAACAATAATCGACTATCTCCTCCGGACGGCTCCTTGAATGCATGTTGCACCACACTATCCCGTTCATCCCCCGGGTGGCGCCGAATGTATTGGGATATTTCGCGCACAAATTCCTGGCGAGATCCTCGTATTTAAAGGCTTCCTCGAATTTCCCCTTCTCCCCGAGATAAAGCCCCATTATGCTGAAAGAATAGATCACCGATTCATCCATACCGCCCGCCAGGCAATGCTGTGTGGACTGTACGGCCGAAAGATACAATTGCGGCACCATGCCCGACATATATAAATCCGGGATAAGTTCGCTATAGAACGCCAATTCTATCTTGCTTTTTCGTTCCCCGGTGAACGGCATATGAAGTATCTTATCCCATATATCTATATTTTTCGACTCGATCTCACCCATCAACTCTTCTCTTTTTCTCTCCGCTTCGGCAGGATCGTCCGGGATCGATTTGCCGAAAACCGCCAGGCCGCGATTCGCGGTTTTGATCGCGGCGATAAAGTTCCCTATTGAAGATAAGGAGGTGGTCTGTTCCGCCAGGCATGCAGTTTTATCCATATCCGTTTTGGCGTTCTCAAGCACCTCGTTAAGCAGTTTCTCGGAATTATCATAGTTACCGCACATCAATTCTGTTTTAGCCGCCCTCTGGTAGATCGCGAACGTACTTTCATACCGCCTTTCCCAGCAGTTCCCCGGCAAAAGTTCTTTTGCCAGAGTGAAATATTCATTGGCTGATTCCATCGCCAGCGCGGTCAGGGCTTTATTGCCCGCGTGATAGTTGATATCCGACAACTGATACTTCATCTCTTCGTCCAGCGTCTCCGGCCTGCCCAGGTTCAAATGGGACGCTATGGTAAAAAGGTTAAAAAAAGAATCGGCTTTTTCCATATCCGTTCCCTCGGGGATCCAGAATAACAATTGAGTCCCTATTCTCCAGTGTATCCGGCGCCTCTTTTCGGGGTCTATGGCGTTCAGGACCGCCTCCTGCACCCGGTCATGCACGAACTGCAGGTCATCCCTGTTCTCCATTAACAGCCCCTGCGCTAAAGCCGGCTTCAGCATTTCAAATGCCTCAAGCAGGGAGATCCCCTTGACCATGGATATCTCAGTCGGGGAGAAACGGTTCCCCATACAGGCGCAAAATTCAAGCAGGTCTATGGTCCCCTGTGGCAATTTACGGACCTTTGCCCCGAAAAGCCCCACTACCGTAGGCGGCATGTCGGATCCCCGTATTTTGCTTATATCCCAGTGCCAATGACGGTTTTCATCGAGGAAAAGCAGCTTCGAGTTATGCAGGTATGATAGAATTTCGCTCACGAACAGCGGATTCCCCTCAGAAAGCGCCGTGATAAAAATGGTTAATTCCTCAGTTTCGGAAAAAGATGAGTCCAGGATATACGATACCATTTCATGGCAATACTGCGGAGCCAGGGGAGCCAGCCTTACCTCCTTTATCGGCTGCCGATTTTCGCTGGTATCGCGTATCAATTTCATCAATGGATGGGCCGTGTCCACTTCGTTATAGCGGTAGGCCCCTAAAAGAAGAAGATATTTATGATCTTTGTAATTCTCGAAAATATTTTTCAGAAGATCAAAAGTGGCGACATCGCACCATTGAAGGTCATCGATAAAAAGTGTTAACGGGTTCTTTTCGTTCGCCAGGCTGGTGAGGAACTTATCAAAAACCTGGTTGAACCGGTTTCGCGACTCTACCGGGGGAAGCGGCTGGACTTCCGGCTGGGGGCCGGTCAGTATCTCGAGCTCCGGGATAACATCCGTCATTACCCGGCCGTTGTCCCCGACAGCCTCAAGGATCTCACTTTTCCGGGCCTCGACCCTTTCATCGCTTTCCGTCAAAAATGTCCTGATCAGGTTGCGCAAACTCTGGAGAAGCGCGCTGTAGGGAATGTTTTTTTCATAGATATCAAATTTTCCTGAAGTGTAGTAACCTCTGCGCTCGACGATCGGTTTCTGGAGTTCCTGGATAAGCCGGGTCTTCCCGATACCCGGCAGTCCTGATATGAACAATGAACGAAAAGACGCGTTAGCCGCTTCACTGAACTCATCCAGGATCGCCTTCGCTTCCCCGCTTCGGCCCACCATTTTTGATACGAACGTAACCCGGTGTGTATAATCGTGCACACCCAGCACAAACTCGCGGATATTCCCCGAAACCGCGTATATGTCGCGGCACAAGACAAGGTCATCAAGCAGGCCCGCGGCGCTCTGGTACCTCTTCTCCGGTTGCTTGAGGATCAGTTTGGCGATAATATTGCTTAAGATCTGCGGGATCTCGGAATCCACCTGGCTGACACTTTCGGCCTCCTCCGCTAAATGGGAATGGATCAACTCCAGCGGGTCCTTTGAAAAAAACGGGAGCCTCTTCGTCAACAATTCATAGAAAACGATCCCCAGGGAATACAGATCGGAAGCGAACCCGACCCTGTGGCTTATACGCCCGATCTGTTCCGGAGAAGTATACGCCAGGGTCCCTTTGATAAAATCGCGGTCATAAATAAAATAGCTTATCTCCCTGACATCCAGGGAAGTTATGAAATCGACCAACCGGATGGCAAGACTTTCCGGGTCGATCAGGATATTATGAGGCTTAACCCCGCCGTGGATAATGCCGGCTTCATGCACCTTGTGTAACGCCTGCGCCAGTTGACAGCCCACGGTAAAAAAATCCTTCAAGGGAACGCCGCCGGGCAAGGCCCCGGCCCATTCGTCCAGAGGTATACCGTCAAAATATTCCCGGCTGACTATCTGGATCTCTCCCTTCGCTTCAAAAGACTGCGGCTTCAAAAGCATGGGATCGTTCAGGATCTTAAGCTGCTCGATTTTTTGCTGGAAATGGATCTGCTGCTGCTGGGAAAGATAGCCGGTCTTTGAAATTTTAAGGACCAGCGGCACCTGAGGATACCTCTTATGAAACGCCTTGTAAACGATCGATTGAGAACTCTCACCCAACTTTTCCCCGATCGTATAATTAGGGATCACGACTTCAAGCATATTAAGAAACTCACCACCTCATTAACGTTGCTCTGTGCGTTCTTCCCTTTTTACTTACGCGCTCTACGCTTTGATGCCATATATCCATATATCATAATATTATGTATAAAGTATCGTAACATCACCGCTTTAACGGTGTCAACAAGAAAGACAGTGCCGCCATAGAAACTTACTATCGGAATGCCTAGTGCGGGTGTTACCGGAAGGTATGATCGTTACAGCGACATGAGTACCTGTTCCTGGGCATCGTGCCAGTCCTGGATCTCTTCCCAGTTTATCCTTGTTATCCTCATCGGTATGACACCGTTGAGCAGCTTGTTCATAAAATCATTAAGGGCGCTTTCATTCATATGCTCAAAATTTGTACCTTCAGAAATGCCTTCAAAGAATTTCGCATCCCGGAAAAAGATGAGTTTTTCCCTCCGGTCCTCCGCCATCTCTTCCGTCGATAACCCGAAATCTTCTTTCAATCTTTTATCGTTCAAAAGCATATTCGCCACCGCTATTACCTTCGCTACTTCTACCTGCGATCCGCTTACATCCGCGCCTTTAACAACATCGTTGCCTATAACAATAAGTTCGGGGCGCTCTTCTTCTCTGATCCTGTCCGCCAGATCCAGATCTTCCTCCGTCATGGCGTAAACATATATCTTCGGATAAAACTTAACGTTCTTATCCGCCGTTTCTATCGCCGACCTTATCTGCGCTTCGAGCTGCGCCGTATCACCATAAGGCATTACCCGCGTGTCGATACCTTTCCCCCTGAACTTCCTGCGGACCTTACCCGACAGGCCTGCCTGTTTAGATCTTGTCGAAATATTCGCCGACGGTATGATCACTATGTTCAGGACGTTCCTCCTCAGGCTGTTCACTATACCTCCCGCTTGCTTCGTGAAATCGGCGTTACCCGCCGGGTCCATATGGTCCTGTAGGCCGTACAGCAGTTCTTTAGCTCCTATCTTCACCTTTTTCTCCCGTTCTCCGCGCGTGTCATAATTGTATTTTATAAGGGTTCCTTCACTCCCCGTCATCTCACGCATGCCTTCTTCCCGCATCTTATCTTTCAATGCCGCTATTAATTCTTTATCCGTCATCCCGTTCAGTTTATCCACACCTATAATCCCGGCCAGCGTCTCAAATACTATCCTCACATCTCCCCCTACACCCCTCATATACGTATGCTTTGACAGGCCCTCATATCCTTCGGGCACCGCTATATACCCTTCACCCAGTTCGTGGATAAGGCCTATAGGTTCCGCCACAAGGCCCCTGTTCAGATACAGCGTCCCGCTTTCGATGTCGAAATATCCCAGGATATCCTTGTGGCCTTCCAGGGCTTTTACGCCGTTTACTTTATCCGGCATTTTTATCAGTTCGCTCATGCCGCGCAGCTCGCCGCCTGTAAGCGTATGAAGGCCGCCCTCCCTGATGCCGGCAACATAGCTATCCAGCATCGACTTGACCTCGTCTACCCGCACATTTACGTCTCTTGCCAGAGCTACGCGTTCTGTTTCGCCGGTCTTAAGACGCGTTACCACGAGTTCTTCTCCGGTGTCCTTTACGTCATAACGCCCCCCTATCGCGCCATAATTGCCGATAAACCCGGGACGGAGCCGCGCGACATTCTCATACGCTTCCTTTCCGGAACCTTCGTAGTCAAAAAAATCCGCAAATAACGGTTCTTCTGTGGGAGCCGGTTCCCTGCCATAAAAAGCAATATCTGTGTATGCAACACCTGATACCGGGAATTTCTCGTTTATCATAGTGCTGGACGCGTATGCCAATATATCCATCGGATTTTTTTCATCAGGAACTATCTCCGCGTCCAACCCCCGGATAAGCCCCACCAGGGTCCTTTCTCCCGGTCCCCTGCTCGAATTTTTCGCTTTGGTGAAATTATATTCGATCAATCCTTTCTCGCCCGCGCTCATTTTGATACCCATACCCTCAAGCCCGTTAATAAACTCATCCCCGTTCCTGGTGTTTCCATATAATATCCCGATAGCGTTCTCCGTGATCATATCTTCTTTAAGCCTCTTAAGATAGATATCTGTCAGCCCCACACTCGCGCCAAGGATACCCGCAGAACCGAAATGTACACCGAGCGTTTTATGTATCCTCTCCACATCCCCGGCCATCTTGATACCGCTGTTTATGGATATGACCGGGGCGGCTTTCATGAGTACATGTATGATATTTGCATGTCGCAACCGGACGGTTTCATCCTTCCTCGTGAACATCCGGGCATCCATATCACTGGTAAGATATAATCTGCCGCCCAGATCGGAATATATCTCGACACCGGCATTTCCCCTTATGATCACCAACTCGGCAAAGATCCTCTTTACTCCTTCCCTGACGAGAAACCGCAGGTATTCTTTTTCAGCCTCATCCAATCCGGTGTTGTCCACGAATCTGATCAGGCCATCCGTCCAGTCCACTAAATCCTCCTCCGTAGCGACCCGCTTCTGCCCTGTAGGGCTGAGCTCGACTTTTCCTTCCATCCGCGCGTGTGAGAGGACGACCGTGTAATCCTCGATCTTCTCTCTTTTCGGCCCTTTCTCTCGTTCGGCTTTCGTAACATCCCTCATATACGTCTCACGTCGGTCCACAAACCCGCCAGTAAGCATTTCCCCGGTATCTTTATCTAACAGTATTCCCGCGATGTTCCGCCCGAACCACGGGATATCAAAAGTGCTGGGATCATATTTCTGCAGTTCCTTTTTCAGCTCATCATCCAGCACTTTTCCCGACATCCCTTTCTCGAGCAGCCGTTCCCTGAAAAAACTCTCATCACTTTCGCTGGCATCATACGCTTTTTTTTGCTCTGAAAAAATATTTCCGACTTCTTTCGCTGTATTAAATTTATCGTTCAGGTAGGCGTTAAGTTTTTCACTGCGAAAACGGTAATAAGAATCCGAATGCATATTAGCGCGGATCATTTTGACCCTACTTTCTATGTCATTAAGAGAGGAACCCTCAGAGAGCCCTAAAATAGCATAAAGCCTTTTCTGCGGTTTTGCTTCGGGTCTCTTCGCGGCCGTATCACCTTTCTGAATAGCGTTAATACTCCTGACTATTTCAACCCACTTTTTAGCGGTACCCTTTATTTTGTCCCGATTCAGTACGATAGAATCCGCTTTCGCCCCGGCCATCGTCTCGTATCCGAACAACGCGCTGACAATTACGCTTTCTTTCTTACCGTCTTGTATCCTTTCGATCCTATGGATATAATCGTCGCTCCTTTCCCATAAGGGCATACCGAAAACGTTATAAAATTTCTCTGTTTCCAAGACGAACAGATTTCCGCGCCCCGGAATTCTGTAATCGCGCCATTCATCGTCGGGGGCCTCCGCATTGCCCGAGAACTGTAATTTTCCTTCTCTGTCAACCCTCAACCATACCCTGCGCCCGTTTTTTTGGGGCACAGGCTTCGGTTTAAACAAACTCTCCGTTCCGCCCTCATCCGTCAGGAGCTCGAACCCTTCCGTACTAGCCGTCACAATACTTACGAATTCTTCCACCCTCTCCAGCGCTGGGTTTTGGTCATCCGAAAAAGCATACTTGAGCTCCCACAACTGTCCGGTCTTACGTATTTCCGCGAGATAATTATCTATAAATTTCAACGGTATATCGATGTCAGCCTGGAACCCGACATCGGTGTTCATCGGCTCCCCCTGGAACTGCTCCTCGTTTTTGCCCCGCGTAACGACAAAATTCTTGCCACTGTTATACACACTGACAAGGTCCTCAAAAACCGCCATCCTATCCTGGGCTGACGTCCATTGGCTTCGAAATGTATGGAACGTATCGGATATATTCGTCCCAATAGCGCTGAACAATTCTCTCGTCAGTTCTCTCTCGACAAAAAGCCACAGGATCCTCCGGATAGGTTCCTTCTCACCGGGGTTAAGCTCCGCTATCACATCCCGTCCTCCAACATTTTCCCTGGACAATACGTTGACGACCCTGGCGAGCCCCATAAGCGCTGCCGGGTTATGCGATCTCGCCAGAATGGTTTCGAACTGCGCCGCGCGCGATACAACACCCGCTCGTCCGGCCTCCTTCGCGAATTCATTAATGGCTTTCATGTATTTTTCAATATCCCGCGAAGAAGCGTATCTGTTCCTGGCAACGTTTATTATTGCTTCCGCTTCCTCGCCGCTTATCCCGAGAGCTCTGATAGCGGAAAAAAGGCCCGTCTCCTTCTCCGCCAACCGTGCGACCGGACGCATCGCGTGATCCCTGCCTTTAAGAACGGTTCTCTGCTCCGCGGACAACCGCGTATCCTGTATCGTCACCGGGACTTCACGTTCATTCTCGATCACCGTGTATCGTTCGGCACCGTCAAGATACTCTCCGGCTATCGCAATGTCGCCCTTTTTCAAAGCGTTCTCCACCGCGCCTGCCAGATCGTGGCTGTCCAACCCTTTAGCTGCGTTACCGGCATAGATACTCGCGGTAAGTTCGTGTATGAGCATCGACGCCAGGGCTTCGCTTGAAAGGCTCCTTCCATTTTTATCCCTTTCGGCCAGATATATCCCCTGTCCGCCGGCGTGCCCTGCCGGAAGGCCCCGGACAACATATATCTTCGACTCATCTTTCAGGGTTTGCAGAGTTTCCGCCAACAACCGCCCGTTCCCACCCAGCCCGTTCATCTTTTCCTCAACGATACCGAATACTTCATTATTGGCCTCAGATAATATTTTTATAGCACCGCTTTCAAACCCTTCCCGTATTATCCAGTCCTGGCCCACTTCACTTAACGCCCAGTTAAGCTTCTCGAGGTCCACATCTCTTGCCACAACCGTCCCATCGCTGACCAGGCTGCCCCGCTCTTCCCGCGATAATCTGTTGAACTCGTCCATCCCCAGCACTCTTACACCCGGCTGGCCGTCCTTTATACTGAAAATGATATATCCGCCTTTATCATACAGCGCCCCGTTTTCCTTTCCCGTACCCGGCTTAACACCTATCACCCGCGGAACTTCCGCGCCCTCCATCGAACTTAACGCGATGACCGCCATGCGGAACCTCTCCGCCCATTCCGGGTTATTCGCTTCCCTGCCGAGCGCGTTCATGAGGCTGGCCACCTGTATGGAGGATACCGCGGCGTCAAGCGCCTTCTCGAACGGGCTCACCCCGCCCGAAAGTATATTGAAATACGGCGACTCATACCCCGGACTGTTCCTGAAGTTCGGGATGATAGAGATATACGAGATATCGTTCTTGTTCAGAAGTTCCAGCATGCTCTCGGTATGAAAGCCACCGGTGACGAGTATCGCTATTTGTTGCTCATTGGAGGACGCGCCCCGGAAACTTCCGGGAGAAAAACGGAGGTTCTCGAGAAAAGCGTTATCCCTTTCGAACGAATATTCGTAGAATTGCACTATCTTCACGCGGTACCCGTCGAGCTCCGTGATACCCTCGCCAAGGCCCGCCTTTATCCCGTATTCAGGCGCTTCGCGTTCTATGAACGAAACGTAATTATGGACGTCGAACCCGGCGCTTGCTGACAGGTAATAGCCGTAATCCTCCTTCGTGAGCTCTATGTTGAACAT
>JBDRFA010000074.1:0-6960 GCA_043819235.1 Candidatus Omnitrophota bacterium | reverse complement strand
CCCTCGCGCAATTATACGCCATATCTCGTTTTTTTTAAAGTACCCCAACAAAAACTTGCGCCGGGGAAAAACGTGTGCTATCATCCTGTATATGAAAAGATCACTTTATGCCTCAATAACGCTCACGCTGCTTATTCTCATCACGCTGGCAGTAACCTGGCAAGTCTTCGATTCCAGGTTCGCCGAGGTCACCATAGACTGGTTCGCCTTCCTGGCGGGTATATTCCTTATCGTAGACGGCGTGAATAAAATATTACATTCACCCTTTCAATCTTTTCAGGACCAGTTCCTGAGATCATTCCGGGTAGTAATAGGAACCTGTGTTTTCACGATCCATCTTCTGCAGTTCATGCAGTATTAGCTCCCGCCGCACCGCCTATACCATAATACATTGACCGGTTTCCCCGCAGCATAAAAAAAATCGTTTTAGCCCGATCGTAACTTATTACCTGCCAATGAGTTGGAATAGGGTGAAACGCCCCCTTATGCCGGTATGCCGGGAATAGCGGCAGGCCCAGCCAAAGGATAGGGTATGCCCGTATGGACTGTTAGCAGATTTTAGGATTTTTTATGACTTTTGAGGGAAATAGTGTAAAAGACTGTTTGAGCCCGCCGGAGGCGGGCGAGTTTCTTTTACACCCCTCAAAAGTCAGAAAAAATCCGTTAAGAAATCTGCGAGTCCATACGGGCATACCCTATCCTTTGGCGGAACTTCAGCGGCCCTTCAGCGGCCCTTCAGCGGCCCTTCGGCGGCCCCTTCGATATCGAACCCTGGATGCAGGCGCCTCTAAACCCCTACTCGTTCTTCCGTGACGCGCCCGACCGGAGCAGCTCGAAACGGTCGAGATATTTTTCCTGGAGGTCCTGCATATAAAGGAAGAGTACCGGCGTAACAAAGAGAGTTAATATCTGGCCGAATATCAGCCCGCCTACGACTATCAGTCCGAGAGGCCTTCTGGAAGCGCCGTCGGCTCCGAAACCCAGGGCTATCGGAAGCGCCCCCATTATTGTGGATAGGCCGGTCATGAGTATCGGCCGAAAACGTACGATACAGGCGTTATATATGGCTTCGGCATTTGTAGTGTTCTCTTCTGCCAGGTTCTGTGTCGCGAAATCGACCATCATAATGCCGTTCTTCGAAACTATCCCGAGAAGCATGAACATCCCTATATAGGCATATAATGAAAGCTCCGACCGGAATATAAAAAGCGTAACCAGCCCGCCGAACGCGGCTACGGGTAAGGTTGTGAGTACCGTAAAAGGATGCACATAACTTTCGTACAGGATCCCGAGGATGACGTACATGATAAATACCGCTACTATAAGAAGTATGCTTAGGCTCGCGACAGCTTCCTCGAATTCCTGGGCTTCTCCCTGAAAAGTCCCGCTTATTTCCGGAGGGACGATCTCCTTGACGGTTTCCATGAGGATCTTGGTAGCGGTCCCCAAGGGAACGCTATCCGCTATGCTGAACGATATCGTCGCCGAATTCAGCTGGTCGAAATGCGGGACATTCTGGGGGCCGATGCCCTCCTCCCATTCGGCGACCGCGCCGAGGGGGACAAGATAGCCTGTCGCGTTCGACCGCACATATATCCTCGAAAGGTTCTCGGGGTTTTTCTGATATTTCTTTTCAAGCTCCACAATAACATCATACTGGTCGACATCTGTTTTATACGTGGTAACTTTTCCGCCCGAATAAGCGAGGCTGATAGCGTTCTCTATCTCCTTTGCCGTGATCCCGAGGGTCGAAGCGCGGTCACGGAATATCCTGACTTTCAACTGAGGCATATTGAGCTTAACACTGCTTTGGATACCGACAAAACCCGGGAGGGTCTTCATCTTCCCCTCAAGCTGCTGTGCTACTTCGTACAACTTATCCCGGTCACTGCCGCTTATCGAATAAGAATATTTACTCCCCGCTGCCGTGCTTTCACCTCCCGTACTTATATTAAGGGCAGGAATAGCCTGGACGAAGACCATCCCATTGGGGATCATATACAGTGCGGAACGCAGACGCGCGACTACCTCCTGCATGACAGGCCTTTCGTTCGCGGGTTTCAGCACCATAAAAACCGGGCCCGTACTCTGGTCCGCCCCGGGCTGGAGGCCCGTAGCGGATATGACCTTTTCCACCGCGGGATCATTTTGCAGCACTTCATTCACCTGCATCTGAAACGCTCTTATCTGTTCCGTAGACGTCCCCTGGGACGTAACCATCTGGCCCGCTATCGCCCCGCTATCGCCTTCCGGCAGAAAAGTTTTAGGCAATATGACGAACATAAGCAGCGTTCCCAGAAGACATCCTGCCCATGCCAGAACAGAAATAAGCCTGTGCCCTATTATCCATTTAAGCATAACCCCGTATCCGCGGTTCAAAAAGCCCACAAACCTGTCCGTGAAAATTTCAAGTTTCGTTTTCTTCTCCTGGACACTTTTCAGCATGCGGGCGCACATCATGGGCGTTAAAGTAAGAGCGATCACGGTCGAACAGATGATGGCGGCGACAACCGTCAAGGCAAACTCGTTAAAATTGCGTCCGACAACACCTCCCATAAAAACAAGCGGGATGAACACTGTTATGAGGGCCAGGCTGGTCGATATGACCGTTCCGGTTATTTCACCCATGCTTTTTATCGCGGCTTGAAACGGGTTTTTCCCGGCCTGAACATGACGGACGGTATTCTCAAGCACGACTATGGCGTCATCTACGAGAAACCCTACGGAAAGCGTAAGCCCCATAAGCGAAAGATTGTCCAGGCTGAACCCCGCGATGTACATATAAATGAACGTGGCGACGATCGTCAAGGGCAGACTTATCGCCGGTATGACAGTGTCTGAAAGACGGCCAATAAAAAGGAATATGACCAGTACCACAAGAAAAAGGGCTATGAATATGGTATTCTTGACGTCGTTCACGGATTCCACTATATATACGGCCCTGTCATAGAAGACGTCCAGTTTGACCGAACCGGGTATCTCCAGCTTGAGATTTTCCACGGTGTCCCTTATCTTGCTGCTGAGCGCCACAGTATTCGCGCCGCTCTGACGATAGACAGCTACACAGACCGCCCCGGAACGCATGACGTCCCCGGCATGGCCGTACATGACGTTCACCTCATCGTTCGCAAGCGTCCGGACACAACTGGCGATATCCCCGAGCTTCACCGGGTTCCCATCCCTGTAAACCACGATAAGGTCCTCATACGCGCCCACCTCAAGCAATTGCCCTTCAGGTTCTATGGAAAACGTCCGGAACTTTCCGTTCAGGCTCCCCGCCGGTATCGTGACCGTACCGGACTGGAGGGCCCCTGCCACTTCATCGATCCCTATCTGGAACGCGGCGATCTTGTCCGGATCGACCTGAATGCGGACAGCGGTCTTGGCCCCCCATACAGCCACCTGCGATACCCCTTCTATCATGCTTATCCTTTGTCCGACGGTCCTGTTGCCATAATCATATAACTCGCCCGGAAGCATGGTATCCGAAGTCAGCATAAGATAAATAATAGGCGAATCTGACGGATTATTCTTGGAATACGTCGGCGGCTGCGGCAGATCCGAGGGCAGGTTACTGGTGGCCCGGGAGATCGCCGCCTGGACGTCCGGGGCGGCAAGGTCAACGCTGCGGTCAAGATCAAAAGTAAGGGTTATCTGGGTCTGCCCCTCGGTATTATCGGATATGACCGTCTGCAGGCCCGGTATCTGCATGCACTCGTTTTCCAGCGGGGACGCGACGGTCGAAGCCATAGTGGCGGGGCTGGCTCCCGGATAGGCCACTGTAATGGTCATCACGGGATAATCTACCGAAGGCAGATCGCTTATAGGCAGCTTATTATACGCGGCTATCCCGAAGATCAGGGCCGCAAGCATAATAAGCGTGGTCATTATGGGTTTTCTGATGAACTGTTCTGAAAAAGACATTATTCCTGTCCCGCTTGCGCGCTTTCTCCGGGAAGTTCTATTACAGAGGCCCCCGGGCTTAACCCCATCTGGCCCATAGTGACAACCTTCTCTCCGGCTTCGGCCCCTCTCTTGATAATAATGTCGTCCCCGTACTTTTCTCCCACGATAAGCTGCCGCAGGTCCGCTTTGTTCCCTTTCGCCACGGCAAAAAGATAATATCCTTTTTGCCCTATCTGGACCGCCTGGTACGGCACGGTCACCGCGTCTTTTTCCGTCCCGAGTATGAGCCGGACCTTTACGAATTGACCGGCCCACAGTTTTTTCCGCTCGTTATTTATGATCGCCCGCAAGAGAACGACACCGGTCCGGTCATCAACGGTATTGTCGAGAAACTCCAGCTCTCCGAAAAGCGTCCCGTCACTTTTTTCATCCTCCATGATCTCGACTTTCAACTGGCCCTCCGACATGGATCTTCGTACGTCGGGAAGGTCTTTCTCCGGAAGCGTAAAATCCATATAAAGGGTATCGATAGTTTTAATATTCACCAGGACCGGTCCGTTGTCCGCCGTTATGATGTTGCCCGGGTCCACAAGGCGCTGCCCGGTAAGACCTCCCGCGGGAGCTTTGATACAGCAATAATCCAGGTCTATCTTCGCCAGGTCAACGCCGGCCTTGTCCAGCCGGACCCTTGCCTCCGCGCCGGCGACATCCGTCTGGTATTGATCGAAATCCTGCTGTGAAATAAGCCCCTTCTCAAAAAGGCCGCGGTTTCTTTCAAAAGTATCTCTCTTAAGTTTCAGGTCGACGATATCCTCCTCAAGCATAGCCTCCGCCTTCTCCATTTCGGCTTTGAACTCCTGCGGGTCGATGCTGAAAAGCAGGTCCCCCGCTTTCACTTCATCCCCGCTTTCGAAATGAACATCCTTTATTTGTCCCGTAACGCGGGATCTCACATCCACATTTATAATAGGTGAAAGGGTCCCGAACGAATCAAGGTAGACCGGGACATCCATCCTGGCCGCTGTCGCGGTCCGTACGGGCCTGGGCGGCATGGCTGTCTTTCCCGCCTTCTTCCCGGTTCCTCCTTTAAGGAACGGAACGACAAAGGCAAGAACGACAAGCAGGCCTATACCAATAACAAGTCTGTTGTCATTGAGAAATTTTCTGGCAAAAGACAGAACTTCTATTTCTTTCCCCTCCATGAGGTATCCTCCTATTCTAAGAAAAAAATGTCATCCCCATCCCTGACCACCATCGTTTCCCTCACCGCTATGCGCTACCTTCCCGGTCCGCCAGGCTCCGAAGGCCGCTCCGGGACATTAAGCGCACCGGTAGCGTGCGCGAGGCCCGCGATAGCGACAAAAAGGTCTTCCTTCGATTGGACAAGCTTGCTTCTGGCATCTGACAACTGGCTCTGTGCCTGGATAAGATCGATCATGCTTTTTAAACCCGCGTTATAACTTTCCATCGCGAGGTCATATGCTTCTTCCGCCGTATCCAGGAAAGCCCGGCTGAAAGTAAATTTCCGCATCGCCGTATTGTAATCGTGGTATTTTGTCCACACATCCGTACTCGCGGCAAGTTCATCCCGGCGGAGCCGTTCGCGTTCCCCGTCACGGTCCCGCTCAGCGGCCCGCTTGGCGTTAAAGTTATAGAACCCGTCAAAGATATCCCATTCGACGCTTATATACCCTGTATATGAATAATCCTCTTTGTCCTTATTCTTCTGTTTCCTCAGCGCGCCGTAATATTCATACCAGTCGGCTTCGACCGATCCGGCCGCGTTAAGAGTGGGCCATAAGGCGGAACCCGCGGCCTTCACCGCCTCTTCCTTCGCGCGGAGCATCGCTCTTTCCGCCTGGATATCGGGCCTCTTTCCCATAGCGTCATCGATAAGCGCACGGATATCCCCCAGGTTTATCTCCGGGGGCGCCTCTTCCGGTGGATCAGCGATATCAAACCCGGTGTCGGCAGGGAGCCCCAGTATCCCGGCAAGGCCGGCTTTAGCGTTTTCGGCCGCGCCTCTGGCCTCCTCGAGCATATACATCGCGTCGTCATAACCGGCCCTGGCCTGCAGAACATCAAGTTTAGCGACAATACCCGCCGCGAACTTCTCTTCAGCCAGCTTAAACACCATCTGCGCGTCATACGCGTCGAATTCCGCCGCTTTAAACGCCGACTTGGCGCTGAACAACCCGTAATAGGCTTTCTGGATCTCGAATATAAGATCATGAAGCGCCTGGTTGAAACTGAAATTCGAGGCAAGGAGCGCCTGGCGCGCCTCTTTTATCGCGGCGCTTCTTGCGCCAAAATCGAATAACATATACGTTATTTTCCCCCCGGGCCCGTAGCTCATCTGGTCCAGGATATCATCATGCCGGTTGGCTATCTTTTTGCCTTTCGTTATATTGCCGGAAACCGTCACCCGGGGATACAACCCGTTTTCCGCCTGGCGGGCTTCCGCTTCGGCCATACGCGCGGCCTGCCAGGCCTCGCGTGTCCCGGGATTGTTTTCCAGCGCCATGACAACAAGTTCCGCCAGCGATAAAGGTATTGAAGGATCGACCTCTCCGGACCGTAACGACTTCCAGATATCGTCATCGGCCCTCGATGTCTTTTCCCATCGGGGGGCATCCCATTCACGGGAAGGTTCAAGGGGAGCTTTAAGGGTACGACAACCCGCGATATTTAATGCCGCCACCGCCATAAACAGCACGATCGAACACCGGATGGCCTTTTCCCGCATTATCATTCGTACCCTCACATTTTATATGGCAAGTAGATAAAGTAATACCGCGATAGCATATAATACCTTTTTTGATTTCTTTTGACAAGCGTTTGTGTCGAAGAGATGGAAGAGATAAGTTTATGATCGTCAGCATATTGCAGGGCCAGCCCGCATACCTGGATCAATATCTCGGAATGGAGGATGACAACTCTCTGTTAAAAGCGAGGAACGACAACTCTCTGTTAAAAGCGAGGAACGACAACTCTCTGTCAAAAGCGGAGAACGACAACTCTCTGTCATCCCGAGCGAGGGACCCCGAGCGAAGC
>JBDRFA010000073.1:0-8316 GCA_043819235.1 Candidatus Omnitrophota bacterium | reverse complement strand
ATGGTTATTTTACCGCGGTTTGACAATGCTATTTTTATATGATATACTCTGTTTTCACTAAAAAGGAAAATCTTGCCTACTATATTTAATGATATAAACTGGGTCGATATATTTTTCCTAATTCTTTTGTTGGGAATGATTTATAAAGGCGCAAAGATAGGTGTTGGCGGCCAGATGATCTCGCTTGTGGGTGGGTTTATCCTGGTTTTCATATCGATACGATATTATATACTGCTGTCTGAAGCTATATTCGGTTTTGTTTTCCAGAACTGGGCAAGGCCGATATCGTTTCTCGCGATAGCCGGCAGTATTTTTATGACTATCAAGCTCCTGGAAAGGGTCTTCAATATCTCAGGCGGAGAGGAACTTTCAGCGTTGGAAAGGATCGGCGGTATTTTCGTGGCATCGATAAAAGCCGCCATGCTGTTCGGTGTGGTCGGGATACTTTTCCTTATCATACCGGTAGATCTCCTCAGGGTTTCAGCCAGGGAAGGGTCCCGGACATGCATGTTCTTTGTGAAGATGGACGTTTTTATCTACAGCGGTATTACGGGGATCATCGATAGTGGAAAAAAAGTACGGGAAGAGGATGTTATGAAGGAACTTCTGGCGAAGATCGAAAAATAACACATAAAGGGCGGGCATGAAACTTAGAACTATCTATGAAATGATAATGCGAAAAGGGTTGCGTGAGGACCTGCGGCCCCGGAAGTCCGTAGAAGAAGCCCTTAAGAACAATGCGCGCATTTATAAGAAGGCCAGAGGGGACGAAAAGGATTTTTTCGATAAGGAAACGCTCAAAAACCCGTATGCCGATACACGCATATTGAACGGCACGGGGACAGAAGACATAAAAAACGTCCTGGTCGGGATCGATATCGATGTTTCTGAGATACTTCTTGCCGACAGGCTGCGTGAAAAGGGCACGGATATTGACCTGGTGCTCTCTCACCATCCTTCGGGCAGGGCTCTGGCGCAGCTTGACAAGGTCATGGACATCCAGCCGGCGATATGGGAGAAATACGGTTTTACGGAGGATATCGCCAGGGGAATGATGAAGGGCAGGAAAGATGACGTGGCGCTCAGTGTTTCCGCGGCTAACCATTACAGGGCCAGTGACGCCGCGAAATTACTGGGCATACCTTTAATGTGCGCCCATACCGCAGCGGATAACTGTGTGGCGGGTTTTCTTCAGAAGGCCTTTGACAAAAAGAAGCCCAAAAAACTGGCGGATGTGATCGACATGCTGAACGGCATCCCGGAGTACCGGCACGCCGCGAAAGGAGGATCAGCCCCCTTTATACTGCTGGGGAAAAAAGAGGATATGGCGGGCAGGATATTCGTGGATATGACGGGAGGCACTTCCGGGCCGGACGGCATGTTCGCGCGCCTTTCGCAGTCGGGGATCGGGACGGTCGTCGGCATGCACTGCAAAGAGTCCGCGTATAAGACCGCTAAGTCCGAGTTCATTAAGTATGTGATAGCGGGGCACATTGCCAGCGACAATCTCGGGATGAACTTACTTTTGGATGCCGTTGAGGAAAAATGCGGGTTGAATATAATTGAATGTTCGGGGTTCAGGCGGGTAAGGAGACGCGGTCAGGGGCGATAGGCCGTTCCGGCGCACGTCACACATCGAGCCGGCCTGGATGGAAATAGATATGGGAAGAATATCACAGGAGATAATTGACCAGATATTGGACAGGATCGATATCGCGGAAGTCGTTTCGGGCTATATACATCTGAAAAAGGCCGGCAGGAACTTCAAGGCGAACTGCCCGTTCCATAACGAGAAAACCCCCTCTTTTGTGGTGAGCCCGGATAAACAGATATATCACTGTTTCGGGTGTTCCGCGGGCGGGAACGCGATAAGTTTTGTCATGAAATACGAAAATATCGAGTTCCCTGAGGCGGTAAGGATGATGGCGGCCAGGGCCGGAGTGGAACTGCCGGAATCACGGCCTGAGACAGACCGGAAAGATTCGATAGTCACCGGTTTGTACGAGTTGAACAAGACCGCGGCGACTTTTTATCAGAACTTGCTGCAGGGCGCCGACGGCAGGCGCGCCTTGGAATATCTGAAGGGGAGGGGGATAGACCTTAACACGTTAAGCCTGTTCAGGATAGGGTACGCGCCGGACGCGTGGGAGTCGTTCCGGAAATATTGCGAGTCGGAAAAAATAGCGGCAAGCCTGGCGCGGACCGCGGGGCTGACCATACCGAGTGATAAAGGGAAGAACGATTATGACCGGTTCAGAAAAAGGATAATGTTCCCGATATTCAATGAACGGGGGAACATCGTCGGTTTCGGCGGCCGGGTGATGGACGATCCCGGGCCTAAGTATATCAATTCGCCCGAGTCGCCGGTATATCACAAGAGCAACGTACTTTACGGGCTGAATTTCAGTAAGAAGGGCATCAGGGAAAAAGGTTACGCCGTTATCGTGGAGGGGTATATGGACGTGATAATACCTTTCCAGCACGGGATAATGAACATAGTGGCCACTTCGGGAACCGCGCTCACTTCTACCCAGGTAGCGATGCTGAAACGGCATACCTCCGACGCGGTCATGGTCTTTGACGCGGACCAGGCGGGCGAATCCGCCAGCCTGCGGGGGCTGGATATCCTCATAGAGAACGGGATGAACGTCCGGATAGCCGGTTTGCCGCAGGGCGAGGACCCTGACAGTTTTGTCCGGAAGAACGGGAAAGAGGGATTTGAGGATATCCTTAATTCGGCGAAAGGGCTGTTTGAATACAAACTTGACCTGCTGATCCGGAAGATGGGGGCCCGTAATATAGGGGGTATAGTCGACGAGATGCTGCCTACGATCGCGAAAGTGGATAACGCGGTTATTCAGTCCGACTATTTGCGAAAACTCGCGGAATCTCTCGGGATACATGAGGCTTCGTTGCGGTACGAGATGGGCAAGGTAAAGCCGGATTATTCTTTCCGGTACGGATCCGAAGCTAAGGTTGAAAAGAACTGCCGTAATTACAGGAGCAGTGAGAGCCATCTCCTGGGCCTGGCCTTGCTGGACAAAAGGATATTTTACAGGATAATGGAAGAGCTGGGGATGGATATGTTCCGGGATGAGGATGTCCGGAGGGCCCTTAAAGCGGCCGGGGATATTTTCGGCCAGGGCGAAAGCAGCGTTAACCCGGGAAAGTTGTTGAGCCGGTTCGAGGACGACGCGGACGTAAAGGCAGCGGTTATCGAGGCCGTTGCCAAGGCGGATATTACCTCGGCCAGGGACAAAGCGCTGAACGATTGCATGTCATGCGTCCGGCGGGAGAACAGGGAGGAAGCGCTAAAGGCGCTTACCCTGGAACTGAAAAAGGCCGAGCAGTCCGGGAACAGTCAGGAAATAATGGAATTGGTGGCTAAGATGAATAAATTACATAAGGAGAAGGTCATATAATATGCCGAAAAAAAAGAAAGATATAAAGGGATCCGTCGATAAAAACAGTCCGGAAGAAGAAGTATCGGAAGATATTGTTGAGGACGAGGAACATGATAGCAGGAAGTCGGCCATTGTCAGAAAACTGATCAAGGCGGGGCGCGATAAGGGGTTCCTGAGCTATGACGAAGTCAACGATATACTTCCGGATGACTTTGTGTCTTCGGACGAGATCGAAGACGTGATCACCTCTCTAAACAATGCCGACATAAAGGTGGTAGAATCGGAAGAAGAGATCGAAAGCATACCGCTTGCCGTGAAACGGGACCAGAAGAAGATAAAAGGCCGCAAATTCGTGCAGTTGGACGACCCCGTCAAGATGTACCTTAAACAGATGGGGCAGATACCCTTGTTGAGCCGAAGTGAGGAACTGGACCTGGCGAAACGGATAAAGAGCCGGGAAAAAGAGTTCAAATCCGTGGTCTTTAACGTCAAGCTGGGAAGGGAATGCGCTATCGAGGCGATACAGGAGGTGATCGATAGCGAATACAACCTGGACGATGTGCTTGACGTGGAGCCCGGATATGACCAGGAAAAGTTAAAGGAAAAGAAGCGGCAGATCATTAAACGGATAAAACTTTCAAAGAAACCGGATTCCATAAGGGAACTCATCTCTGAATTGAAGATATCAGTAGCCCTTACGGAAAAGGTCGCGGAACATATAGCCGTGCCGATGAATGAGATAAAAAGGCTTAAAAATAAGCTGGAAAAAATGAAGAAGGCGCGCGGCAGTAAAGACTTTAAAGAAACCGAGCGGGCCCTCAAGAAGGTCGTCGGGGAGCTTGGCCGGTCGCCCGAACAGGTAGTGGAGGACTTTAACAAGCTTAACGAGATAGAAGTGGAGTATATTAAGTCCAAGAAAGAACTGGTGGCGGCGAACCTGCGCCTGGTCGTCAGTATCGCGAAAAAATATACGAACAGGGGCCTGTCCTTCCTGGACCTTATACAGGAAGGGAACATGGGGTTGATGAAAGCGGTGGATAAGTTTGAGTACGAAAGAGGATATAAATTCAGTACTTATGCTACGTGGTGGATACGCCAGGCGATAACGCGTTCGATCGCGGACCAGTCCCGTACTATCCGTATCCCGGTGCACATGACGGAAACCATAAACAAGCTGGTCCGGGTAACAAGAGCGCTTGTCCAGGAGAACGGCAGGGAGCCGACTCCCGAGGAAGTCGCGTCGAAGATGAAGATACCCGTGGAAAAAGTAAGGGGTATAATAAAGATCGCCCAGCATCCGATATCCCTTGAAACGCCGATAGGCGACGAAGGCGATACCAGTTTCGGGGACTTCATCGAGGATAAATCCGCCGTGTCTCCCGCGAACGCCACGGCGTACGCGATGCTTAAGGAGCAGATGGATGAAGTTCTGGAGACCCTGACGGAGCGCGAACAGAAAGTGCTTACGCTGAGGTTCGGTATAGGGGACGGTTATCCCAGGACGCTGGAAGAGGTCGGTAAGATCTTCAACGTTACCCGAGAGAGGGTCCGCCAGATCGAGGCAAAGGCCCTGAAGAAGCTGAGACACCCGATACGCGCGAAAAAACTCAAGAATTTCCTTGATATGGGATTCACAGTGTAACGGCGGATGTAAATTTTTAAGGAGGAAAAAAATATGGAAGGCATGAAAGTCGAGTTGTTCATTCCCGGGGAACTTAAAGACGAACCGATCATCTGTGACATGATCAAGAATTTCAACGTCCGCATCAAGATCGTTGAAGCTTCGTTCTCAACGGAAAGCGGATGGGTATATCTTATACTGAACGGGGAACAACCGGAAATAGATAAGCTTTTCGAACATCTCAAAGGAAAAGGGGTCAGCATAGAGATCAGGGAAAGCTGAGCGGGGATCCTGCCTTGAAGCTGGTACGATTTCTTTTTCATGATAAAAAATACAGCGGGGTCCTGCGCGACGGCGTCATATCTGTTGACGATCCGTGCGGGGGGCCGCGGACACTGGCGAGCGGGGAAGTATCCCTTCTGGCCCCGGTGGAGCCGTCTAAGGTCGTTTCAGTAGGGCTGAATTACAGGGACCACGCGCTGGAACTCGGGATGGCGGTTCCCGCCGAGCCCGTTATTTTCATCAAGCCGTCCACAGCGGTCATTGGGCCGGACGCGGCGATCGTTTACCCGGAACAGTCGGCGCGCGTCGATTACGAGGCGGAGCTGGGTGTGGTCATAAAGGACAGAATTCGCGGCGTTACGGCGAAGGAAGCCCTTGAGCATGTTAAAGGATATGTCTGCGTGAATGATGTTACCGCCAGGGACCTGCAGAAGAAAGATATACAGTGGACCCGCGCTAAATCGTTCGATACCTTCGCCCCTATAGGCCCGTGGGTCGAGACCGATCTGGACCCCGCGGATATTCGGATACGTTCATATCTGAACGGAAAATTGAAACAGGATTCGCGGACGTCGGAATTCATATTTAGCGTTCCGGAGCTTATAGAGTTCATCTCAGGGATAATGACCCTGTATCCCGACGATGTGATAGCGACCGGGACCCCGCCGAACGTCGGGGCGATGGAGCCCGGAGATGAGATCGTGATCGAGGTCGAAGGCATCGGGCGCCTGCGCAATTACGTGAAAAAGGGAGAACAGGTATGTTAAGGGGATATTTCAGGATCATATCGCGTATGATGATCTTCATGGCGATCGCGGCATTTTTGGCCGTCCCGGCAATGGGCAATGATATGGGCATTGGGATACCGCTGGGAGGTGCGGACGACAACACGCGCGACATTTGTCCGATAGGAGTAAAAGTGGTGGAAACCTTCCTGTCCGCGTGGAGCCGGTCGGATTACCGTACGATGTATGAGTTGATCGATGATGCCGGCAAGGACGGCTACCCTTTTGAAGAAGCGAAATTCGATTTCCAGTTCATGGAATTTAAGCCCTACAGGATAAGTTCGGTCAGTAAGAGCGGGGATAATTACGATTTTATACTGAGTTTCGGGGACTGGAAGGACGGGGACAAGGATATAAAGAAGATGGAGATAAACGGCAGGACGTTCAAGGTCATTATGCCGCGGCGCGGGGAGATATTCAAAAGATCGTCCGAAAGCTATTTCTAGATACTCAGGGCGGGCACAAGGCCCGCCCCTACGGTTCTGTGAATAAACATGGAAGATTAACGGAGGGGCAAAGATGTCGGAGATAAAGAAGATAGGTGTACTTACGAGCGGAGGGGATTGCGGCGGGTTGAACGCGGTCGTAAAAGGTGTCGCGACGATGGCGGACAGCCTCGGGATGAAATGTTATGTCATACCTAACGGGTACGCGGGACTGTATAACCTGATAGATTTCGACAGTTTGGTGGAACTGCATCCCGAAAGGCTGGATCAGGTGAACGCCAGCGCGGCAGGGTCCGAGGCGGGCCATTCCCGTGTCAAGGTGAAGAAGATCGTCGATGACAGGAAATACGAAAGGATAAAGGATGGCCTTAAGAAATTTGACATAGACGCGCTGGTCATCAGCGGAGGGGATGACAGCGGCAGCGTGATGGTAGATCTTTTTAAGAACGGCGTATCATGCGTGCATGTCCCCAAGACCATGGATCTTGACCTCCAGACGTATTCCGTCGGGGGTGACTCCACCATCAATAAGATAGCCGTATACGCCGATGAGCTGAAAACGACGGGACGGACGCATAACAGGATAATCGTGCTGGAAGTGTTCGGGCGATATGCCGGGCACACCGCGTTCCGCGGCGGTATCGCGGCTGACGCGGACGCGGTATTGATACCCGAGATACCGGTCGATTTTGACGTGCTGTATCAGGATATCAAGAAAAAGTTCACCGCCAGGATAAGGAACAGCGACGTTCACGCGGGCACCTATGTGATAGTGGTGGCGGAAGGGCTAAGGGACTTCAGCGGCGGCGAGATAGTGGATGAAAGCGCGGGTGTGGACGCGTTCGGGCACAAGAAACTCGCCGGTGCCGGAAAATACGTCTGCCAGGAAGTGACAAAGAGGTTCAAGGCCGATCCCGACATAGAAAAATTCATGAAAGAAACACATTTGTTCGTTGAGGGGATATTTACCGTTCCCGAAGTGCGTTCCGTTACTCCCGGCCATCTGGTGCGGTGCGGCCGGAGTTCAGCGTATGACGTAAACTTCGGGAAGGAAGCAGGGGCTGCCGCGGTCATTCTTCTTGAAAAGGGGATAGCCGGAGTTACTGTCGCGGGCGTGGCAGGGGAGGAAGTGCGGTATATGAAGACCGAGAAAGCCATAGAACAGCGGCATGTGGACCTGGAGCAGGTAAGCCTGTTCGAGCGGCTCGGCGTATGTTTTGGAAGGCCTCTTTCCGCCTATGCCCCCTCAGTCAGGGAACTCAAGGGATCTCCCGAAAGATACATGTAAGGCATTATGAAATGCAAAAACGGGGCGGAAGATAAATAAAAAAAGGATTTTTTTTTGAACCGGCGAAAAAATATTTCAAAAATACCGCTGCGCGAATAAAGAACGACTTTCCAAGAAACACCGTCCCTCACCACTCTTTCAGAACATGAAGTTCGCTAGCCCTTTTGTTTTAACGGTTACAGGACGACGGCATGAACTGCGGACGATCTGCGCGTGCGAACAGATGCAAACCGCCGCGTGCGCATTGGAACGATATTTTATTGTCCGTGAAATATGTTATTTTTTTTTGAGATTAGGCTTGCAAAACAAAAAATATAATGTATATTTAAAACAAAAGTAAGACGCATGAGTAATTTGAAAGTTGATTTAAACAAAGAGGGGGTGGAAGATGGCGGTAAAGAAAAAAGCTGCGAAGAAAGCTGCGAAGAAAGCTGTGAAGAAAGTTGCGAAGAAAAAAGTTGTGAAGAAAGTTGCGAAGAAAAAGGTTGCA
>JBDRFA010000072.1:0-13197 GCA_043819235.1 Candidatus Omnitrophota bacterium | reverse complement strand
CTTCCGCAGGTGCCGTGTTACATTACCAGGACGAACGCCGAAACGCACAGGATCATAAGGGAAGGCCTGGACAGGTCCCCGCTTTACACGGGTAAAATAAAGTCCACCGGTGTCCGGTATTGCCCGTCCATAGAGGACAAGATCGTAAGGTTCCCGGAGAGGGATTCGCACCATGTGTTCCTCGAACCGGAAGGGTTGGATACGGACGCGTATTACCCGAACGGCGTATCGACCAGCCTGCCGCTGGACGTCCAGGAACGCATGCTCCGGAGTATAAGGGGATTGGAGAGCGTGAAGATAATTAAACCCGCTTACGGCATAGAATATGATTATGTCGACCCTACCCAGCTTTACGCCACGCTTGAGACCAAACCTGTCCCGGGGCTTTTCGTGGCCGGGCAGATCAACGGGACGACAGGTTATGAAGAAGCCGCCGCGCTTGGCCTTATGGCAGGTATAAACGCGGCGCGGAAAGTGAGAAAAGAAGGGCCTTTTGTGCTGGAAAGGTCGCGCGCTTATATAGGGGTGCTCATCGACGACCTTGTCACTAAGGGCACAAAAGAACCGTACAGGATGTTTACTTCCCGCGTGGAGTACAGGATAGTTATCCGCGAAGATAACGCGGACGTCCGTCTTTCCCGTCTGGGTAAGGAGCTGGGGCTCGCGGGCGAAAATGCCGCCAGGCGGGCGGAAGAAAAAATGGAGTGGGCCGGAAGGGAGAGGGAAAGGTTGAGGATGACGATGGTCTCCCCGGGGGGCAAAGCGGATATTATCCTGAAGGAACATGGAGAGCCTCCGCTGGCCGGCAGGATCTCTCTTGAACAGTTCCTTAGGCGCTCGGACATGACGTACGATGACATAATGGAACTGGAAGGGAAGAAGGCAGAGAGGGAAGCGCCCTATTACGCCAGGGTACAGCTTGAGGTCGACGTGAAATACGAGGGTTATATCGAAAGGGAACTGTCGAAAATAAAGAAGTTCTCCAACCTTGAGAAGATCCATATACCCGATGATCTCGATTATTCGGGCATACCGGGCCTTTCTACCGAGATAAAAGAAAAACTTTCATCCGTGCGCCCGGCCTCGCTCGGCCAGGCTTCAAGGATATCCGGCGTCACGCCCGCCGCGGTGTCGATACTTATGGTGTGGCTGCGGGGGATTAGAGGTTAGAGGGTAGAGGTTAGAGGTTAGAGGGTAGAGGGGGGTGGGTGGCGTGGGGATTAAAAATGTTGGGGATTTAAAGGTGTATCAGCTATCATATGAACTCGCGATGGTGATATTCGGTGTTACTGCGAATTTCCCTAAAGAGGAAAAATATTCTTTGATCGATCAGATGAGAAGATCTTCGCGTTCGGTTGCAATAAATATCAGAGAAGGTTATGCTAAGAGAAAATACGGACGGGTATTTGTACGGCACATAAACGACGCGCTTGGATCCAGCGAAGAAACCAGAGGATGGTTGAAATTTTCTGTTGATTGCGGATATATTCAAAAGGAAGAATTCCTGGCAATTGATAAACAGTACGGAGAACTTGGAGCGATGTTATTTTCGCTCATGAAAAACTGGAAAACCTACTCAAATGAAACTTAACATCTACCGTCTAACATCTAACATCTAAATCCACTATGTCCTACTACTCCTACAACACATACTTAAGGGAACGCTTCGGGTGCAAGGTGCGGCGGATAAGCCTTAACGCGGGGTTTCCCTGCCCGAATAAGGACGGGACGATAAGCGGGGACGGGTGTGTTTTCTGCAACGAGGAAGGGTTCAGCAGGTTTGCCGCGACCGATATTTCCTTGAAAGAGCAGATAGAACGGTCCATAAGGCTTTCCAGAGATACAGGGGGCGTATCTAAATTCATCGCGTATTTTCAGAATGCCGCCGGGACGAACGCGGAAACGGCAGAGCTGGAGGGCGCGTACGCCGTGATAAGGGATTATCCGGAGATCGTCGGGCTGTGCATAGCCACGCGGCCGGATTGTATCGACGATAAAAAACTTGACCTTATCGCGGGGTATACCGGGGATCATGACGTATGGATAGAATACGGGGTGCAGACCGTACATGACCGGACGCTCATGGCCATGAACCGCGGGCATACTTTTGCCCGGTCGGCCGAGGCGATAAAGAGGACCGCGGACAGGGGGATAAAAGCCGGCGCGCATATAATCCTGGGGCTTCCGGGAGAGACGGGAGCGGATATGGTCTCGACGGCGCGTGAGATGTCCCGCCTGCCGGTATCAGGCGTCAAACTGCATGTGTTGCACGTTCTCAAAGGGACGGTGCTTGATGAGATGTACCGCCGGGGTGAGATCGAACTGATGACCCGGGAAAGATATGTGAGAACGGCCTGTGATTTTCTTGAGAACCTCAGGCCCGATTGCGTTATCCTGCGGCTGGTCTCGGACGCTAAAAAAGAGTTCCTGACGGCGCCGGGATGGATAACGGACAAACTCGCGGTCATCGATCAGATAGAAAAAGAGTTCTCCGAGAGGGGCACGGCGCAGGGAAGCGCGTGGCGCTCGGGGGTGGATGGTGAATGGTGAATGGTGGATGGTGGATGGTAACTTGCAACTTGGCGAAAAGAAAACACAACAGATGCAATACAACGGCACATAGCATGCAACAGCGTTTTAAAGAGGAACTAACGGCACTTAACAGCACTTATTTACGACCAGGCAAATACAACGGTTCCCATGCAAGAAAACGAGATAAAACGCTTGACTGGACTTATGCGTAATAGCCGTGCAAACGCGAACCGGACGGTGGATCGCGCTTAATTTATTTTGCGGTTTTGGTATAATGTGATATTATAAACACGTATTTCCGGGGTACCGGGGTATAATAATATACTCCGAAGATAGAGGATGAAAAGTGTTTTTATGTTTAAGAAGGAGGGGGTACATATGAGATCACGTGTATTTGTAAGCCTGGTAGTTGTTGCGGTTATCTTGTTCTCGTTGCCGGTTTCAAACGGTTTTGCGGCCAGCAGGTCATCGGATCTTCTCAAAGAAGGGCTTCTGGGCGCCGGAGCGGGCGCGGTAGGGGGTGCGGCTTCGGGAGCTAAAGGCGGGGATGTCTGGAAGGGCGCTTTGGCGGGCGCGGGTGTGAACATTATTGGAGGCGCGCTTCTTGATTCCATGAGCGGGGATAATCAGAGCGCTCCCGCGGCGGCTCCGGTCAGGCAGCAGGAGACGGGCGGGGCCCAGTCCGCGTATTCTGACGGGTACCAGGACGGTTACAGCAACGGTTACAAGAAGGGCTATACCGACGGGTATAAGGAAGGCTTGAAGGAAGCGTACAAATCCGAATAAGGCAGATATGAAAAAGAAGAAAACGGCGCCTGGCGGAAGGAAAAGAACGGCCAAGACGGGCAGGAAGAGGTCAAAGAAAGCCGCCGGGCTTTTCAGCGATAAGAATACGCTCGTCAAGTCCCTTGTCGAGAAAGAGAACGAGATCATCCGCACGCAAGATGCCCTTGTCGAGTCGATGAAACGTTTCAGGGACCTTTTTGAGCAGTCGCCGATCGGGGGAGGCATACATGATACGGCCGGGGACCTCTTGATAGTCAACAAGGCGTATCTGCGCATATTCGGGTTTAAGACCTTTTCCGATATCGGCCGCCATAACCTGTTCTGCGATTTCAAACTTACCGCGAAAGACTCCGAAAAAGTGCATTCCGGGGAAGTCGTGCAGTATGATATCGAATATGATTTCGACAAGGTCGATTTCCCGACGTCACGGGCAGGTATTGGCAGCGTTCATTTTACCATTTCACCACTTTTCAGGGATGACAAGGATATCAGCGGGTTCATGGTGCAGGTACAGGATATCACCGAACGTAAAAAGATAGAGGAATCGCAGAGGCTGGCGCACCTGGGGAGACTCCTTTCGGAAATGGCGCATGAAGTGAACAACCCTCTTATGATAATTTCCGGAAGGGCGGAGCTGGCCATGCTGGAGACCTCCGGGGATGACAGGATGAAGAGCACGCTGGACATAATAGTCGACCAGTGTTTTTTCGCCAAGGACATCATACAGAGGCTTTTAAGGTATTCCCGTATTGGAAAGATCGAAAAAGGCGAAGTGGACCTGAATAAGGCGCTTGAACTGGTAATAGACCTTTTAAGCCACCATTTCAAGATGTCGAATATCAAGGTGGAGAAGGATATCAAGCCTGACCTTATATTGTCGAGCGGGAACGAGAAACAGCTTCAGGAAGTGTTCATGAACATCATACGGAATTCTTCCGACGCCATGGCGGACGGAGGCAGGATCACCATAAAGGCCTCGAAGAAAAAAGGGGTTATCAGAGTGGAGATATCGGATACGGGCTGTGGTATGCCCCGGAAAGTCCTGAACAGGATATTCGAACCGTTCTTCACGACCAAGCCGAAAGGCACGGGCCTGGGTATGGCCGTATGCTACACCATCATAAAGGACCATGGCGGTGATCTGCAGTACACGAGTAAGGTCGGGAAGGGTACCACCGCGACCATACTGCTGCCGGCGGAGAACCAGTCCGGTCCGTGAGTGCGGCGAGGGAACGACGGGTTTCAATGTATAGAGGATAGAGGGTAGAGGGTAGAGGATAGTGCTAACGCGAGACGAGAGACGCGAGACGAGCGACGAAAGAGGTAGCGGGATGCGAAACACAACTATTCTGGTCGTCGAAGACGAACCGAGGATCGTGGAGATAATCGAGAGGTATTTAAGCCTGCAGGGTTTTGGCGTTAAAACCGCGTATAACGGGAAGGATGCGCTGGAGATCCTGGCGCAGGGCGCTCAGGTAGACCTGACGGTCGTGGATGAAAAAATGCCCGGTATGAGCGGCCTTTCCCTTATCCGGGAAATAAAAAAGATACGGAAAGATATGCCCATTATACGGCTGACGGGCTCTATCTCGATAGCGCAGCTTAAGAGGCTGAGCCGGAAGCCGGACAATTCTGTCCTTATTAAACCTATCCGCCTGTCGGAACTGCTCAGTCTGGTCAATAAATTTCTGGGACGGGAAACGGAGAGGGGTTCTGATCCGCGGAAAAAAAATTCCTCAGATAGAATATAACGGTACTTTGCGCGCAACCGTGTAGGGGCACAGCGCGCCGTGCCCCTACTATTTTTATTTTGTATGAAACAACTTAAAACGAATATATATTCCCTGGCGTTTGGAGGGGGCGGGGTCGGGAAGGTCGACGGGAAGGTCTGTTTTGTCGGGGGGGCTTTGCCCGGCGAGGAAGTGATATTCGATGTCGTCAGGGATACTTCAAGTTACATCGCGGGCGAGGTCCGGGAGATACTCACCGCTTCGCCGGACAGGGTGAAGCCTGAGTGTAAATATTACGGGAGGTGCGGCGGATGCCAGCTGCAGCACCTTGCCTATGATAAAGAGCTGTTCTATAAAAAGGAGCAGGTTGTCCAGCTTATCGCCCGTATATCGGGGATCAAGGATCTCGAATGCTGCGATATAACGGGTTCGCCCGACTGCTATCATTACCGCTCAAGCGTTACGCTGCATAAAGAAAAGGATGTGTACGGGTATTATGACATGTCCGGTAAACATGTCCTCGGGATCGATGAGTGTTCGATAGCCGAGGGCGCGATCAATAAAAGCCTGGCGGGGCTTGATAAGAACGGCAGAGAGGATGTTACTCTGAAGGCCGACCATAACGGGAAGGTATGGTCTTCGGAACGGATGGGGGAGCGGTTCTTTTTCGACCGGTACGGAGATATGGATATCTGTTTATCTCCTAAAGCGTTCTCCCAGCCGAACAGGTATATCGCTGAAATGATCGTCCGGACCATGGAGGAGTGGATAGGGAAACCCGATGAGAATACGGTGTTTTTTGACATCTATTGCGGCGCGGGGTTTTTCAGTTTTCTTATTAAACGGGATTTCAGTTCCCGTATCGGCATGGATTCCAGCAGGGTCGCCATAGATTGCGCTAAGAATACCGCGAAGAATTCCAAAATGGGCAATATTAAGTTTTACAAAGGCGACGCGGAAAAGGATTTTTTCCAGGTATTTGAAAGGGAGAAAGGCCCCAACAATATATTGCTTATCGACCCGCCGCGTACGGGCGTGGATAAAGTCTTTCTCGAAAATATCGGAAAAAACGGCGATATTAACAGGATATTTTACATTTCCTGCGACCCGTCGCGGCTGTCCAGAGATATTAAGATCCTCACCGGGGAAAGTTCCTGGACGCTAAAAAAGGTCAAACCGTTCGACATGTTCCCGCGGACAAAACATATAGAGACGCTGGCGGAGTTTGTAAGGGAGTAAAAAAGCATCAGAGGCCATCCGCGTATCGGAAAGCTGATAACTAAAAGGAGATAAGGATATGTACAGGGAACAGATAAAGGTTCTGGATTGCACTATTCGGGATGGCGGGCTGATAAACGATCATTATTTCGAGGACAATTTTGTGCGGGAGGTATACGGGGCTATTTCGGCTTCCGGGGTGGATTACATGGAGATAGGGTACAGGAGTTCTAAGAACATTATGTCCCCCGATAAGTTCGGAAAATGGAAATTCTGCGAGGAAGACGACATAAAGCGGGCCATAGACGGCATAGAGTCCGGGACGAAGCTTTCCGTTATGGTCGACGTGGGCCGGGTGGAGAAAAAGGATATTTTCCCATGCAAGGACAGCGTCTTGGATATGATGCGCGTGGCCACGTATGTTAAGGACGTGGATAAAGCTATCGACCTTGTTAACCAGATAACGGAAAAGGGGTATGAAACGACCATAAACATCATGGCCATATCCCGAGCGATAGATACCGAACTTGACGAGGCGCTGGCGCAGATCGAGGAGGAGACCAGCGTGCAGGCGGTGTATATCGTCGACAGTTTCGGGGCGCTGTATTCAGAAAATATCCATTTCCTGGTCGAAAAATTCAAGAAGATCCTCAAGACGAAAGAGGTCGGCATACACGCGCATAACAACCAGCAGCTCGCGTACGCCAACACTATCGAAGGGATAATAAAAGGGTGTAATTTCCTGGACGCCACCATTTACGGGATAGGGAGGGCGGCAGGGAACTGCCCGCTGGAACTTCTGATAGGTTTCCTGAAAAATCCGAAATTCGATATCCGTCCGGTCCTTAAGGTCATAGAGGAGGAATTTATCCCGTTAAACGAGAAAATGGAATGGGGGTATCTGATACCTTACGTTATTACCGGCATGTTGAACGAGCATCCGAAAGCCGCCATGGAGCTCCGCCGGACCGCGAATAAGGACCATTATCTTGAGTTCTATGAAAGCCTTTCAGCGATGGAGGTAGACTGATATATGGATGCCGGCGGGTTCAGGGAACTGCCTCTTATGGGCATTTTGAGGGGTATCGATATTTCGGACGTTGAGCCTCTGGTCGAGGCCGTTATCGGCGCGGGCCTTAAGGCCATGGAGATAACGATGAATACACCCGCCGCGGACCGCCTCATAGCGAAAGCCGTATCTGTCTCGAGAGGGCGTATTGCGATAGGCGCGGGAACCGTCCTTTCCGCCGGCGAACTCGATAAAGCGCTTGTTTCCGGGGCGAGTTTTATCGTCCTGCCCGCTTGTGTCGAAGATGTCGTAAAGAGATGCGTAGATAAAAATATTCCCGTATTCCCCGGAGCGCTTACCCCTCAGGAAGTTTTGAACGCGTGGGAGATGGGGGCTGCGATGGTCAAGGTCTTCCCCTCAGGATTGTTCGGCCCGGCTTATATAAAGGAACTGAAAGGCCCGTTCGACAAGATACGGCTCATGGCGGTGGGCGGGGTGCGGCTGGACAACGTCTCCGAATATTTTTCTTCCGGCGCGGACGCCGTAGCTTTCGGCGCAAGCGTGTTTAAAAAAGAATGGCTCGCGAAAAAAGATTACGCGTCGATCAGCCGGCTCGTCGGGGAATTCGTAAGCGCTGTGAAAAGCGCGAACGCGTAGGGGCACGGCGCGCCGTGCCCCTACATATATCTCACATGAAAATACTTTCCTGGAACGTTAACGGCATAAGATCGGCGGCCGACAAGGGGTTTCTCGAATGGCTCGCGCGGGAATCCCCCGATATCCTCTGCCTGCAGGAGACTAAGGCGCATCCCGAACAGCTTGATAAGAGCCTTTTGGAACCGGAAGGGTATAGAACTTACTGGAACCATCCCCCGCGAAGAGGGTACGCGGGTGTAGCCGTTTACACCAGGGTTAAACCTGTTCTGGTCGAGAAAGATCTTTCCTGTGAAGATTTCGATACGGAGGGGCGGCTGCTCGCGCTGCATTATAAGGATTTTCTGCTGTGCAACGTGTATTTTCCGAACGGGGGCAGCGGTCCCGCCAGGCTGGCGTATAAGCTCGATTTTTATGAAAGGTTCCTGGAATACCTGAAAGGCGTTAAAAATAAGGATATCGTCGTATGCGGCGATCTCAACACCGCGCATAAAGCGATCGACCTGGCCCGGCCGAAAGAGAACGAGATGTTCTCGGGGTTCCTTCCGGAAGAAAGGGAATGGATGGACAAATTCGTTTCCCGCGGTTTCGTGGATACGTTCAGGCTGTTCAACGCCGAAGGCGGGAACTATACGTGGTGGGATTATAAGACCCGTTCCAGGGAAAGGAACGTGGGCTGGAGGATAGATTATTTTTTCGTGAACAAGCGGGCCGTTCCCCGGGTAAAAGACGCCTTTATCCTGCCGGAAGTGACGGGTTCAGACCATTGCCCGGTGGGGATTAAATTTGGCCTGATCGATTAAACAGAGGAACGCCTGACATGGGTATTCCCTCCGGGGACGTGTGATTTTCCGGGGCGGATTTTGCCAAGGGTATACGATATAATCCGTACCGGGAGGATCCACACCGGGCGGAGGGGCCCGGGTAGGAGTATAGCGGATACCCTTGGCAAAATCCAAGTTGGTATTTAATGTCTCCTCCGGGAATACCCGTGTCAGGTGTTCCGGGCCGGTATTATCTATGAGAAAAGAATCTCCGAAATTACTGATAGCCGATACGAAGGGAAAAATATATGATGTGCCCTGGCTGCAGGCGTCCGGCATGAAAGGGGGAGAGTGCTTTCGGCTTAACAGGGCAGATCTTGTGGAACTCCATCCTGACAGCGAGTTCTTCCTCCTGCCTTCGCGGGTCCCGGCGGGATATGACACTGAGCTGGGACGCTATGTGTCCCTGGAGCATAACCCTCTCGTGAACAAAGATGAACCGTGTTTTCCTGTGGCGGTTTTTATGGCGCCGGGGTTGACAACGACGTTTAACCCGGCTTACACGGAAAGGGCCGGGGCGGATCCACTGCCTCTTTTCAGTTACGCGGCCGTCGCCCTGTATAAAGACAGATTTTATGCCGCCGGGTACAGGGTGGACAGGGAAAAGAGACAGGAATTGGAAGGCATGGACGTCCGGCGCGTCCGGGAGAATATAAAGGCCTTCCGGAAGATATTCCCCGGGAACCGTCTTGTGCGGCATCTCGAAACATGCGCGCTTTCATACTGCTGTCCGGCCGCCAAGAATTTTTTCCTCAAAAGATATGAATGCCCTCTTCCCGCTTCGACCCACTGTAATGCCAGATGCATTGGGTGCATCTCGTACCAGCCCGGCGGCAAGGTGCCGGTAACACAGCCGCGTATCACTTTTACCCCTACCGCCGAAGAGATCGCGGAAGCGGCCGTTTTCCATATAAGGGAGGTCAGGGACCCGGTCGTAAGTTTCGGGCAGGGATGCGAGGGCGAACCGCTCATGGCGGGGGATGTCCTTGAAAAAGCGGTTAAACTGATAAGGCAAAGGACGCGCGGCGGCATCATCAACCTTAATACGAACGCCAGCAGGCCTGATGTTGTCAAGCGCCTTTTCGATAGCGGCCTTGATTCAATGCGAGTAAGCATGAACAGCGTCAGGAAGCCCTTTTATGACGCGTATTATATGCCGCGCGGATATACGTTCGGGGACGTTCTAAGGTCCATAAAGAACGCTAAGGCCGCGGGCGGGTTCGTGTCGATAAATTATCTGGTGATGCCGGGGTTTACGGATTCCACAGCTGAAGCCGGAGCGTTAAAACATTTTCTTGATAGAACGAACGCGGATATGATACAGTGGCGCAACCTGAATTATGACCCATTGGCGTATTTCGGAAAAATGAAAACCGCCGTAAAACCGGAAGATATGATCGGCGTTGACACCCTTATCCGGCAGATAAGATCGCAATACCCCCGCCTGATGCACGGCTATTTCAACCCCTCGAAAGCGCGTATCAGAAGAGCCGGAAGGAAACGAGCGACGTGAGACGAAAGGAAAAAATGGCAGTTGTAACTTCTTATAAGGGAAAGAGATACGGGTGGGTGAAACGTCCCCTTGGGATTGTTGTTGTTCTTGTTGCGTTGGGGGGGTGTTCTTGTGAAGAGCCGGTAGAAGTGAGTGTGGACGCGAAATGTGCTGTGATAGCGGAGGCGGGGAGTGGGAGGGTGTTCTTCGCTAAAAACGCTGATGAGAAGTTTCCGCCTGCTTCGACGGCGAAAGTCATGACGGCGGTTCTTGCCGTGGAGAACCTGGACATGGATACAGAGATAACGCCTTCCGCCGGGGCGCTCAGCGTCGAGCCTACAATAGCCGGGCTGCGGCCTGGAGTTAAATACAGGGTAAGGGACCTTCTTGCCGCGGTACTTATAAAGTCCGCCAATGACGCGGCGATGGTCATCGCCGAAGCGGTGGCGGGCAGCGAAAAAAATTTTACCGCCATGATGAACCGGAAGGCGGAAGAAATAGGGATGAAGAACACTTTTTTCGCGACCGCTTCCGGGCTTCCCACCGGGAAGAAAGACAGCCAGTATACCACGGCCCGGGACCTTGCCGATATGATGAGGTATGCCGCGCGGCACAAGGCCATCCTTGAGATGATGTCGAAAAAGGATATGTATATTTATGGCAGTGACGGGCGGCGGATATACCTTAAGACGCATAATAAGACGCTTTTGAGCGGCGGCGGTAACGCTCCCTGGGGAAAAACCGGGTATACCCGGGAGGCAAAACGCACCTTTGCGGGAATAGACCCGTCCCTTGAACCGAAAATAGTCTTTTCACTGCTCCAGTCGGACGCCCTCTGGAAAGATATTACAGAGCTTAAGGACAAGGGCCTTGCGATATACGAGAAAAAACACCGCAATTTTTTCAAAGACCTGATCGGACGGATAAAGACGAAGGGGAAGGGAAGTACGGGGAGATAGAGATGATGGTGGAAGTTTAGCGATCAGATCTCAGTTTTTCTAACTCGCAAAAACTCGCCCGGTTCGCGTTCGTTTGGTTATTGTGCATAAGTTCGGTCGAGCGTTTTACCTCGCTTTCCTGCCTCTTGTGGATACGGTAGGGGCACGGCGCGCCGTGCCCCTACATGTTTAATTTAATTTGAACGCTTGCATGCTGTGTGCCGTTGTGTTACTTCTGTTGTGTTTTTCTTCGCCAAGTTGTTATTCGCCATTCACGATCCACCGTTCACCATCCACCCTTGACTCTCTGAGTCTGGCGAACGTGGCGAGTGATGACTCTTTGACTTTTCCTGCGTACACGACCTTCGCGCCAAACGCGAGAAGCATGCTGATGAACGGCATTATTCCAACCGGTATCTCCGGCACGCTCCCGCCTGCGCCGAGGGGGTCGCCTTCAAGCCCGCTGCCCAGCTTGATATAGTATTTGCCGTCGTATGTCCAGGTATCCCCTATGGTCGCGTCTACCGGTTCACCGGGGAGGATCGGGTTTTCGTTGTAAGTCCAGTTCACGTTGCCGATTGGAATTGGTTCGGAAGTTTTCGCGGCATACAGGTCAGTTAATTGTTTGATCTGGACGCTCGTATACCCCAGATCACCAAAAGTAGTAGTTACACCGTTAAGTATTCCCTCAAATCCCTGCACGCCTACATCATATATAGAGCTCACTTCATCCGTGTTTAGCGCCCTGTTCCAGATGGCGACGTCGTCGATTGTGCCGTTGAAGAAGTTGCCCATTCCAACCGGAATTGTCTGATAATAACTACCAATATGAAAGCCATCCACACTTGTATAATCAAAAGAACCTGTGTATGCAGTAGTATTTTTTAAAATTCCGTTGACATAAATTTTTAAAGCAGTGCCATTATAAATACCTGTTATATGCGTCCAAACATTAAGCGGTAAATCATCAACATCATCAACTCTTCTCCAGTCACCGTTATAAAACGCAAATTGGGCTTTATTCGGATTATCATTAAATACATTAATATTTATGCCATAACTTTGACCGGCGTCTTTTCCATATTGAGCTATTGTTCTATAAGTATTAGAATCTTTTGCATAAACCCATGATGCAACACTAACTGTATTAGCAGGTTGTAAGCTTACATCATTTTCACAATCAACATAATCATTCACCCCATCAAAACTCAAAGCACCACCATACTGACCTGTTGTCCAGTCAGGTCCGTTAACCAGGGTGCCATCATTTGTCCCCGCAACATCATCGGCGGTAGCTCCGCTCCCCTCATCAAAATCCCAGTACCCCACAAGCGAGTCCTCGTATACAACCGCAGCGAAGAGGGGAGACGCTCCCATCATCGCCACGCACGATACCGCCAGTACAATAATTACACTCCTTAATATGCTTACGTTTGTCTTCTTCATTTTTCTCACGCTCCTTTCAGCAAGGTACTGTCAAAAGTTTTCTACTGAAACAATCAGTATAGTCTTATGACATAACACTTTCCGTTAATAACTACGTCTCCCCCCCTATAAAAGGGTTTTTAAAGAAGATTTTAAGATAGTAGCCGTAGTATTGTGGGTAGTGTGGGTCCCGCCTATGGCGGGATCCAAGTTCTGTGTGTCAACGCGAAGCGTTGTCCACAGAACGGCACTATCCACAATGTCGGGCTTTCTCCAAAAACTTCTTACTGGAGACTTTGGCGGTAAAGAACACCTTTGCCCTTGAGGCATGTCCCCAAGTTCTACTGCTTCCGGCTTCTACGAATTGTCATATAGACAAAGCCGCAAAGCACGCCCACGAACGGCACCGTCCCCGCCGGCATCTCCGGCACTGCGCCGCCTCCTGCCGGCTCTCCTGTTGTAACCCCGCTGCCTAAATAAAAATAATAGTCGGTCCCGTCATACCAGGCGTCCCCGAAATTTTTTCCCGGGATCGTATCCGAAAAATAATACCACTCCTCTCCCGAAACCGCTATTGTATCAACCTGCG
>JBDRFA010000071.1:0-10631 GCA_043819235.1 Candidatus Omnitrophota bacterium | reverse complement strand
TTTGCGGCGGAGGAAAACGGTATTATTGACGATAGCTCGCGGTTATTGCGGGTAAAACGGCTTGTCCGTGTGGCGCGGGATATGGTCCGGGAAAAAAGAGCAGACTGGAAAAGTTACGCTGATATCCGGGAAAGATCAATTATGACACAGATAGATCTTATGGAAGATAAACAATTAAAGGAAGAGGCATTGCTGAATTTCGCGGGATATTACAGGTTTAAGGCGGATAGTCTAACCGAAGACGAACGGCCGCCGGTATGGGATACGGCAGGGGACCTTTACCGGGAGGTGTTAGAGATCGATCCGTTCTCTCTGGAGGCATTGAAAGGGTTGATCGCGGTTAGAGTAACGGAAGCCGAAATGGTGTTGAAAGTGTGGGAGGTCTTAAAGAACCCGGAATTGTCTCAAAAAGACAATGATTATAAAACGGCCCTGGTATCGTTTGTCGCGGATAACCGGGGCAGATGGGCCAAAGCGGGCAGAAGGCTCAGCATTTCACCTGAAATAGTGAAAAATTTCGGTGACGTCTCTCCCGAGGCCGCCGGCCGGCTTATTGACCTCTTTTTCCGCGAAAAAAGGTACGACCTGGTCTCTGAAATATTGAAAAAAACATATACGCATACGAGCGGATATATTGCCGTTATTGACGCACTGAACAGGGATCTGGTTTCATTACGGATCAGCGAATTGGAGTTCGAGAAAGATCAGGCCGGGGCTATTACCGGCCAGTTGGGCATTTTGGGTGAAAAAAGTTTTGACGGCCGGGAAATGGAAAAACGGATCTTGAAAACCGGTATTTTGTTAGCGCGCATATATCTTGAGATCGGACAGGGCCGGTACAGCGCCGCGGAAAGCGCCCTGGATACCGTCGAAACCACGGACGGTTACATGAAATCCGCTGCCGCGCTGGCTCGGATCAAATTAAGGATAACCAAAGGGCAAAGATACAGGTTCTTCTTGCCCGGTTCCCGGCGATGGATAACCCGTCATCTTACGGATGCGGACAAAAAAATAGCGGAACGCGACCTGTCCCAGGCATACCGGCAAAAAGCGGAAGGTGAAAGGGAAAAACCATCAACACCGCCTCCTGAAAAGCCCTCGGCGCCTTCGCCTCCTCCGATTGCCGATATAACTTCTGAAACCGGCGCGGCAAGCCCGGCGCTTATCGCCGTGCTCGGGGGCACCGGCGCTATTTTTACGCTGGTTAACAGTGTAGCCGGGCCGTATATCGCCTCTCTGGCCTTAGGCGCAGGCATTCTTGCGTGGCTCGCGTTGAGAGGTATGCGTTCCGACAAGAAGTGGTTCAGAACGGCAGTGATAGGTCTGGTACTGGCTTCTATGCTTGCCGGACCCATGGTCGGAACGGGAATATCCGCCGGTATTCATTCCAGCATTACGGCAGCCCAGGAGATCAACAAAGTTGGAGGGCAGGAGGATCTGGAGACGATATTCGGGTATAGAGGGAGTCTTCATCACATAGATGAGGAAGTTCGGCTGGCGACAGCCGAATGGATCGGAGAAAAAGGCAGAGGAAGGGAAGCCTTTGAGATGCTTGTGAAAGGAAAACTAGCCGGGATATATGATGTAATGAGCGCTAGAGTACGTGTTAAATCTTTGGAAGCGATAGAAAAGCTTGCGCAGAGAGGGGCGATAGATCGCGGGGACAGGGAATTACTGGATATTCTTGCCGGGCAGAAAGGCGGGGGGATGAGAGATCCCGAGGCGATGGTCCGTCAGGCGGCGATCTGGGTGATCGCGAGAATCTCGGGAATGGAAGCACTGGATATTTTCCAGCGGACCGGGATAGGGATACATGATAAAGATATGGGGGTACGCATGTTTACCTTTGATATGATCGTCGATATTGCCGGAAAAGAAGCGGTTCATATTCTTACGAAGCCGGGCGTCGGGATAAATGACGATAAAATAGAAGCGCGTATTTATGCGATCGAGAATATTTTTCAAATAGAAGGCCTGAAAAAAAGTGATATAGATTTTCTTAAGGAATTTGCGGCTTCAAAAATGAAAGACAGGGAAATGATATCGCGCGAGATCGGGATAATGGTTTATCGTCATCTGAATAAGTGGGGACACATCGACGATGGGGAAGCAATTAGGTTTTTTGAAAAATTATCGAGAGAGGTAGAAAATAACGCGCCGACAGAACGGTTAACGGCGATGGCGGCCATTAAGACACTAATGGGGCTGGAACATATAAGCAAAAGAGAAGCGATAGATATTCTTTCGCGGGAAGGACAGGGAATAAATGATACCGATATAGAATGCCAGTTAAAGGCCATCGAGACCGTATGCAGCATCACGGGTCCCGAAGATGCGGATGTTATACAGAAAATGCTGACTGTCCTGGTGGAGCGTCTGGACTCCGAAAAATCCGATTTTCTCTTGAGGGAGAAAGTCTTCGAGAATTTTCATCGTCTGGCAGCAACCTTACCGACGGATCACCCGCTGTATGTACTGGCGCAAAGGAAAATGGAAATAATGTCGGGGTCGCTTTCAGTGAAAGATATGATGCGGATATTTGAAAGCCAGGTATTTTTGTCCCGGACGGATGGATTGGACGTGCACGACAGGTTCTCCATGGCCCGGTCAATAGAAGTCGTTTTAAAGCGGTTCGATATTCCGATACTTCCTGAAACCGTGAATGCCACTGGGGATTTAACGGCCTTTTTCATGGAAAAAGGGCAGGCATTCGGTGAAAATATCCTGATGGATAAAAATACCAATTTGAGAATGGTTTTTTATCCGGATTTTGCAGGTGAACAAAATACGATCCTTTCTATCGCCCAAAAATGTGAGATCGAATATATGGCAAAAGGGAACAGCCAGGTTTCCAGCATTGTCGGCAGTCCTGGATGGGAAGTAAATGCTTCAATGAAAGATAGCATATTGAACCTAATAAAGGGAGCTTCAAGGGATTCTTTGAAAATGACACCGGAAAAGACTGTCTTATGGCTGGCCCTGCACGGTACTCCGGGCGATATAATGTTTTCGGGTCCATCGGAATTCGATGCCCCGCGAGGAAAATCGGATGAAAAAATCAGGAGGTTTAGCCGCATTTCTTATGAGGAGATGGTAGACAACGGGTTCATGCAGGCCATTGTTGAATCCGGGAAAAAACATTTTAACCTGTCCCAAATGGTAATAATGGTAGATACGTGTCATGCGAAAGCTTTCTGGACCAATGTGATCAACGACTTGTACAAAAAATGTGAAGAAGCAAATCCCGTTATCGAGGTTCGCGGTCTACCGACTATTATCGTGACGACCGATAGGGCATCGGTGGGGTACGCCGGAGTCTTTTTAGATAAATTATCCGATGGTTTTCTGGAAAGCGGGGAAACACAATTGAGAGGAGCGCATATTCGCGAAGTGGCAAAAGAGCTTTTAAAACCTGTAGCGACCTTCGAAGATGCAACATCAGCATCTCAGGATCTTAATGTGATTAGTTCTTTGAGTCCGGGGGATCATAGCCAGTTGCTGGGTATTATCGCGGGCATAAAAAATAAGTTCCCGTCCGGAGGGCCCGAAGTCGTATCGAAGAAAGCAGGATCAAGAGAATTGAAGTATAAGATCCAGAATCCGGACGGAAGCATTAAAATTGTAGATGTTCCTCCGGAATGTATAGTTTCACCGATAAATGAGCTTTACCTGGCGGAAGAAGTTCCGGTTATGGGACACTTGATGGGTAAATTCGAGGAGATCGAGACGCTCGATTTTAAGAACGGAAAACTGACGGGAAAACTTCGTCATGTCGAAACCGGGGAGGTACTCGACCTGTCCGAGATGAAACAGGAAAAAGTGATTGGCGACGACAGACAAAGGTTTCTTCAAAGCATTAAAGAGATTATCGAAAAGATCGATTCAAAACTGTTTCGGAACTATCTTTTGAATAAACTGGATACTTTACCCGCGCAGATCGTACTTACGGAGGGAGGCCTTGACGGTTTTTTTGGGACGGGCAGGACAAATTTCCTCGCCATTGATAAAAAACTTTCAAAACATCCGGCAGCGGGTTTCCATGAATTCATGGAGTATTTAAGCCAAGCTGATTCCGAAGTTCTTGACTGGTTGGAAGGTCTTCTTAACGATACGGGGAGATTATGGCTGGAGGAGCACGAGGATGAATATCGGCAGCGGGATATGCTCAAATATTTCGTGGAGAACAGACCTCATTATGTTATCCGTGCCTTTACTCGTCAGGCGTTCCCTGAAGAGGATATGAAGCTGACCGAGATGATAAAACTGGCGCAGAAGGTCGCGGTGATAGGTATAGTCGGAAATGAAGAAAAAGTAAGGGAATTAAATTCAGGAAGGGAATATCCGGATATACATTTCGTTTCAGCAGAAAAGGGAAAAAAGGGCGAAGAATACCTAACGGCTTTAAAGGGTGCGCCGGTTACACGTTTGCTTGTTGACTTAACGGAATTAAATGATGTCAGCATAAACAGTGTCGTTGCTTTGGCCAGGAAACAGTCTTTTATGACGATGGAACCGTACCTCGCCGGCATGGATGCCGGTTCGATATCGAACTTGGACACCCCGGAGATAAAGACCGCGATGAGGACGATCAAGGACTCTATCCCCGATGAGATGCCGATGGACGATATCCTGGGATCGCTTTTCGAGGCTTACAAGTCAGGTGTTCAGGCAGATACCTCTTTATCGGCGGGTATAACCCCGGAGGACGAGGAAGCCTGGGTCAGGGAAAACGTCCGGTCACTCAAGGATTATAAGGAAGCTCGGGATAAAAGGCTCCCGCGGGAGGATCACGAGAGAAGAAAACTACTCGGTTTGCATGTTAAATTGGACGAGTATATGCGGGATAAAAGCAGGGACGAGTCCCGCGCGGTGATGATACGGCACCAGGGCATAGCCATAGCCCAAAGCCTTGAGGAAGAGATCATGGAGTTGAGGAATACGTTCGTCGATAAAGGCGTGATCCCGAAAGGCGCTCAGCAGGCGATAGTCATAGACGCGAGGGAAGAAGCCGGGTTCAGTGTCGACCTTATGGTCCCGTCACTTTTAACCCTGGCGAAATTACCGGACTTGCGGATATGTGTCATTACGGATAGAGCAGGGGGGCTCACGGAAGTTATGAACAAAGCCGTTCCCGGAACGGCAAAGCCGGCCAATATCACAGAATTATCCGGGGTCGAAGCGAATATCATCGAATCGGTCCAGGCGCATTTCGAGAGAAGGGACGTAAAAATACCGTTACAGGGCATTTCGATAACTACCGGCGAATCCCTGCAGGATGAGATCGCGCTGGTCATGCGGCATATAACCGATACCAAAGGTACGGACGACAGCGCTAATTTCATTATCGCCGGCCGGCCGGATAACGATGAGGTCGCGGAACGTGTGAACCGTATCATCCCGGCCATAGCGGTCATGAACCTCCTGAAACGCGCGGTAAGCAGCATAAAAGAATCAAGTGTTGTGACCGTTGCCTGCAGCGAAGAAACGGTAACGGGATTTAAAAAAGTCCTGAAAACCCTGCTCGAGATAACAAAGCTCAAGATCGGCGAAACGCTCAGGACGTTCATAGACAGCCTCCGCGCCACAGCCCGCTCCGTCTAATACCGATTGGTATTGTTATTTCTGGTGATAACCGAGATGGGACTGTTCACTATACTCCTACCCGGGCCCCTCCGCCCGGTGTGGATCCTCCCGGTACGGAGCAAGAGTGAACAGTCCCATCATAAAAATGTTTTCGTTTTATGCCATAGCTACAATACTGATCAAGTTAAAGTCGTATTGCAACCGGCGCCGATCAATTTTTCGGCGTATTGGTTCCCCATCGCAGTAGGGGCACGGCGTGCCGTGCCCCTACCCGCCTGTCGGTCGGATTTTGCTATTGCAAAATCCGGGTTAAAGGTGTCTATTGACTGAACGCCGCATATCGTTATACTAATACAATACGATGTTATGAAGCAAAACACCAAAAACAAGGAGGTCGTCATGAAAAAGATCCTGGCAGTCACGATCGCGCTTTTGGTAGCGCTGGCTTTTACCGTACCGTCCGGTTACGCGGATATGGGCGGCAAATGTATGATGATGGGCAAAAAAGACGGCGGCCACATGGACCTCGAAGAGAAGTTCCACAAGAAAGTGATGATGGTGTACAAGAACCAGCAGGAACTCGGCCTTTCGCAGGAACAGCTTGACGCGATAAAGGCCCTGAAGATCCAGACCAAGAAAAACCTCATAAAGCTGCAGGCCGAGATCGACATTGTCATGGTGGACCTGAAATCGGCGATGTGGGAAGACGAGATAAACATGGACGCCGTGGACGCGCTCATCACCAAAAAATACGACACTAAGAAACAGAAAGCCAAAACGACAATTTCCGCCATCGCCCAGTTCGGAAAAATATTGACCGCGGAACAGAAAACAAAACTTAAAAGCCTCTGTATGCGTTAAATGTAACCTGCTTTACCGCTTAGCGCGTTCCCGCCTGCGCCTGCCGCAGGCGGGAAATGATGAGGGGAAAAAGACAATGATCATCACCAGACAGAAACCGTTCCGGGAAATACTGGAAGAGCTGGGCGGCGCGAAAAAGGTCTATCTCGCCGGATGCGCCCTTTGCGCCACGGTCTGTAAGACCGGCGGGGAAGAAGACTTAAAAGACCTGGAAAAACAGCTTCTGAAAAAAGGCATAACCGTTACCGGACGGGCCGTCCTTGATCCGGCATGCAATCTTCTGGAGGTAAAACGGCTGATCCGGAAAAACGCGGCTGAGATCGATGCCGCGGACGCGGTCCTTTCGTGCGCCTGCGGCGGCGGAACGCAGGCACTGGCCGAAGTGATAGAGAACAAGGATGTTTTCCCCGCGAACGATACGCTTTTCCAGGGGGAAATAACTAAAATTACACTGAAAGAAGCCCGCTTTGACCAGAAATGTTCGCTTTGCGGCGAGTGCCTTCTCTCTTCCACCGGCGGCATCTGCCCCGTCACGCGCTGCCCGAAAGGGCTGTTGAACGGGCCCTGCGGAGGGACGAAGGACGGGAAATGCGAAGTGTCGAAAGAGCTTGACTGCGTATGGCTGCTTATTTTCGAAAAGCTTAAAAGATCCGGCACGCTCGATCTTATGAAAACGACCCGCGGCCCGAAAGACCATAGCAAGAACGAAAAGCCGCAGAAACTTATAATTAAATGAACCTCGCCGACGTACGACAGAACGCAGAAAATATACTGAAGGAGCTTCCCGCTCATGTTCAGCTTGTCGCCGCGGCGAAGGCGCGGACAAGCGACGAGATCCGGGCTGTCATAGAAGCGGGGGTGCGGATCATAGGCCATAATTACGTGCAGGAAGCGGCGCGCACCATGGACGCCATTGCGCCGGACGCGCGATGCCATTTTATCGGGCATCTCCAGAAAAATAAAGTGCGAAAAGCCGTAACGCTCTTTGACCTGATCGAAACGGTGGATTCTATCGGCCTGGCAGAAGAGATCGATGAGCGATGCGCCGGGATAAACCGGGTCATGCCCGTTTTGATAGAGATCAACAGCGCCCGCGAAACGCGGAAGTCCGGCGTTTTCCCGGAGGACGCGTACGCCCTGGCAGAGGCCATGGCGGCGTTCCCGCATATCAAGGTGATGGGGCTTATGACAATGGGGCCGGTTTCCGGAAGCCCCGGGGAAACGCGGGCCGCTTTCGCGGAGACCAGAAAGGCCTTCGATTACATAAAAGCGAAAGCCATCCCCGGCGTGGAGATGAAATATCTTTCCATGGGGATGACGGGATCCTATGGTATTGCGATAGAAGAAGGGGCAAATATTGTGCGTATCGGCACAAAAATATTCGGGGAAAGGGAATAATGTACGTTAAGGTCATATCCGACAATCTGACGAAAAAAGGGCTCGAACCCGGTCCGGGATTTTCCTGCCTGGTCGGGAACAAAATACTTTTTGACACAGGAGAATCGTCCCACTCGCTCATCGCCAATATGGACCGCATGATGGTGTCCATCCCGGAAATTGAAGCGGTCGTGATATCGCATGAACACTGGGACCACACGGGCGGCCTGTGGGAACTCCTTAAGAGAAAGGACGGCCTCAAAGTTTACGCGTGCCCCTCTTCAAGCGAAACCTTCAAAAAATGCGTGAAAGAAAGCGGGGGGAAACTTACTCTCGTGAAAAAAACCGTTGAGATCCTCAAAGGAGTTTTCCTGACAGGCGAGATCTCGGACGCGGATGACGAAAACCCCGTCTGTGAACAGGCCCTCGTGGTAAAAGGGACTAAGGGCATTTCCGCCATAGTCGGATGCGCGCGTCCGGGCATATTAAAGATGCTGGGATATGTCCGGAAAACATTTAAAACGGACCGGCTGTATATGGCGCTCGGCGGATTCCACCTGGAAAATATGGATACTGATTCTATCGCCGGCGTTATTTCGGAATTACGGCATATGGGCATTGAAAAAATAGCCCCCGCGCACTGTTCGGGAGAAAAAGCGAGGCGCATCCTGCACGGCAAGTACCATAACAATTATATTGCCGTAAAAGCGGGGCATATCATACAGTTGTAAACTAAAGAGGAAGGTTCAATGAAGGAGAATAGTAACACCGTAAATGACGTTTACGATATAATCATAATAGGCGGCGGGCCGGCGGGGCTTACGGCCGGGCTTTACGCTTCAAGGGCACGCATGAAAACCCTCCTTATCGAGAGCATGTCCGTCATGGGAGAGGCGACGATGACCGACCTTATCGAAAATTATCCCGGCGTGGAAAAAATGAACGGTTTTGACCTTGTCGCCACGTTCAAAAAACAGGCCGTTTCTTTCGGTTTGGAATGCGTCATGGGGACGGTCAGCAACGTGGCCTCCCGTTCTGGTAAAGGCGCCGCCCCCGTATGGCGGGTCGAGGACGAGAACGGCGCGAAGGAGGCCCTGAGCGCAATTATCGCCAGCGGCGCGCGTCCCAAAAAACTGATGGTCCCGGGGGAAGACGAGTTCCTGGGGAAAGGGATCTCGTACTGCGCCACCTGCGACGGGGCGTTTTTCCGTGAAAAGGACATTGTGGTCGTCGGGGGAGGCGACACGGCGGTCGAGGAAGCCGTGTTCCTTACGCGGTTCGGCAAAACCGTTACGATCATCCACCGCAGGGACCGCCTCCGCGCCGCGAAGATCCTTCAGGAAAGGGCCGTGGCCGATGAAAAGATAAAGTTCATACTGGGATCCACGGTCGAAGAAATATACGGCGGGAATAAAGTAGAAGGCGTGCGCGTAAAGAACCGCGATACCGGCGAGATAACCGACAAGGCCTGTGACGGGGTTTTCATTTTCGCCGGATGGGAACCGAATACCGGATTTCTCGCGGGTACCGTGCAAATGGACAAATATGGCCATATCATGACGGATGAGGGGATGAGCGCTTCAGCCGAAGGCGCCTTTGCCTGCGGCGATTGCCGTGCGAAACTCCTGCGCCAGGTCATCACCGCCTGCGGCGACGGCGCGACCGCCGCCTTCTCGGCGCAAAAGTACGTGGAAGAAATTAAGGGAGTAGCGTATAAATAGCGGACGCGCAACAGAAGGAGATCTGAATGAGAACCGAATCCATCGATTTTTTGAAAGCGTTGATCAACAGCCACAGCCCTTCCGGGTTCGAAAAAGACGCGGCGGTCATCTGGAAGGAACGCACGAGGTCTTTCACCGGCGAGATCAAAGCCGACGTGCACGGTAACGTGATAGGCGTCCTTAACGGCGAGGGCCGGCCGCGTGTGATGCTGGCGGGGCACATAGATGAGATCGGCTATATGGTAAAACACATAGACGATAACGGGTTCATTTATTTCTCCACGATAGGGGGGGTGGACCTGCATCTGGCACCGGGGCAGAGAGTCCTGATAAAAAGCCGTAAAGGCGACGTTTTCGGCATAATCGGGAGAAAACCCATACATTTGCTGGAAGAACAGGAAAAGAAAAAAGTCTCCGAGATCAAGGACCTGTGGATAGATATAGGAGCAAAAAATAAAAAAGAGGCGCTGGAAAGGATAGCCATAGGCGACCCGGCGGTCCCCGCGGTCGGTTTCGAGAACCTGTACGGCACGAAAGTGGTCGGGAGAGGGTTTGACGACCGTATCGGGGCGTTCGTCGCGAGCGAATGCCTGCGCATACTTTCCGATAAGAAGAGCATGGCCGCTTCCGTATACGGCGTCGCCACCGTCCAGGAAGAACTCGGGATAAGGGGCGCCAGGACCAGCGCTTACGGCATATCTCCGGACGTCGGCATCGCGATCGACGTCACTTTCGCGACGGACGTCCCCGGCATCGACAAAAGGCGTATAGGCGATATCAACGTCGGCGGCGGCCCGGTAATAGCGCGCGGGCCCAATATCAACCACAAAGTTTTCGAACTTCTGGTAGAGACCGCCGAAAAAGAGAAAATACCTTATCAGGTGGAGGGAATATCAAGGGGCACCGGTACCGACGCGAACATCATGCAGCTTACACGCGCGGGCGTAGCGACGGGCCTTGTAAGCATACCGAACCGCTACATGCATACGCCGGTAGAACTGATAGACCTCAAAGACGCCGAGAACACCGCGAAACTCATAAGCGCGTTCATCCTGAAGCTTGACGAAAAAACGGACTTTGTGCCATATT
>JBDRFA010000070.1:0-5135 GCA_043819235.1 Candidatus Omnitrophota bacterium | reverse complement strand
GATAAGTTCCCTACCTCTAATCGCCGATTTTGACAATTCACAAAAACCTATACAAACATCCAAACACACAACTCAGAGCCCAGAACCGGGAGATGGGCTTACTCTATTTTTAGTTTGCGTAGGTTGACTGGCATTTGGTTTACTGTATGACATTGTTTCCTCCTTTTTAATAGGTGTTTAAACTATTCTTTGTAAACACCCTCGACTTTTTCTCGGAGGGATACGTGTAAAATGGACGTTGTTTTGCCGGGGCTAAAGGTCTATAGTCAATGGTCTATGGTCAATGGTCCAGTTGGCGCTGAAAGCGCCCTAACTTGTTGCATAAAAAAATATGAAGCCGATAGATTATATGAGGATGGCGCTTGAACTGGCCGTGAGGGCGGAGGATAGGACTTATCCTAATCCGATGGTCGGGGCGGTCATTGTGAGGGGCGGGAAGGTTATCGGCAAGGGGCACCACAGGAAGGCGGGCCGGGACCACGCGGAGGTGGCGGCCATAAAAAACGTTTCGGGGCCGTGCCGGGGCGCGGAGATGTTCGTGACCCTCGAGCCGTGCGGCCATTACGGGAAGACGCCGCCGTGCACGGACGCGATAATCGCATCCGGTATTACCGCGGTGAACGTGGCGATGAAGGACCCGAACCCCATAAACAGCGGGCGCGGTATCCGCAAGCTGAAAAAAGCCGGGATCAAAGTGGTTACCGGCCTGTGCGCGAAAGAAGCGGCGGAGCTTAACAGGAAGTACGTGAAATTTATCACCGAAGGGCGCCCCTACGTTACGGTAAAAGTGGCGCAGTCTCTGGACGGGAAGATCGCCGCGAAGGACGGGACATCGAAATGGATATCTTCCGCGGTTTCACGCGGGTATGTCAAAAAGATGCGTCCGGCGTTCGACGGCATCATGATAGGCATAAATACCGCCCTTAAGGACGACCCGTTCCTTCTCGACGAGAAAAAGAAAGGGTACGATACCGCTCGCGTCGTGGTGGATACTCGCCTGAAACTTCCGACGGATTCAAACCTTATCAGGACAGCGGGGAAAGCCCCGGTCATTATAGGTACGACCGGACTTGCGCCGGCGTCCAGGATAAAAAAATTCAGGAAGATAAAGAACGTCGAAGTTATAGTCACGCGAAGCAGGAAGGGCAGGGTCCCGCTCGACCTTTTAATGGAACAGCTGGCCCGGCGGGGCATGGTGAACGTTCTGGCCGAAGGCGGCGGGGAACTTATAGGCGGCCTTATGGACGGGGGGCTGATAGATGAGGTGGTCTTTTTTATCTCCCCGTGCCTGATCGGCGGCGGTTACTCGTCGGTCAGGGGCCGAGGCGTACAGGAGATCGCGAAAGCCGTTAAACTGGATAACATCGAAATAAGCGAAAGCGGTGGAGATATCATGGTGAGGGCCCGGATCCGCAAGTAGCTGCGGCGCGCCGTATATCCCCCAAGTCGCGAAAAGCGCTTAATTTAAGCTGTATAACGAGGGGAAAAAACATGTTTACCGGGATAGTCACTGAAGTCGGGAAAGTCAAACGCCTTGTCAGGAAGGCGGGGGTGGTACGGCTGGAAATACTTTGCGAAAGGACCTTGAAGGGCGTTAACCTCGGGGACAGCGTCGCTGTTAACGGTGTGTGCCTGAGCGTCGTCGGCAGCGATGGATATTTGTCTTTCGACGTGGTCGGGAACACTTTTAAAAATACCAGCCTCAAGCGGTTAAGGCCCGCTATGCCGGTGAACCTTGAGAACGCGCTTAAGGCCGGGGACAGCATGGGCGGGCACATGGTCTCGGGGCATGTCGACGGGGAAAGGACCGTGAAGAAGAACCGCAAGACGGCCGACGGATGGGTCCTCGATATCGCCGCCGGGCCCGGCGACGAAAAATACCTCCTCCCAAAAGGGTCCGTGGCCGTCGACGGCGTCAGCCTGACCATAGGGGAAGTCTCGCGCGGTTCTTTCCGGATATTCCTTATCCCGCATACGCTATGTAATACTGTCCTTCCCTCAAGAAAAGCCGGGGACCACGTGAACGTGGAATTCGACATGGCGGCGAAACACGCCGCCCGGAAAACGGCAGCCGGCGCTATCACCAGGAATATGCTTATCGAGAAAGGGTTCTTGTGACGTCGGCAGGGTAGGGGCACGGCGCGCCGTGCCCCTGTGCAGGATCCGAGCGAAGTTCCCGGAGATAATTCCGGGGACACAAGGGTCCGATAGTTTGTCTAATACCATTTAAACCTGATTGGTATTGTTATTTTTGGTGGATAACCGAGATGGGACTGTTCACTATACTCCTACCCGGGCCCCTCCGCCCGGTGTGGATCCTCCCGGTACGGAGCATAGTGAACAGTCCCATCATAAAAATGTTTTCGTTTTGTGCCATAGCTACAATACTGATCAAATTAAAGCCGTATTACTTTAACTCCTCGAAAAATAAGCGCTTCTTTCGCCAGCTAATCTATCACTCATTTTCCGATAACCTGCGACATTTTTAATGGGAATTTATTAAGACATAAAAAAGTTATAAATTTCCATTGAATAATAACTTCTAATCCTTTATACTATTAGTGTATCGTTAATCTAAAAAAAAGGCAAATAAGCAATCAGCGGTGATATTGTCGCGGCATAGTTGGGTGCAGACAATACATACGCCGGGAGCGTGAGTGTATGAGAGAAAGCAGCGGGGTGACATTCAGCATAAGAGCTGTAGCCATTGTCATAATTGTCGCGTTCTTATGTAACGTGATGAACGGCTATACCTTCTCTTATCCCGAAGCGGGGCAACGCGAGAGTGGAGCGCTTTCCCCGGACCTTTCTACCAGGCCTATTCTGAACCAGACAAAGGGTGATAAACTTGTACTCACAACATTCCTTTTGAATAAGATCGGAAAGGACCCCCTTTACCTGTCAGGGATTGATGCCAAAACAAGCTCGGTTTTTTCTGATCTGGGAGAGAAAAAGATAGAGGTAGTTTTATCAACATTACGCCCTCTTGAGGTGGATCTTACTCCTATAGTAAGCGGAGGGCAGGTCGATATCCAGACCGTAAGATGTGAAGTGAACGGAAAGTGTTATTATTCGTATGTGATCAAAACGGACGACGGCCGGATCCGGACGGCAGTCCATACGGAAGAAGAGTACAAAGAATATACCGGGGAGTTATTCCGTGCCGGAAAATTAAGTCGGGAAGTATTTGACGAACTCATCCGGGAGACATCCGTTGACGGGATAGAAATAGCGGTTGTTGACAGCACTGATGAAAGCGTCAGAAGGGTAGCGGCGTTCCTGAAAGGCATAGGAGCGGCAGGGTTGGACAGGCTGTTAAGCGGTTTCGTGTCTTCCGGAAAACTGTTTCTTTCAAAAAAGGCGGTGCTTGTTACGGGAGGGATGGTCCTGCCGTACGACAGGGATGAGATATCCCGGTCCGGGGCGATAATGGAGCAGTTCTTGCTGGCCGTGGATCCGACCATGCCCCCCGGGACAGTTGGCAGGTTCAGGAAGGCCTTTTCCGCGTTCGATCCGGGCAAAAAGGATTTCGATCTGGCCGCGTTCGATGTCTCTCTTAAGTATGTGGTAACGGCGATCGAGAATATCGTGGCTGCCAGGGGTAACGAGGGAGATACTCTTTTTTATCCTAAATATATGATAGACGTAAGTGATGTTAATCTCTCCAGTCCTGAATGCCAGGACGTTCTGACGGACATAACAGAGATATTTAAACATGTGGCTGAGGCGGAAATAGAGAGATACGGTTCCGTGAGCCCCGGAGGCAAAAAAATAAGCCTGGCGGATATGCCGGGAAGTATGATGAAGGTGGTCATTGAGCATCTGTCAGATTCGATACTCCCTACCGCGCAGGCGCGTCCGGACGGGACGATAGCGCTTAATGAGAATTTTGTGAAGATCATGTATAAGCTGGCCAGTATAGGTATGAGGGATAAAGAGGAGGGGGCGATATATGATGAGCAGCCCGATGGGACTTATAAAAATATAGGCAATGTGTATGAATCCATACTTTATTCAGTAGCCATACACGAAATAAGGGGGCATTTCCGGATCCGGGACGGCAGAACAGAGTTAGTCCTTGACGAAAAATGGGCGCAGGGGGAACGCGGACGCGGGCACCTGTACGTTAACCTGGCGGCGATGTTATATTTCTGGTTCGGTATAGTAGAGAACGGGGAAAGGTTGTACGAGACGGAAATAAAAAAATTCATGGAGGATTATCCGGAGATCTTTCGTAACCTGGAAGATGGAGAGAGGGAAAGGCTCCCGGTACTGGCGGAAAGGCTTACCCTGGATTTTGGCTTTAGAGGCATGGGTGCGGCATGTTTCAGGTTCGTGGATGTCCCTACAGCGGCCGCCGTATATCGTTTTATGGGCGCCAGAGGGGCTTTTAACGTTGATGAACTGGTACCGTTCGGTCAAGGCATGACGCGTGAAGCGATGGACAGGTGCTTTTCTTATCTTCGGGACCTCGGCTTGATAATGGAAATAAAGAACGCGATGCTGCCCGGAGAAGAAGTGCCCCGTTATGGGCAGGTCCCTATGGCAGGGCAACAGGTGGACGGCGTGCAGGAAATATTGGATGGATTGGAAATGCCCGCGGTGAAACCCGATATCAGGAAAGTAAGAGGAAGTGTGTATGAAATAACCGAACCTGTCTGGGCAGGGTCGGTTCTGGAGGAAACGGGAAAGATACGTGATGGCGCGATAGTTGAGGACCCGGAAGAGAAGAAGATCATTGCGATTGAAACCGACTGGGTCCCCGACGGCCAGGCGAATTTTACAGGCAAACTTATACAGGAGATCGGAAAATTCAAGAATATCGAAGTTATCAGGGCATCATCGGAAAAACTTGCCGGGAAGATAAGAGAGGCAGTGGACAGCGGCAGGGTTTCTTTAAAAGACATGGTTGTTCTGGCAAGCCGTTCGACTATTGAAAGCCCCGGATTTAATGAAATAAGGTCCGTCAGTGATGACGATCAGGAAAAAGCGTTTTGTGTAGGGATAGATCCTGTGGAGTTAAAAGACGATTCATATGTCAGGCTTATGGAAATGCTGACGATGGCTTTACAGCTGGCATCCGGAAAGACGTTTATACGTGAAAACGATAAAATAACTGTCAAGGAGGTTAACCG
>JBDRFA010000069.1:0-6254 GCA_043819235.1 Candidatus Omnitrophota bacterium | reverse complement strand
TAAAAATGGATCTTTATCTTTGCCCCATTCCGTTCCTTTAATACGAATAACATCTACCCTGAAATGTGGCATATATCTTTTTACAATAGTACTTTTCGCGAAAAGCAAAAGCCCGGCAACCGTTAGATGTTTTCCATCTTTTGAGAGCAAATCATATGCTTTTAATAAATCCTTATTTTTCAGCGAAACCTCTCTTGCCTCATTTTTTTGAAGTGTATGAATCTCTATAAAATACCTATTTTTCTCCTTCACAATTTCAGGTTTTACAACAGGACAAAAGTTAAACTTTTCACTCACTGTCGAAACAAAATCATCGACTATTTTTTGCGGGTTATTGACACCTTGTTTGATTATCTTTTCATGCTCTTGCTTGATCCCTAAAATAATAATTCCACCTTTCGTATTTGCAAAAGCTGAAACGCTTTTCCAAATATTCTGCGGTAATGCATCCTTTGCTTCTTTATACTCAATATTGTTCGACTCAAATTTTTCCAGAAAAGTAAGGTTTTTCTTCATTACTTATTTTTTCCTTTTTAACTTCGCTTTGATTATTTCCCCACTCTTCAATTGGTTGATTTCAACGATGCCACAGAAAACCCAGTCAACGAAAAGTTGTCCTGCTAATATAGACAACTTTTAGAGGTATTTTCTTTCATTTATTTATGCAGAACGCAGAACGCAGAACGCATAACGCAAGACGCCAAATTACAGGCCGAAGGGCAGGCCGGGAAAAGAGGATAAATAGTGTCTGACACTATTTATCGGCAATAAAAGCGTATTTTCCCGCAATGAGAGCATGCCCGGGACAGCCGGATCAAAAATACCGGAATATCCCTGTCGCATAACGCATACCGCATACCGCATAACGCAGAACGCAAGACGCAAGACGCAAATGGTACCTCGCCAACAGGGAATGGGTCAAAGACATACCGCTATAACCCGCTACCCCCATCCCTGTCATTCCAAGTAGAACCCCGATAGGGGTACACTGGCTTTGTCATCCCGTTTACCATCCCGAGCGAGGGAACGAAGTGACCGAGTCGAGGGATCTAAGTTCACGATGCTTACTTTTCATCCGGCAGAGATGAAGGCTTTGCATGCTTAACATTCAAGTTGTTAAACATGAAGAGACCGGTAATAGTTCCGGAACCCGAGGACATGCGCGTTTGTTCTTTTTTGAGATATATCCCCTCCGTAGATCACATATTTTTCCACGACAGGGTCTTTGGATATCTTTTCAAGGTAGTTAAGCCCCTTAAAAAGGCCCGGAGTGATCGTCTGGCTTGATTTGATCTCGACGGCGGTTAAACCGTCGGCTTGCTGGTCGATGATATCGACCTCGTTTTCATTGCTGTCCCTGAAAAAACATAAATTATTTTCTTTCGCCTGGTTGAACTTATCCTTTATGAGCTCGGCGACGACCATATTTTCGAACAGATTTCCTCTTAACGGGTGATTCCTTACATGGGAAACAGTAGTTATTTCCAGGAGATGGGCGGCAAGACCGACATCATAAAAATACAGTTTCGGCGATTTTACGAGACGCTTATTATAATTGCGGTGGAACGGCGGCAGTCTGAAAACAATAAAGCTGACCTCGAGCAGGGAAAGCCAGTCTCTGGCCGTCTGGTGCGAAACACCGGCCTCGTTCCCGAGCGATGAAACGTTTAAAACCTGTCCCGTCCTGGCGGCGCAAAGCCGGATAAAAGTTTGAAAACGGAGAAGATCTTTTAAATTAATAAGCTCTCTTACGTCACGTTCGATATAGGTCTTGAAATAAAAATTTAACGCCTCCGCCGGAGGCAGATGTTCATCATATATCCGCGGGAAGAACCCCGTAAAGATGATCTCATCTATGGACATGTTCGATATGGTTTCCCGGATCTCGTGGAATGAAAAGGGAAGCAGGTTCAGTATTGCCGTTCTCCCGGCCAGAGACTGGGTTATTTTATGGGACAATAAAAGGTTCTGGCTCCCGGTAAGTATGAACAACCCCTTCTGTTTTGAGGAATCCACAATACCCTGCAAATATTCGATCAATTCAGGGACTTTCTGTATCTCGTCGAAAACGGCTCCGTCCGGGAACTGCGCCAGAAAACCGCGCGGATCATTGTGCGCGTATTCGCGCTGGTCCGGGTTTTCCAGTAATACATACGGTTTATTCTTAAATACGTTACGACACAGCGTGGTTTTCCCGGATTGACGCGGGCCTATCAGCATAACGACACTGTACCTGCTCGCCAGTTCTTTTAATTTTTTTTCCGAGTCTCTTTTGATCATCATGGATGAAGTATACCATCTTTTTATGCAAATTGCAACCACTACTTGGCATTTACATAATGTGATGTCTTAGGGAATACTCCTATCCTTATCTGTTATGTAACACTTTTTAACAAAATAACGTGTAAAATACTTGCGATCCAATATGGGCCTGGTCAAGTGGCTACCCATATATGCGATCCATTGAAATGCCGGTTGAAAAAGGCGGGCGCGAAAAACATACAGGGTGAGTTCGGTATCGGTTTCCGGACCCCCCCACGGTTTCCCTGGAAGAAGGCATCAAAAGGACCGTGGAATGGTACCTCGCCGACAGGGAATGGGCCAAAGACATACCGCTATAGCCCGATCCCCCCTCTGCCACCATCCCGATGGCAGAAATAAGGGACGAATAGCGATCTTTTGAAGATGTTATCTGATAAAATCGGGACGAAACTAAATTACAGGCCGAAGGGCAGGCCGGGAAAAGAGGGGAAATAGTGTTTGTCCCCATTTTCCCCTCTGACATCTGACGTCTAAAAGCTGACCCAGAGAAAACAGCGCTTGACATCTTGACATTTTGATGTATAGTTTATACCATATATATCGTACTTAACTGCAAGGCGCAGTAATGTCTAAAGTCTGATCAGGAGGGAATTATGCTAAAGAACGCTTTTATGTCAGTGATATGCTTATCAGTAGCTCTATGCGCATCAACCGCGTTTGCGGAAATAAACGTATCAGCTGTTGATGGTAAGATAGAAGTTATGAGTGCTGACGGAAAAGTTATACTTGATGAGGGTAATCCTACGGCTACAGTTACTGATACTAACGGAGCTAAGGTCAACGTCACTTATGATGCTGAAACAAAAGGGGTTACAGTAAACGCGGAATCAGGTTCGTCAAGTGTTACGGTAGGTATCGCAAAAGTGTATATGGAACAAGGGCAACAGCTTGGTTTAACTGTTGACGAGGGAACAAGGAATTTAACTATTACTAATACCGCGACTGGTGGGGGCCCTATTGTTGTAGTGTTCCCTGATGGATCTAAAGTTTCGATACCGGCTGGCGCCGGCATAAGTTTAACGATGCTTGCGGATGGCAACTATGATATGAAAGTTACTTCCGGGACAGTTGAGTACACGGATCCTGAAGGCAATAAAAGATCCTTAACGGGGGATTCGCCGGTAATTATCGTACAGGGCTTTACAACGGTTCCGGGTTGGCGTACTTCGGAAGAGGAAACTATGTCGCCGGCGACACCATAACCCGGCAATGGATCCGTAATTTCAATAGCAAAATAAATGTTGTTTCTAAAAAAATTCTGAAGCTAAAAAAGGGGTAGAGATGAGCAAAGTTTTAAAAGCGAGTATTATTCTTATTTTCGCGTTCATGATGGCCTGTACTTCAAACGCTTATGCTTCATTTAATGCTAGTCCTTTTGAAATTGACCTGCAAGTGCGGGAAGGAGTGAGCTATAACAGCAATCCGGCTTATGATATTAGATCCAGGGAGAAGTCTTCTTGGGGAAGCAAACTTGGAGAAACGGTTACCATACAACTACCATTTGGCGGAACACATCGATATACATTATTAAACAACACTGATTGGACGTATTATTTTAACAACAACGCATTTAGCCATGTAAACAGCAATACAGTTCAATCGTTAGATCTTATTTTCAGCAAATGGTCGTTTAACCTGCATCAAGGATTTAATATTTCATCTACTCCCACAACAGAACAGCTGGGTATTGTAGAAAGCGATCTGTTTAAGAGTGTTTCACCTTCTGCCGGTATAGCCGCTACAGGCGACTTAGGGAAGTTAACATTAAGGACTGGATTTGATTACTCCTACAAAAGCTATAATCAGGATTATGATCTTTTAGACCAGGACTCATACATCGCATTTGCCGATGCAGGTTTTGAAGTAATGCCGGTTTTGGATGTTTTTACTCGTTATACGGCGGACATGACAAAACGCAGGAAAGATACTATGAACGATAGTTTCGGGAACTCAATTATCGGAGGGGTGCGAGGTGATATTACACCGTACCTTGTTGGAGAGGTTGGTGCAGGGTATTCCTGGTATGATTTCAAGAAAACAGATACAGCGCCGGATGAATCAGATTACAGTAATATGATCTATTCCGGTTCATTGACCAACAGGCTTTCAAGATTAACTACGCAGAAAGTAACATTTTCGCTTTCACCGCAGCAGGGGTATACTCAAGGACATGATTATTACAAGTCATATGTTACAAAATATACGATAACCCATGAGCTGAACGACAGGATCAATCTTAATGGTATTGCGGCCTACATAAACAATGCTGAAGGTGGAGCTGCTGAGACAAAAGAGAAATCTGAAATTTATCAAATAGGTGGAGGGATCAAGTATTTTATCGCGAAATACGCGACATTAGGAATAAGTTACGATTTCGCGTATAAAGATTCAAACTTACACGGAAAAGATTACAGGCAACATGAAGCAGTTGTCCAATTGATCCACAATTTCTGATAAAAAGCCCGCGAGTTTTTAATCTTTCAGAAGCCTGAAGTGATTCCCTTAGCAAAAGAGAGTATAGGGCTGTTTTTATTGAATTGATCCGATTTATTGTGTAAGGAGAAAAAGGTGAAAGGTTTCTTTGATCGACTGGTTAAGATATCTGTTGTTTTTGCTGCTTTAGTTACTTTTTGCTCCAATGGTTTTTCGGAAGAAGAGTACAAACAAAAAATCTCAGAAGGGGATAAAGTGACCATTAAAGTCGCTGAGCAGCAAGGATTAAATGGTGTATATGATGTAGAGGCTGACGGGAAAATAGAATTTCCTTTGATCCCTGAAAGGATCGAAGCGACAGGTTTAACCTATTCGGAGCTCGCCGGCAAGATCAAAGAAAAGCTTGAGGAAAAATATTTTTATCATGCGACTGTAAGCGTTTTGCCTCCGGTTTCCGGTTTTGTGCCTCATACATCAGCTTCAAGTAAAGGCGGCACTGTCTATGTTTCCGGTTTAGTCGCGCGCCAGGGCGCGCTTAAATTGCCCGCGGGTGAAGAGATGACGGTAAGTAAGGTTATTATCCGCAGCGGCGGTTTCCTGGAGTTCGCGAATAAAAAAAACGTAAAACTTATCAGAAGATCCCCTGTTACAGGTAAGGTAGAGACCAAGGAATTGAACATGGTTGACATAATCGAAAAGGGGAAACTGGATGAAGATGTTGAAGTTCGAGATGGAGATACTATCGTTGTGCCTGAGCAGTTTTTTAATTTCTAAAGGCAAATAATCGCGTATGGATCAAGAACGAAAGCAAAATATTAATATAGATTTCGGAACGATTGAGTTGAAGGAATATTGGGAAATCCTCCTGAAACGAAAGTTTCTTTTTATTCTTTGCGCTATAATTCCCATCGTACTCGTTACAGCTTACACAGTATCACAGAAGACTATTTATAGAGCAACTTGTGTGATCGAGGTTGAAAGCGGCTTTCAGATGCCGTTAAATGATGTTTATCAGGAGAATTGGAGGACTTTTTTAAACACTCAGATAGAAATGATGAAAAGCGATACCATAGAGAAAAGAGTCGCGGTTTCTCTGGCTGAATGGAAGCGCGAGGTTCCGGAAAAATATTCAGACCCTGATATTACGATCACTACGATACGCGGAACCTCGATGATCGAGATCTGGGTTGATAGCCCGTATAAGGAGTATGCCAAAGCCTACGCGGAAGCCCTGACATCAGAGTTTTTATCCCTGAAAATGGAAAAAAAAGAGAAAAATTCGGCATTTGCTTTAGTAAGTTTAACCAGAGAAACAGACAGGTTGAATGAAAAAGTGAAAGATGCTCAGGCGGAATTGCTAAAGTTCAGAGAAGAACATAAAAATGTAGTTTTAGAAGAGTATGGCAATTTTTCACCCAGGCATTTGGCCAAGTTGGCGACAAGGATATCAGAACTGGAAACTGAAAAAACATTAATTGAAAAACAGATCATTGCCCTGG
>JBDRFA010000068.1:0-2178 GCA_043819235.1 Candidatus Omnitrophota bacterium | reverse complement strand
TCAAAGACTATGCGGGCGTGACCATTACAACCTAATCCCTTGCCTGGGCGCTCTCTTGGGGCGCTTGCGGGAATAGAACCATAAACCAACAAACCAAAGGAGGAGGGGAGACCATGAGAAAAGGTGAAGCACGAAAAAAGGCACAATGGGAAGCGGAATTTTATAATAAACAATGGGCAGTTGTTAAGTCACACTTGACCGGGTTTTCGACTGAACCAATGAACGCTAACGTCCCGGAAATTGAAGTTGTGGAAGTTTTCATGCCCTCCGAAACAAGGGGGGGATAATTTCACAATCCTGAATAGATAGGGGGATATTATGGACAAACGGGAATTTACAGCAACGGGGAGAATCTTGTGCGATCCCATAGGCCAGCGAAAACGAGAGGAGGGGGGACGATGGACGAGAAATTGAAAGCATTGGCGGAGAAGATCACAGCGGAGCGATTGGAGTATATGATAAACTTCAGCAAGGGCTACGTTGAAGGCGCGGATGCGGTTATGGACCTACACGGTAAAAGCTCAATCATCGCCACCGTGCGGCCGGGGAAGAAATATACAAAGGTCGATGTCGGCAGCTCCGGCAAATACATGGTTGTCAATGATACCGGCGAAATCTTCGGCATTAAGGCTTACGGCGTGATTCATCGCGGCCACAGGTACGGAACCCTTGACACAATCAATAACTGGCACTGGGGCGGATATGACGCCCAAAGGAGGGCATAATGGAACGGACACGCAACGAGAAAATGGCGATTGCAAATGAGATTATCAGGCAGTTGGGCGGCCATAAATTCGTAGTCATGACCGGAGCGAAAGACATCCTGGCACTTGATAGCGGGTTGCGTTTGCGTTTGCCAGGTGGCGGCGGACATGCGAAGAATGGCATAAATTACATTATCATCGAGCTTGCGGCCAACGACACTTACGACATGCAGTTTTTCAAAGCCAATAAAAAGGGAAACAATAAAATATCTGGTTTTTCCTGCGTTTACGACGATCAGCTTCAGAGCATTTTCACAGCGGAAACAGGACTTGAGACGCACCTTTAACCAACTAACCGGCCCGCGATAGCGGAGAGGGGGAGAAAATGTTAGTATATTTTGATAGATATGATTATGTGGCTGGTTATGGAAAACCGGGGGAATCTGCGGATCAACTATTAAGGCGATGCGAAAATCTATCTGACGAAGCATCGCTCAGCTATGCCTTTGGATCTGTAGCTGATATGGCTGAGGGTTTTGATGCTAATGAACACAATGAAATGGTGGCATTAAAATATGCAAAATAGAGAAAGGGGGAAACCATGAATAAGCACACAGCAGGACCGTGGATTGCGGAAAAAGCATATTACGGGCAGGGGGCAAGGGCAAATGTCATTAGGGGGAATAACAGAAACATAGCTCACATGAATATTATTATGTGGGCACCAGAGATTGATCCTGACGTACAAGAGATGATCGCCAACGCCCGCCTGATAGCATCCGCGCCGGAGCTTCTGGAGGCGTGCCGGGACATCCTGCCGTTCTTGGATGATCTAATGGGGGTGCGCTGCCTGCAAACCGCAGCTCGATGGGGAGGAACCACATTTGATACCCGCGAAGATATTCGCGCTGCAATCAACGCGGCAGAGAGGGGGAGCGATGAGACATAAATGGGAAATAATAGGGATCATTGTCGTTATTATGTTTTTGTTGTCTGGTTGCGCCACGTGCCGAGAAAAAGCCGTGAAGGATGCCGAGAAATATAGAGCAATAGGCCGAGATGTGCGGATTTCGGCGTACTGTATGGGAGTGGTCGGGCGTATTATTGGCATGGGATTGTGGTCATCGCATGTGCAGGCCCAGGTATGGGATGGAGTGGAATGGCTGTGGGTCGGGGAATTTGGCGGACTGCATAAAACGCCCACATATTCAACACGGCCAATGATTGTCAGCGAGACCGAAACTTATGATTATATTTGGTGGTCGCTGGACGATTACAAATCCATGCTGCTGAGACGGGATGAAATTTTAAGGGAAACACCCCAAAATCCATGCGATTTATTTTATAAAAAGGAGGAATAAGCCATGAAGACGATTAAAGACAACGCGGGCAGAGAGTACCACCAGCTCGACAACGGGACCTGCTACAGCGTCTTGACGCCTGTGAGGGTTATTGAGATCCTGGAGAAGTACCG
>JBDRFA010000067.1:0-8303 GCA_043819235.1 Candidatus Omnitrophota bacterium | reverse complement strand
CATCCCGAGGTCGTGCATACCGTGAACGGCGGAAGGATCCTGAAGAATTTCCTGTTCGACATATGCGGGTGCGCCCGGACATGGACGATGAAATCGTTCATCGACAGGAAGATAAAAGATATCCGCGAGCGTGTCGGGGATAAAGATGTTATACTGGGGCTTTCGGGAGGGGTCGACTCTACGGTATGCGCGGTTTTGCTGCACAGGGCGCTCGGGAAAAAGCTTCATTGCATTTTTGTCGATAACGGGCTTTTGCGTAAAGGAGAAGCCGAAAGGGTCGAGAAGCTTTTTAAGAAAAATATCAAGCTTGACCTGTTCGTGATAGACGCAAGGGAAAGGTCCTTAAGGGCCCTTAAAGGGGTGGTCGATCCGGAAAGGAAGAGGAAGATCATAGGCGAGACCTTTATCAGGGTATTTGAGGAAAGCGCGAAAAAATTCAAGAACGCGGCTTTTCTCGCGCAGGGCACTCTGTACCCGGACGTGATAGAATCGCAGTCATTTTTCGGGGGACCGAGCAAGGTCATAAAATCGCATCATAACGTGGGCGGGCTGCCGAAGAAAATCGGGCTTAAACTTGTGGAGCCGCTCAGGGACCTTTTCAAGGACGAGGTCAGAAAGTTGGGAAAAGAGCTGGGCCTGCCGAAAGAGGCCACTGACCGTCAGCCGTTCCCCGGACCGGGCCTGGGGGTAAGGATCGTCGGCGAGATCACGAAGAAAAGGCTTAAGATGCTTGAGGAGGCCGACTGGATAATCGTGGATATAGCCAAAAAAAGGAATATCTACTATAAGACGTGGCAGATATTCGGGGTTTTTCTCCCGGTGAAAAGTGTGGGTGTGATGGGGGACGACCGCACTTATGAGAACGCGATAGCGATACGCGCCGTAACCAGCACGGACGGTATGACGGCTGACTGGGCCAGGATACCGTATGATGTCCTGGGGGAGATGTCGAACAGGATAATCAACGAAGTGGAAGGAATAAACAGGGTCGTTTTTGACATAAGTTCCAAACCGCCCGGGACGATAGAGTGGGAATAGATAGCTATCCGCTAAAACATATGGGGTATTGAACAATGAAACGCGCGAGGATAGAAGTCAGGGACAAAAAAGGCATATATGACGCCGTGGCCGGGGAGCTTGAGCAGGATATCAGGGACCTTGGCATAAAGAACGTCGACGGGGTGGAGTATATCCAGGTTTATACCATTCGCGGGAATTTTTCGTTAAAGGATCTGCGCCGGATAGCGGAGGGTATTTTAACCGATAGTATCTCGCAGGAATGCGATCATAAAGGCGGGTTTCATCACGGTATGTCGAAACACATGCATATAGTTGAAATAGCGTTCAATCCCGGGGTCATGGACCCGGTCGAAGAGAGCGTCATAAAAGCCGTCAGGGATATGGGGATCTCCGGCGTGGATTCCATCGGCACCTCTAAAAAACATGTTATTAAAGGGAACCTTACGGGTAAAGAGCTTCAGACGATAACGGAAAAACTTCTTTATAATAAGACCACACAGCATGTCGCGCAGGACCTGGACGAACGTGCGGTACTGGGGGAGTATAAGTTCCTCAAGGTCGAAGTGGACCTGCTTAAAGCGCGGGATGAGGACCTTATGCGTATCAGCCGGGAGGGCCAGTTATTCCTGAGCCTTGTCGAGATGAAGGCCATACAGAAACATTTCCGGGCGCTTAAAAGGAACCCCACGGACTGTGAGCTGGAAACGGTCGCCCAGACATGGAGCGAACATTGCAAACACAAGACGATGATGGGGGCGGTAAGATATAACGGCAGGAAGTTCTCTAACCTTTTAAAAGAGACCGTAATGAAGGTTACGCGTGAATTGAATAAGCCGTGGTGCGTATCGGTGTTCAAGGATAACGCCGGGATCATCAGGTTCGACCAGAAGTATAACGTTTGTTTCAAAGTGGAGACGCATAACCACCCTTCGGCGCTTGAGCCGTACGGCGGCGCGGAAACCGGGGTCGGGGGAGTTATACGTGACCCCATGGGGACCGGAAGGGGGTCCAAACCCATACTTAACACGGACGTGTTCTGTTTCGGGATGCCGGACGCGCCTGCCGGGTCCATACCGAAAGGGGCGCTCCATCCCAAAAGGGTCCTCAAGGGAGTGGTCAGCGGTGTACGTGATTACGGGAACAAAATGGGCATTCCGACCGTGAACGGAGCGGTGTGTTTCGACGAAAGGTACACGGGTAATCCCCTGGTATTTTGCGGCAATGTGGGCATAATGCCCGCCAGGTATTCCTCTAAAAAAGTCTCTTCAGGGGACCTTGTCGTCCTTGTCGGCGGCAGGACGGGCAGGGACGGTATTCACGGGGCGACGTTCTCGTCCGCCGAACTTACGGCGGAATCAGAGAGTGTTTCCGCCGCGGCGGTCCAGATAGGGAACCCCATAACCGAAAAAAAGGTGCTGGATACGCTGCTCAAGGCGCGTGATCTTGACCTTTATTCGGCGATAACGGATTGCGGCGCCGGGGGGCTTTCAAGCGCTGTCGGGGAAATGGGAGAGCATACGGGAGCCGAGGTCCATCTTGAAAGAGTGCCGCTGAAATACGCGGGGTTAAAGCCCTGGGAAATATGGGTATCCGAAGCGCAGGAAAGGATGGTCCTTGCGGTAAACCCGAAAAAGCTGAACAGGCTGATGAATATTTTTAAAAGCGAGGATGTGGAAGCCACCGTCATCGGGAAGTTCACGAAGGATAAGGACCTGCGCTTATTTTATAAAGGGCATAAAGTTTCGGACCTGGAGATGTCATTTATCCATGACGGTATTCCAAGAGTCACGCGAAAAGCCGTGTGGGAACAGAAAAAAGAAGATAAGGATGATCTCCCCCGGAAAAGGTCCGACCTTACGGGAGACCTTTCACGCATATTCTCAAGCTGGAACGTCTGCAGCAAGGAATGGATAATACGGCAGTATGACCATGAAGTGCAGGGAGGCAGCGTTCTTAAGCCGCTCGTGGGCGTGGATAATGACGGGCCCGCGGACGCTTCGGTGACAAGGCCATTATTCCATTCTTATAAAGGCATCGCCCTTTCCAACGGGATAAATCCCGGATACGGGGATATAGACCCTTACTGGATGGCGGCCAGCGTTATCGACGAGGCGGTCCGCCAGATCGTCGCGGTGGGCGGGGACGTGGAAAAAATAGCTCTTCTTGATAATTTTTGCTGGGGCAATACGGAAAGGCCCGAACAGCTGGGAGGCCTGGTAAGGGCTTCACAGGCCTGTTACGATGTGGCGCGGGTGTACGGTACCCCGTTCATATCGGGCAAGGACAGCCTTAACAACGAGTTCAATGCCGGGAAAAGAACGATAACCATTCCGCCCACTTTGCTCATATCGGCTATCGGTATCATCGACGATGTCAGGAAAACGATCTCAAGCGATATCAAGGAGCCGGGTAATCTGATATACGTCATCGGCAGGACGGGCCGGGAACTGGGCGGATCGCAGTATTTTCTGGTGAGAGGCAAGAAGGGCGGGGCTGTACCCAGGCTTGACCCGGTAAGGTCGCTGGCGCTTATGAAGAGATTGACCGGGGCCATAAAGAAAGGGTATGTGCGGTCCGCGCATGATTGTTCCGAAGGCGGGATAGCCGTGTGCCTTGCTGAGATGCTGTTTGCCGGAGGATTCGGCGCCGAAGTTAAGCTGGATAAGGTTCCCAGGGAAAATAAGATAGAACGGGATGACGTGATCCTGTTCTCCGAATCGAACTCAAGGTTCATTGTGGAAGTCCCGGAGTCCGAACGGGGGGCGTTCGAGAATATCATGAAAGGCATGCCGGTTGGCCTGATAGGCAGGGTTTCAAACGGCAGGGAGCTGATCATCAAGGGCCTGAAAGGCAATAATGTCGTTAAAGCCGGCATTGATGACCTGAAACGCGATTGGAAAAAACCCTTTAGAGAGTTGATGCATGAAAAAAGTTAAGACGATAATATTGCGTACCGCAGGCACGAATTGCGATATGGAAACCGCGCACGCGTTCCGCTTAGCGGGGGCCGATGCCGACCTCGTGCATATAAATGCCCTGATAAAAAAGAAAGGGCTTTTCGATAAATACCACATCCTTGCCGTGCCCGGCGGCTTCACTTACGGGGACGACGTGGCCAGCGGGAAAATACTCGCGAATGAGATAAAGTTCAATTTGAAGGAGCAGTTATACCGGTTTGTCAGATCGGGCAAACTTATCATCGGTATATGCAACGGTTTTCAGGTCCTTGTCAAAATGGGGCTCCTTCCCGGGATAAAAGGTCTTGGCTGCGGGATGGAGGCGACCCTCAGCCTTAACGATTCGGGGAAGTTCAACGCGAAGTGGGTTTATCTTGGTCAAGGGTCAGGGGGGAGAGAGAAATGCGTTTGGGTGAGGGGGCTTCCGGAGGTTTTATATCTCCCCATAGCGCATGCCGAGGGCAAGTTCATTCCCGGGAACGGCAGGGTTCTTTCCGATCTGAGAAAGAACGGGCAAATAGTTTTCCGTTATACGGACAAGGAAGGTAAAGCCTCGGGGGCCCCTTATAACCCTAACGGGTCGGTTGACGATATCGCCGGTATCTGCGATCCTTCCGGACGCATACTCGGGATGATGCCGCATCCCGAAAGGCATGTGTCATATCTGCAGCATCCGAATTGGCGCAGGGCCGGCGGGAGGGACCCGGATATGGGCGTTGGTCTCAGGATCTTCGAGAACGGGGTTAATTTTGTAAAAAATAACTTTTAGGAGGCGTATATGATGTCCGCTTATGAAGAGGAAAAACGTGAGTTTCTCAGGGTTGATTACGAAACGACGTTAAATTTTAAAGTGCTTAAGGGCGACAGGCTTACCACTAAGCCCGATATATTCTCGCGAAACATCAGCGCCTCCGGCCTGCTTTTCAGGACTCCCAGGGAGACTTCCATCCCCGCGTTATCGAGTATAATATGGGTGGAGCTTGCCCCTAAGATGATGGGGCTTTGCGCGGAGATCGAGAATGACCTCGTGATATACAAAGGCGGTGTTTTTGGCAGGGTCGTAAGGATAGCCGAGGGCGAGCCGGGTAAATCCTATGATGTGGGGGTCTGTTTTCTGAAAAGGAAAGACCTGACGAAGGATGAGATCCAGGCTTTGATGGTAGGGTAGGGCATAAAGTTATATCGGAGGATGGAGATGAATACTTTTAAGGATTTTCTTGTCGGATTGCTGGTCATAATATTATCCCTGATAATACTGGGGATAGTGTTCCTTACCTGGCCGCTGCTTGTCGGCATAAGTTCGATATTGCTGATGATACTGGCGGTCATACTGTTTTTTGTGCTGATCTTTTACGTGATAGCCCTGATAGGGTATATTACCCGTAAGTTATTTGCCAAATAGGGAAGCGCACGTATTTTTGTTTTTATTTGTAATTACTCAGGTGATCCGCGACAAGGCCGGTTGGCATGTCTCCTACCAGGGCCCCTCCGCCCGGCGTGGATCCTCCCTGTACGGAGACATGCCAATCGGCCTTTATCCCATTCTCCGGGGTACCTGAGTAGTTGCTTTTATTTTTAGCTGTTCATTATTATGGTCAGGGTTTGCCGGACGGAGTATATGGACCAGAAACAGTACTATAAATATATGAGGGGCAAGGAAGAAATGTTTGAGTCTATCTGTAAGTGGTGCGGTGAATGCTGCGGTTCGCTGGATGACCCCTGCCTCAACCTGGAAAAGACGGTAGACGGGACGTATTTTTGTAAAAATTATGAAGGAAGGTTCGCGCCGCAAAGGACTTTAGCCGGTAACACTTTCAACTGCGTTTCGATCCGTGAACATATTTTGAAGGGGTCGCTCAGGCCGGATTGCGCTTACAGGAAATAAAAAAGGAACGGAGATCACTATATGATACCCCCTGGCAGAGTTTTAGTTACGGACGAAGAGATATTTGAGTATCATCGCGGAGGTAAAATAGGGCTCGAGCTTATAAAAAAGCTTACGGACCAGCGAGACCTGAGCATGGCGTATACCCCGGGTGTCTCAAAAATATGTGAAGCGATCCACGGGGATAGGGGCAGGGCGTATTCCCTGACCTCAAAAGGGAACCTTGTGGCTGTCGTTACTGACGGTACCGCGGTTTTGGGGCTGGGTAACATCGGGGCCAGGGCGTCCATACCCGTAATGGAGGGTAAGGCGGTTCTTTTCAAGGTTTTTGCCGGAGTTGACGGCTGGCCTGTCCCGCTGGAAGGGGTACTGGATGAGGACGGCAATACGGATGTGGAAAAATTCATCGATGTTACGGTCAAGATAGCCGGCATGTATGGGGGTATAAACCTGGAAGATATCGCCGCGCCGGCGTGTTTCGAGATAGAGGACCGGCTGGACGATCTGCTGGATATACCCGTGTTCCATGACGATCAATGGGGCACGGCTATTATCGCCCTTGCCGCTCTTAAGAACTATTGTATCCTTTCGGGCAAAAAGCCGAAAGACCTCAAAGTCGTTATTAACGGCGCCGGCGCCGCCGGTTTACGTATAGCTGAGATGATAAAGACAGAAGGTGTCCGGAACTGTGTCCTGTGCGATTCAAAGGGTGTCGTACGTTCCGGGCGAAAAGACCTGAATAAGTACAAGAAAAAGCACGCGGTTGATACGGCTAAAAGCGCTCTACGGGAAGTCATGGCCGGGGCGGATGTATTTATCGGGGTATCCGTTGCGGATTGCCTGAGCACGGATATGGTGGCTTCCATGGCGGAATATCCGGCCATATTCGCGATGGCCAACCCGGTACCCGAGATACATCCTGGGGCTGTAGCGGGATGCATGAAAGGGCGTAAGTATATCATCGCCACCGGCCGGTCGGATTATCCTAACCAGGTGAACAATGTGCTGGGGTTTCCTTTTATTTTCCGGGGCGCTCTTGATGTCAGGGCAAGAAAGATCACGATGGGGATGAAGGTCGCGGCGGCGGAAGCGCTTGCGGCTCTCGCGCGTGAGGTAAAAATACCGGAGAAGGTCAAAAAGGCCTACGGCCGGGATTTTGAGTTCGGCGAGGGATATATAATCCCCACGCCGTTCGACCCAAGGATAAAAGCCTGGGAATCCAGAGCTGTGGCTGAAGCCGCTATCAGGGACGGGGTCGCGGCCCTGAACGATGTCCCCGGGTATGGGGTCGACGAATAGGCGGGTATCCGGTCGCGCTCGAGAGAGGGTTCGGGAACGGGGACATTTCGAAGGCGAATGTGATCAAGATATGAAAAAACTTAGCCCAAAGTTTTGGTTTATATTCGCGAGGAAATGCGTTCAGGCGGGATCTTTGTTCCTGTTCGTCTATGTTCTATGGTCGACGACTTATCCGATGAAAGGCGTTATCCGGCCCGAAACCCTTTTTCTGGCGGACCCCAATATACAGATCTTTACTTCGGTCAGCGAACGTGTGTTTCTTCCCGGACTGGTCTGGTCCGCCGGTGTCCTGGTATTGATCCTGATATTCGGCAGGTTTTTCTGCGGATGGATCTGTCCTCTGGGAACGACAATAGACGCCGCCGGTTCGTGCGCCAGGAACGTAAAAATGCCGTTTCCCGGAAAAGCTTCAAAGGTCCGCCTGATAAAATATCTTGTCCTGGGAGCGGTACTCATTGCTTCCCTGGCGTCTTTTCAGGTGGCATGGGTCTGCGACCCTCTTGTTATAATGGCCAGGTTCGTATCACTTAACCTTATACCGGCGGTAACGTTCGCCGTGGACAGGACGTTCAGTTTTGTCATAACAAAATTTCAATTATACGGCGGCGCGTATGACCTTTACAGTGCATGGAAATCCTCGTTCCTGGGCGTAAAAGTTTATTATTTTTCCAACGCGGGGATGATATTGGCGTTTTTTCTGTTTTCCGTTCTTACCGCTGTGCTGTCCGCGCGCTTCTGGTGCAGGGTTATTTGTCCGTTAGGGGCAATGTACTCTCTCGTTTCGAAGTTTTGCGGGTTGAGGCGTGTCGTCGTGAAATGCAACGGCTGCGGAAGGTGCGTAAAAGGGTGCCGGATGAACGCTATCAGGGATGACCTGAGTTACGACAGCGGTGAATGTATTTTATGCATGGATTGCGTATACGGTTGTCCCGTGAAAGGCACAAAATTCGCTTTTGGCCCGTATTCCGGATATCTGCCGGAGAGAGAAGGGGGAACGGGGAGGACAAAGGGCGGCATTTCACGTAAGGATTTTCTTTTTCTCGTGGTATCTTCCATATTTTTTGCGGGTTTTGGGATGAACCGGAGGGGATCCCCGCCAGTAAGCGGGCTGATAAGGCCTCCGGGCGCTTTGCCGGAAAAGG
>JBDRFA010000066.1:0-5673 GCA_043819235.1 Candidatus Omnitrophota bacterium | reverse complement strand
ACGGTAGAGATAGCCTCGTTAAAATATATACCTTTCAGGTCGTTTTCCATTAAAGGGATTGCCGTTTACAGCGATAAGGATAAACAAGACAGAGTCTTTTTCGCGCATAAACTTGCGATCGCGGTCGACCTTATGGCTTTGATAAAGGACAAACGTTTAGTGACGGATATAAACGTTGAGGACCTTAGTACCCGGAACCTGTTATACGAGACTACTGGACGATTTCGTACCTTTTCGCGGAAAGCCCCGTCCTACAGGGATGTGCTAGACCCCTCGCTGCTTGACCTGATAACTATAATAAAGGCCAAAACCTCGATAAAACAGACGGGGAAAATAGGGGATGACTACGGCGAAGACATATCGGGGATCATCAAACTGGATAAAATGGTTCTTTCTGAAGTGGATATACAGTTAACGTATAATGATGTCCTGTATTTTTTCACGCTGAATAAGGGCCCGTCGGAGGGCGCCGCGCAAAAATACGAACTGAAGATATCCTCGGAAGAGGTGGACGCGGAATGCGATCTGGAAACAAGAGGAAAAGACCTGTTCATACGGGATCTTAAAGGGGAGGTCTACCGGCAGGATATCAGCCTGACGGGGGAGATAAAAAATTTCACGGACCCCTCGAACGCGAGATATTTTGTGAACGGGGATCTCGAGACCTTTCTTGAAAATATGGTTTTCCTGCGCGAAAAACCACATTTGACAGCTTCACTTCCCGGAAGGTTCAAGATGTTTTCCGCTCCGGCCGCCAAAGCCGGCAATATTATAGGTAAATACGGCATATCGGGGCATGTCACAACGAAGTTCCAGGTCAAGGGGAAAGGCCTGAAGTTGAGGAGTTATTATGCCGCGGCGGATATCTCAGCCGAGGATATAAAGGTAGGGGATCTGCTCATAAAAAATGTTAACGGCGCAGTTAACGCGAATAACACACAGATATATCTTTCGGGTATGAAAGGATCGTTGTGCGGCGGGCGCCTGAATATGGATCTGAAAATGGAACTTTTCAGGGCGGATCTGCCATATAGCCTGAAGTTAGAGCTGAAAGGTTTGGACTTATCCGGGATGCCCCGGGATACGAAAAGCGGCGGGAGTATAGCGGGTATTTGCGATATTGAACTTCTTCTGAGCGGTAAAGCAGTTTCTCCTGAAATGACTGCCGGCAGGGGAGGTATAAGGATACGGGAAGCGGACCTGGATACGGTCCCCGTAATAAGGTCTTTCCTGGAGGGTACCGGTGTCTCGGTCATGGAACAGCCCGGAGGGACGCGGATAAAGGCCGGGATAGATCAGTTAAGGGCGGATTTCATGGTCGGTAACGGCAGGTTGACGACGGGAAACCTTATAGCCAGCGGTGACGGTATTTACGCCGCCGCGAAAGGGTATGTGGGCTTTGACGGCGTTCTTTCTCTCAAGTGTACAAGCCGCGTGCGGCGTTCCTCCGCTATAGAGGAGGGCTCGTGGGAAGGGGAGCGCGTAGATATATCTTATTTGCATGGTACGCTCAGCGATCCGAAATGGGAATCCGGGCAGTGAAATTTCTTGACAAAACGTAAGCAGCTGTTAAAATCTAGTGCGTAAAAACGGAGGTATATATGAAACTGAATAATAAGGTTTCCATGATCACGGGGGCGGCGCGCGGCATAGGCAAAGAGATAGCGGCGCTGTTCGCGTCGGAAGGTTCCGACCTTGCCATTTGTGATGTAAATGAAGCGGCATTAGCGGAAACGAAAAGGGAGATAGAGTCCGCCACCGGCCGTAAAGTACTGGCCGAAAAAGTGGACGTTACATCCTTCGAAGATACCGAAAAATTTGTTAAGAAAATCCTTGACAATTTCGACAGTTTGGATATACTTGTCAACAATGCCGGCATCACCCGGGACAATCTTGTGCTTAGGATGTCGGAGGCGGAATGGGACGCCGTGCTTGGCGTGAACCTCAAAGGGGCGTTCAATTGCATAAAAGCGGTGGCCCGTCCCATGATGAAACAGAGACGCGGTAAAATAGTCAATATGGCTTCCATCATAGGTATTATCGGTAATGCCGGCCAGGCCAATTATTCCGCCAGTAAAGGCGGGCTTATCGCTTTGACTAAGACGGTCGCCAAAGAACTGGGATCCCGTAATATCAACGTTAATGCCATCGCCCCCGGTTTCATACAGACCGATATGACGGATAAACTGTCCGATGAAGTGAGGAAAAGCCTGTTAGGGTTGATACCCCTGGGGAAGATGGGGCAGCCGGGAGACGTGGCTAAGCTGGCGCTTTTTCTCGCGGGTAGTGATTCTGAATATATTACCGGTCAGGTCGTTCAGGTAGATGGCGGAATGGTTATGTAAAATAAACGGGTTTTGCGGTCAAGCAAACCTTAAACAAGGAGGCACAAATGTCAGAGATAGCTGAAAAAGTCAAATCGATCGTGGCCGAGCAACTTGGCGTTAAGATGGAAGAGGTTAAAGAGGACGCGAAATTTATTGACGACCTTGGCGCCGATTCTCTGGATACAGTTGAGCTGGTCATGGCTTTGGAGGAGGAGTTCGGGGCCGAGATCCCGGATGAAGACGCCGAGAAACTCACCACAGTCGGAGAGGCTATCAAGTATGTTTCTGAAAGAGTCGCCAACAAATAAAATAGCGGGATAACTTCCACTCATTATCAATGATATCCAAAAGAAGAGTAGTCCTTACGGGAGTGGGCCTGGTGACTCCCGTAGGGAACAATATCGATGATTTCTGGGATGCGGTCGTTAACGGTAAGACAGGCGCTGCCCGTCTTACGGCTTTCGACCCTTCCCCGTTCAATTCCCATATCGCCGCCGAGATTAAAAATTTCGACGCCTTGAAGTATATGACCCCAAAGCAGGACAAGCGGCTCGACCCCTTTGTAAAATATGCCATCGCTGCCGCTAAAATGGCTTTCGAGGACAGCGGGCTCAGCCATACGGAGTTCGAGAGGGAAAGAGCGGGCGTATATATAGGGTCTGGTATCGGCGGATTGCATACGATCGAGGCGGAACATGAGAAATACCTGAAAGCCGCGGATGAAAAAAAAGCCGCGTCAAAGATGTCGCCTTTCCTGATCCCCATGCTGATAGTGAACATGGCCTCGGGCGTAGTATCGATAGAGCTGGGGCTCAAAGGGCCGAATTCGGCGGCTGTTACCGCCTGCGCGACCGCCAGCCATTCCATAGGGGACGCTTTTAAGATCATCCAGCGGGGGGAAGCGGAAATAATGGTGGCCGGGGGTTCTGAAGCCGCCATAACAAAAATGGGGTTCGGCGGATTCTGCGCCTTGAAGGCCCTTTCCACCCGTAACGATGATCCGGAGAAAGCGTCACGTCCGTTTGACAGGGAGAGAGACGGTTTTGTCATGGGAGAAGGCGCCGCCGTGGTCGTGATAGAAGAATTGGGATACGCGGTGAAGAGAGGGGCGCACATATATTGCGAGGTTATCGGGTACGGCATGAGCGGTGACGCTTACCATATGACGGCTCCCGACCCCGAGGGCTCCGGAGCGATAAGATGTATGAAGGCCGCGCTTAAGGACGCCGGCATAAACCCCAAAGACGTTAATTACGTTAACGCTCACGGGACTTCGACGCTTTTGAACGATAAGATGGAAACAGCCGCCATAAAAGCGGTATTCGGAGAATACGCGTATAAACTTGCCGTCAGTTCCACCAAAGGGGTTACCGGGCATATGCTCGGGGCCACGGGCGCGGCCGAACTTATCGCGTGCGCCAAAGCTATCGAGAATAAGGTCATACCGCCTACCATCAACTATGAATATCCCGACCCTGATTGTGATCTGGACTATGTACCCAATACGGCCAGAGAAGCGGAGGTTAACGTCGCCATAAGCAATTCCCTGGGGTTCGGGGGGCACAACGTTACTCTTGTGGTCAGAAAGTTCAAGGGATAGAAGTTTGTCCTCACCCCCTGGCGAATAAAACGAGAGAAGGTTGATTAAAACGCAAAAGGAGACCGGATATGGATTATCTTTTGACTGAAGAACAGCTGATGATAAAAGAACTGTGCCATCAGATCGCGGAAGAGAAGATAAAACCTGTGGCCGCAAAATATGACGAAGAGGGGCATTTCCCCTGGGATATCGTGAAGATACTGGCCGAATCCGACGTGTGCGGGGTGTATATCCCGGAAGAATACGGCGGGATGGGAGGCGGGGTGTTTGAAATGGCGATCGCCGCCGAAGAGCTCTCCTGGGGATGCGGGGGTATTTCCCTGGCGTTCGCGGCGACCGGGCTGGGTACGTATCCGATACTTCTTTACGGGAACGACGAGCAGAAAGCCAAATATCTGCCGGACATAGCGGCCGGTAAAAAGCTGGCCGCGTTCGCCATCACCGAAGCCGAAGCGGGTTCGGACGCCGGCGGGATAAGGACCACCGCTTCCAGGGATGGGGGCCATTATATCCTTAACGGCACGAAACAGTGGATAACCAACGGAGGGGAAGCCAGCGTATATACGGTGATCGCCATGACCGATAAGGCAAAAGGGGCCAGGGGCGCTACCGCTTTTATCCTGGATAAGGACATGCCGGGCGTGAGCTTCGGAAAAAAAGAGAATAAGCTCGGGATAAGGGCGTCGGCGACGAGAGAGGTCATAATGACCGACGTTAAAGTGCCTAAAGAGAATATCCTGGGCCGGGAAGGCCTCGGGTTCATCGTGGCCATGAAGACCTTTGACCATTCGCGTCCGGGAGTCGCCGCGCAGGCTCTGGGGATAGCCCAGAGGGCGCTGGATGAAGCGGTCGGATACGCCCACCAGAGGAGACAGTTCGATAGGGCGATATCCTCGTTCCAGGGTGTGCAGTTCATGCTGGCCGATATGGCGATACAGGTGGAAGCGTCGAGGGCCCTGATCTATTCCGCCGCCAGGATGATAGATTCGGGGGCGAAAGATGTAGCGAAAGTGTCGGCCATGTGTAAGACGTTCGCGTCCGATACGGCCATGAAAGTCACCACCGACGCCGTCCAGATCTTCGGGGGATACGGGTACATGAAAGAGTATCCCGTGGAAAAGCTGATGAGGGACGCTAAAATAACGCAGATATACGAAGGTACCAACCAGATACAGAGGGGCGTGATCGCTTCCGCGTTGATCAAGGAAGGGCTCGCGAAGTAGATCGAGATCGTAGCGCACACTCGCCCGGGCTGTTCGCTATGCTCCTACCCGGGCCCCTCCGCCCGGTGTGGATCCTCCCGGTACGGAGCATAGCGAACAGCCCGGGCGATACGCGGGTAAACGGGTGAAATATATTTTCATTTGATCCCCGCTTTCGCGGGGATGACATATTGTGAAAAACGCGGGGATGATATGTTGTGAAAAAGCGAGACGGAAAAAACATATGAAGATACTCGTGCTTATAAAACAGGTGCCGGATTCGATGGATGTTAAGATCGATCCGAAGACCAATACGCTTAAACGGGAAGGTGTGGCGGCGGTGATCAATCCTTTCGACATGTACGCGATCGAAGAGGCTATCCGCGTGAAGGAAAGGATGGGTGAAGGGGAAGTGGTCGTGATCAGCATGGGGCCGCCCCAGGCCGAGGCCGCTTTGAGGGAAGCCATCTCCCTGGGATGCGACAGCGCCGTCCTTTTGAGCGACAGGAAATTCGCCGGAAGCGATACCTGGGCCACAAGCTAC
>JBDRFA010000065.1:0-3770 GCA_043819235.1 Candidatus Omnitrophota bacterium | reverse complement strand
GTCAGGGCTACCGGAGGGCTGGATGACGTCATCGTGGATCTCGACGACGACCGGGATAAAGCCAACGGGTTCAAGTTCGGACCGGCATCTCCGGAGGCGCTGCTTGAGTGCGTGAAAAGGGCGCTTGCGGCCTATGACGATAAAGAACTATGGAACAAGCTGATGAAACAGGCAATGTCATACGATTTCTCATGGGAACATTCCGCCAAACAGTATCTCACATTATACCGAAAGATCATGACGGGCGATATATAGCCTTTAACATAAGGACACGTGTAACCTTTCGACGGTGCAAGCCATCATGGTACAGCGTACGGTTGTTGGCAGTGAGGGTATCTGCTGTGCTCCGTACGGGGAGGATCCACACCGGGCGGAGGGGCCCCGGTAGGAGCACAGCAGACACCCCCACTGCCGCAGCTACACTATGGCTTATCCCATCAAAGGTTACACGCGTCCTTACTTCAAAGACTATATATCGCCCGTCATGATCTTACGGTATAATGTGAGATACTGTTTGGCGGAATGTTCCCATGAGAAATCGTATGACATTGCCTGTTTCATCAGCTTGTTCCATAGTTCTTTATCGTCATAGGCCGCGAGCGCCCTTTTCACGCACTCAAGCAGCGCCTCCGGAGATGCCGGCCCGAACTTGAACCCGTTGGCTTTATCCCGGTCGTCGTCGAGATCCACGATGACGTCATCCAGCCCTCCGGTGGCCCTGACTATCGGAAGGGTGCCGTACTTTATGCTGTACATCTGGTTGAGCCCGCACGGTTCATAGCGTGAGGGCATGAGAAAAATGTCGCACCCCGCCTCGATCTTATGCGCCAGCTCGTCGTTGAAATCGTTGCATACGCATACGCTGCCGGGGAACCTTGCCGGCAGCCGGGCAAAAGGCCTGGTGTAATAATCGCTCCCCTTTCCCAGGATCACGAGTCCGGCTCCCATTTCAACAAGTTTTCTGGTTATGTTGAATATAAGGTCCATGCCTTTCTGATCCGCGAGCCTTGAGACGCATCCGAACAGGGGTTTATCGGCGGATACCTTAAGCCCCGTGTACGCAAGAAGGTCTTTCTTGCATTCCACCTTTTTATCGAGGGTCCCGGCGTCAAAATTGGATTTGATGAACTTATCGTTCTTCGGGCTCCATATGCCGTAATCCACACCGTTAGGTATGCCGTAAAGGACATCTTTTTTCGACCGCAGGAGCCCGTCAAGCCCTGAACCGTACTCGTCGGTCATTATCTCTTCGGCGTATTTATGGCTCACGGTGCTGATCGCGTCAGAATAAAGGATGCCTGCCTTCATGAAATTCAATTTCCCGTAAAACTCGAAAGACTCCATGGTGAAAAAAGTTTCCGGGATACCTGCCTTATCCATGAATTTTTTATCGAAGATGCCCTGGTAGGCCATGTTATGTATTGAGAACAGCGTTTTTATCCCGCCGTAAAAACTGTCGTTTTTCAGGATGAACCGGAGATAGAACGGGATAAGGGCGGACTGCCAGTCGTTGCAATGCATTATATCCGGTTTGAAATCTATGCTCTTTATCGTATCAAGCGCCGCCTTGGAAAAGAAACTGAACCTTAAAGCGTTATCGGGATAATCGCCTTTTGACGTCCCGTATAACCCTTCTCTTCCGAAATGCCTGTCCTCCTTGACGAAATAAGTGGTGACACCTCCGGTACGGTTCGAGTACAGGTCGAACCCGCCTATGCCGTCCGGGAAGGGCCGGTTTATATGGCTCACTTCCTTTGCCAGGCCGAACCCGCCTTCGGAAACGCATTTGTAAAGCGGCATGATGACCCTCACGTCGCATCCAAGGGACGCCAGCGCCCCGGGCAGGCTCCCGGCGACGTCCGCGAGGCCTCCGGTCTTGGCGAACGGAACGGCCTCGGACGCGACTATGAGGACTTTCGGGAAACTGGCCATTTCCGCCGGGGCCATAGTTTCGGTCAATATCCGCGCGGATGGCGTCGCGGGGACCGGTTCCCTGAGATACTGCGGGACCTTTTTCCCCATAAGGACGTATATGTTTGACAGATGCATCCGGTAAAGTTCATCGAACACAAAATTCAGTTCACTGCCGAAATCATCGTACCACCAGAACCAGTCGCTGCCTTCGGCGATATACAGTTCTTCCAGCGCCGCTTCAGAAGGTTTGCCGGATGCGAACATCATTCCCCTCGTCTTATGAAGATATTTCCACGCCTTATCCTTCTGGGGAGACCCTATCCATTTATTGAAGTTACGGTTTATCCACGAACCGCTGTAAAGCGTATCGATCTTTCCCCTCTCATGGCAGGAGGCCATATATCCGCCTATCGTCGTCATTTTCAATTCTTTCGACGCGGATAATCTTTTATATGTTTCCCTGAGGAAATTTTTTCCGCCGTCAGTGAAATACGGCCACGGGTTCTCCCCGTCCAGTATGACAGCCGCCACATGTTCCCCCCGGCGGTCCGCGGTCATCGCGCGTATGCCTTTAAGGTCGCACAAGAGGTCATCAACCGCTTTTTTGGCGCTCATATGCGCGTACCTGAAGCTCAGGGCGTTGGATATGTTTATGTCCCTGAAGATCATGTCTATCTTCTTCCCGTCCTCTTCGGCGGTGAAAACCTTATAGATAAGGTCTTCGCGGGGAATATCTTTTCCTTTGAACGACTCGAGCAGGATCCCCTCGTCCGTAGCTATCCATTTTATGCCCGCGTCCGCCAGGATCGGTATGATCCGGGGACTCACGCTTCCTTCCGAAGGCCACATACCCACGGGCGCGGAGCCGAACATTTCGTCATACAAACGAACGGCCTTTGCCACCTGCACCCGCGCGTCCTCCTCAAGATCAAAACCCGTTTTGCCCCTGCCTCCGCATAAAAGCGGCAGTATGGGATGATAGAACGGAGTGGTGGATATTTCTATTTTGCCCTCGTCCCGGAGGCGTTTGTACAACGGTATGATCGACGCCACCACCTCTTTTTGCCGCTTCAGAAGATGCGATTTATCTTCCTCGGTATACCCCCCCCTTTTGTGGACAAGAGTTTTTATGAGAGGGTCTTTCCCCTTCAAAGTGAAACCGCACCATGCCAGGTTGAAGAAAACCTGCAGGTCGCGGAAGTCGGCCACGCTGTAATTCTTTATTTTCCCCAGAAGATATTCTTCCGTGAGCCTTTCTCCCCTGCGGGAAAAAAGGTCCATATACTTTTTAAAAGGAGCTATCGCCGTTTTCAGGTCGCAGGAAAAGAAGTTCTTCAGGATAAAACACTTATCCTTATCGGTAAGGTCCCCGGCAGGTTTTTCTGACAACTGCAGGAATACATCATCGATCGGCCCGCTTCCCGATATATCACGCAGTTGCCATAATAAGGAGGGCGTGAAATTGAAAGTGCACCTGGCTTCCGGGAAATCGTCAAGTACCACCGCCATATCCAGATAAGAATAAGTGGAATGCAGCCTGACCCAGGGCAGATGATACTTCCCGGTCAAAAGGTCCTTATATAAAGGCTGATGCATATGCCACAGGAAGGCCACGGAAAGTTTTTTCTTCATGTGGATATATATACCTGAAACAGCGGGGAAATGCAAAACAAATTAAGCGTTTTAAGGAAGAACTAACGGTACTTAACAGCACTTATTCTCGAATAGGCAAATACAACGGTTCTTATGCAAGAACGTAAGACAAAACGCTTGAATGCTAAGTACCGTTATGTTACATCTGCGGAGTTTTCTTTTCACCCTCTGATACTCTGACACTTTGACACTCTTCCACCATC
>JBDRFA010000064.1:0-13285 GCA_043819235.1 Candidatus Omnitrophota bacterium | reverse complement strand
CGTTGTCGACCGCATAACTACCTGGGAAGGGGTTGTGCATAAGCAGTTCCAACCTTCGCTGAAGCGCAGGGTATTGGATAAAGAAACCTGCGAAAAAATGAAGAAGGTATTACGGCGCGTAGTTACCGACGGTACGGGCAGGCAGGCCGGGTCAAAGCTTTATGACGCATGCGGAAAGACCGGAACGGCGCAGATGGTGAACCCGTCCGGCGGGTATTACGCGAACAAATATTACGCGACATTCATCGGGTTCGCCCCGATGGACCAGCCGCTTGTGAGCATTGTAGTGATCGCCCGGGATCCACAGCCGGTCCATTTCGGGGGAACCGTCGCTGCGCCGGCGTTCCGGAGGATAGCGGAGCGCACATTACAGTACATGACATCGAATAGATATGTTTCCACGGAGCGGGAATGATGCGGTTTTAATATATAGGAAATTCAATACGTTAGATCCCTCGACTCGGTCACTTCGTTCCCTCGCTCGGGATGACAAAAAGGGAGTATATCGTTACTTTGTCATCCCGAGCGGAGACCCGGAGGGGCGGAGTCGAGGGATCTAAGTTCATATAGTAGGAATTTCCTTTTGCTTGTTATGGCGAAGGAGAATGTGAAGAGGTGTAAAGGTTAAAAAGTTAAAAGGTTAAAAGGTTTCTACGGAAAACAGGTATTTAGTTCGAACTTTTTAACTTTTTAACTTTTACACTTTTTAACTGTTATACGTTCCCGCCGAAGGCGGGCTAACCTGGCTCTGGGCATAAACACGGAAGCGCGGGATATGAAAAATATAATGGATATTATGAGGGGGGATCCGGGACTTTACCGGGGACGTCTCGAAACTGATTCCCGTAAGGTCAGAAGCGGCGATATTTTTGTGGCCATAAAGGGTACGGTCCATGACGGGCACGAATATATCCGGGAAGCCCTTGAGAGAGGGGCGGCGGGTGTGGTGTGCGAGCACGCTCCCGCGGGCCTCTCGTCCGGGATGAAAGGAAAGATCGCTCTTGTCAAGGATTCGCGCAGGGCGCTGGGGGATATGGCGAAACGTGTGTTTGGCGATCCGTCCGGACATCTGTCGGTGTACGGGGTCACCGGGACCAACGGGAAAACGACAACGGTATTTCTGATCGACAGCATATTGAATAGTGCCGGGATATCGAGCGGGTTCATAAGCACTGTTTTCACTAAAACGTACGGTGATGTCTTGAACAGGTCCGTTATGACCACACCCGACATACTTGTGTTGAACCGTTGTTTGTCGGATCTGGCGGAGCACGGCGGAAAGGCGGCCGTCGTCGAAATATCAAGTCATGCCCTTGAACAGCAGAGGATCAGCGGGATAGAACTGAACAGCGCGGTCTTCACGAATCTGACCCCGGAACATCTGGATTACCACGGGACCATGGCAAAGTACCTGAAGGATAAGTCGATGATATTCGGGAATCTTAAACCCGGAGGTACGGCGGTATTGAACGCGGATGATCCCCTCGTGTCGGGGTTGATAAAAACCCTTGAATTCCCTTCTCTTGTGACATTCGCTCTCAGAGGCGAGGCGCACGTTAAAGGAGAGAACGTACGTTTGTCGCCTTATGGCTCGGAGTTCGATATTACGGTCAGGGATGCCGGCTCTGTTCACATAAGGACCGGCCTTATCGGTGAACATAACATTTACAACATGCTGGGTGCCGTCTCGGCCCTTTTGAACAGTGGAATAAGGCTGGAGGACATGAAAGAGGGATTGGAAAAGGCACGGCCCGTGCCGGGACGCCTGGACGCGGTGGCCACCGACGCGCCGTTCCGGGTGTTCGTGGATTATGCCCATACGCCTAATGCCCTCGAAAACGTCCTGGGATGTTTACGCGCCCTGACGGGAGGGAAACTTATATGCGTATTCGGGTGCGGCGGGGACCGGGACAGGACAAAAAGGCCCGTTATGGGGGATCTCGCTACCTCCATATGCGATAATGTGGTGATGACGAACGATAATCCGAGAACCGAGAAGCCCGGGGATATACTCAGGCAGATAGAAAAGGGAGTGTCGGATAAGAATAATTATTGTATAATAGAGGACAGGCATGACGCCATAAAGTCGGCTTTGAGTATTGCCGGAGACGGGGACATAGTGGTGATAGCCGGAAAAGGGCACGAGGAACACCAGATCATCGGCGGAGATATTACACATTTCAACGATAAAGAAGTTGCCCTCGGGATCCTGGAGGAAATGGGATACCGCGCGGGATAAAAATGAATAGATCATGATCGAACTTAAAGTATGTGAAGTCGCCTCGAGTGCGGGAGGGGAAGCCTTTTCGATAGATCCGGAAGCCGTTGTAAACGGATTCTCCATCGATTCACGCGCTATCATGCCCGGTCAGTTCTTTATCGCGATAAAGGGAGAGAGGTTCGACGGGCACGATTTTCTTGAAGATGCTGCCGCGGGCGGCGCCGCCGGTCTGATAGTAGAGCCGCCTCTGGCAAAAGAGTTCGCGGGAAAGGTGGGTCACGTTATCGTCGTGGAAAATACCCGGAAGGCCATGGGCCGGATCGCCGCGGCGATAAGAAGCAGGTCGGATATACCGGTAGTTTGCGTGACCGGTACGAACGGGAAGACCACGGTCAAGGAGATCCTGTCACAATTGCTTTCCAGGCGCTATAACGTGCTGAAGAGCCCGAAATCCTATAATAACATCATAGGCCTCAGTTTGACCCTTTTTGGCCTTGAAAAGGGCCATGATGCCGCGGTCCTGGAACTGGGGACCAACCATCCGGGCGAGATATCCGAACTGGCCGCTATCGCGGGGCCGCGTATGGCGATCATTACCAATATAGGGAACGGCCATCTGGAATCTTTCCTGACCAGGGAAGGCGTTCTTGCCGAGAAAATAAGCCTTCTTGATTCCCTGCGAGAAGACGGAACGGCTTTTTTGAACAGGGATGACGAATTGTTGAGAAAAAAGGGGGCCGGGTACCGGAACGTCAAGTATTTCGGTATGTCTCCGGAATGTGAATTCGGGATCTCCGGCATATCGAGAAGGGGTGACGGGTATGATTTCTCCTGCGGCGGAGAAAGATATTTTTCTCCGCTGGAAGGCGTGCACAATATATATAACGCGGCCGCCGCGATAGGGGCAGCCAGGTATTTAGGCGTGAGCTGCGATGAAATACGCGAACGTCTGGCGGGATTCTCCGGGCCCGGGATGAGGCTTGAGAAAGTTGAGATAAACGGTATTACTTTTATGAACGATTCGTATAACGCCAATCCGGATTCTTTCGAATGCGCGCTCAGGGTCCTGTCTGATGGATATGACACGGCGCGGAAAGGAGTGGCCGCCGGGGATATGATGGAGCTGGGGCCGGAAAGCGATAACCTGCACCGGGCGGTGGGCACGAGTGTAGCGGAAAAGGGATTTGATTTTCTTGTCGTCTGCGGTGAGAAGGCGGCGCATATCGCTGAAGGCGCTATCATGGCCGGGATGGAGCGGGATAAGGTGTTCTATGCGGGCAGCCGGAGAGAGGCCGCCGAATTGATCGGTAAAGCCGCGAGGCCCGGGACGGTGGTTTTATTGAAAGGTTCACGCGCGTCAAAAATGGAGGAAGTCCTTAAGTGTTTTACCACGTATTGTACTCTTTAAAGGCGGTATGGTTCGGTTTCAACATATTCCGGTACATAACGTTCCGTGCCAGTATGGCGGCGGTCAGCGCTTTTCTGATATGCGTTATATTCGGGCCTTATATCATAAATTGGCTCAGGTTCCTTAAAGTGGGGCAATATGTGCGTAAGGAGCATGTTGCGAATCTGTATGACCTTCATAAGCATAAGCAGGGGACCCCGACCATGGGCGGGGTGATGATCATTGTTTCCGTTCTGATATCATCGCTTTTATGGTGCCGGCTGGACAACGATTATGTACTTTTGGTACTTTCCGGTATGTTATGGCTGGGGGTTATCGGGTTTGTAGACGATTATATCAAACTTCGCAATAAAAGTTCCAGGGGCATACAGGCGATGACCAAAATAGCGGGTCAGGTGGTACTCGCCCTGATCGTGGGGCTCTTTATCATTAAAAATACGGCTATCGGGACCGGCCTGTATTTTCCTTTTATAAAAAACGCCATAGCTAATCTGGGCGTGTTCTATGTGGTCTTTGTTCTCCTGGTGATCGTCGGGACTTCGAACGCCCTGAACCTTACGGACGGGCTGGACGGCCTGGCGATAGGCTGTGTTGTTTTCATAACATTTACATACGCGGTCATCAGTTATGTTACGGGACATGCCGATCTGAGCCGGTACCTGCAGATATTCTACCTGCCCGGAGCGGGAGAACTGGCGGTTTTTTGTTCGGCTATGGTAGGGGCGGGCCTTGGTTTTTTATGGTTCAACGCGTACCCGGCCACGGTATTTATGGGAGATACCGGTTCATTGTCCCTGGGCGGGACGATCGCTATAATAAGTATCCTGGTAAAGAAGGAATTAATTCTTCTCATAGCCGGGGGGATACTCGTGGCCGAAGCGTTATCGGTCATTCTGCAGGTAGCGTCGTTCAAGATCAGGAAAAAACGGCTTTTCCGCATGTCTCCGATACATCATCATTTCGAGCTGAAAGGCTGGCATGAATCCAAAGTAACTATGCGGTTCCTGATCGTCGCGGCCATTCTAGCCCTTCTGAGCCTGGCGACGCTCAAAGTCCGCTGAGAGAGGGTCATGAAGGATATTAAAGGTAAAAAAGTACTGGTTGTCGGGTTGGGTGTGAGCGGCTGCGCTTCGGCGCGGCTGTTGGCCGAAGCCGGGGCTATCGTTAAGGTTACGGAAAACAGCGATAGCGGGGCCGTCATGGACAGGGTCAGGAGCCTTTCGGGCCATCCGTTCGAGTTCGAACTTGGCGGGCATACAGCGGAGTTTTGCGGCGGGGTGGATATGGTCGTGACCAGTCCCGGTATTTCCCCGGAGTCGCTGCCTCTCGTTCTCGCCGGGGCGCGCCGGATACCCATGATAGGTGAGCTGGAACTCGGGTTCCGGTTCTGTAAAGCGCCCATTATCGCTATAACCGGGACGAACGGAAAAACTACGACCACGGAGCTTATAGGCAGGATACTTTCAATCTCGGGACGGCATGCCATAGTGTGCGGGAACGTAGGGAACCCGTTATGCGGGGAGGTCGCTCTTTTAAAAGAGGACAGTGTGGCCGTCGTGGAGGTGAGTTCTTTCCAGTTAGAGACGATAAAAGATTTCAGGCCGAAAATAGCCGTTCTTCTCAACATCACGGACGACCACTACGAGAGGCATGGGGACTATCAGGGGTATAAGGCGGCGAAGTTCAGGGTATTCCTCAACCAGGCTGAAAAAGATTGGGCGGTTATCAGCAGGGATCTCAGGGACGAACCCATGACGGAAAGGATAAAGAGCCGGGTGCTTTTTTACGGTTCGGCGGAAACAATGGGCGAGGGGTCAGGCGCCGGAACGGTCATCGAGGCAGGCGAGACAGACAGGGGAACGGGCCTTATGAGAACGGTATTCCGCATGAGGGAAAAGGATATTCAGATCAAAGGGGCCCATAATTTCGATAATATCGCGTGTTGCGCCGTCGTGGCGGGGATCATGGGGGTGGAAGAGAAGTATGTTCAGGAGGCCGTAAAGACCTTTAAAGGGTTGTCTCACCGGTTCGAGAAAGTCGCTTGTTATGACGGTATCGATTTTATCGACGATTCAAAGGCCACTAACGTGGATGCGACACGCAGGGCACTTGAATCCCTGCATAAAAAGGTCGTACTTATAGCCGGCGGCAGGGATAAAGGCGGGGATTACGGACCTTTACGCGCACTGGTCAATGCAAAGGTAAAAAAGATGGTGCTTATGGGCGAGGCCCGTGAGACAATAAAAAGGGTTTTTTCGCCCGTCGTTGCCGTGCAGGAAGCGAAGGATATGGCGGAGGCGGTCGGTATCGCCGCCGATTCGGCCTGCTGTGGGGAAGCGGTCATGTTGTCCCCGATGTGTTCCAGCTTTGATATGTTCACAGATTATAAAGAACGGGGGGATGTATTCAGGGAAGAAGTTAGAAGGTATTATGGAAAGAGACGTTAAGATCGTTTTTTTATCGATGTTCCTCCTGCTCATGACGGGCATCGTCATGATATATTCCTCAAGCGCCGTTTACGCGGACGGGGTATACGGCGATAGCATGTATTTCGTCCAAAAACATCTTGCGTATATGGCCATCGGGATCCTGGCCGCGGTATACTGCATGGCGATATCGGTAAAAAAACTGCGTGCCTCGGCAGGAGGGTTCATGCTCATAATGATCCTTATCCTGATAGCGGTGCTTGTACCCGGGATAGGGAGCAAGGTAAAAGGAGCCCGCAGATGGCTGCGTTTTTTCGGATTCGGCATACAGCCGTCCGAAATAGCCAAGCTCGCGCTTATCGTCTATATCGCGGATTTCACATCCAGGAAGAGGCATTTAATACGCAATTTGCGATACGGTTTTATCCCTCCGGTATTCGCGATAGGACTTACCAGCGCCCTGATCCTGGTGGAACCGGACATGGGGACGTCCGTTGCGATATTGTTTATCGGGTTCATGATGTTATTAGTCTCCGGCGCCGATATGCGGCACCTGCTGTCCGTGGCGGCGAGCGCCATACCGGTCCTGTTGATGGCCGTGATCTTCGCACCATACCGCATGAGGCGTATCTTGTCATTCAGGGACCCTTTCAGTGACGCCAGAGGCGCCGGTTTCCAGCTTTGCCAGTCGTTCATCGCGCTGGGATCAGGCGGGGTAACGGGTGTGGGGCTCGGGGAATCTCAACAGAAACTTTTCTATCTGCCGGAATCACACACGGATTTCATTTTTTCCATTATCGGGGAGGAACTGGGTTTTCTGGGGGCGGCTTCGGTGCTGGTCCTTTTCGTTCTTCTAATAGGGGCCGCGTTACGGGTCTCTTTTAAGTTGAAAGATACCTTCGCTTCGCGCGTGATCTTCGGGATAAGTGTGATGATCGCGTTTGAGGTCATCGTGAATATCGGGGTGTCTACGGGCATATGGCCCACAAAGGGGCTTCCTTTACCCTTTATAAGCTACGGGGGTAGCTCGATCGTCGCACATCTGGCGGCAATGGGGCTTTTTTTCAACATGGCGAAGGGGGCTGAGTGATATGAAAGTCCTGTTGGCGGCGGGGGGCAGCGGAGGGCATATCTTTCCTTCGGTTGCTTTAGCGGGAGAGCTGGAAAAGGCAGGCGTAGAAGAGATCTTTTTTGTGTCGAGTAAACGCAAACTCGATAAGAACATACTGGGTGGAGTCAGGCATAAGTGTTTTTTTCTTTCGGTGAACCCGATGCCGTTGAGTTTTCGGCCGGTGCGGATATTGAAGTTCGTTTTGAAACTTTTTGCCGATGTTATCGTGTCCGCCGGCCTTATCGTGAAATTACGGCCGGATGTTGTAGTGGGGTTCGGCGGGTATTCTTCCGGTGCCATTGTCGCCGTCGCGAAGGTATTCGGGGTGCCTGTCATGATACACGAACAGAATTATTTCCCGGGACGCGCGAACAGGATATTGAGCCGCATAGCGGACCGTGTGGCTGTCAGTTTCAAAGATTCGGCCGAATATTTTCCGCGGACACGGGACAAAGTGGTTTATTCCGGGAATCCCCTCAGAGAAGGTATTTTACGCGGGAATAAAGAGGAGGCTTTTTCCCGGCTGGGACTGGATCCGGGGAAGTTTTCGGTCCTGATAATGGGCGGAAGTCAGGGATCCTCTTTTCTTAACGGGACAGCTTCCGAGTCCGCTTTACGGATCAAGAACAGCCCGGGCGATGCCGTTCAATTCATACACTTGACGGGGCGTAATGATTATGACAGGGTCAAAACGTTCTATGAAAAGAACGATATTCCCGGTAAGGTTTTTCATTTCCTGGACAGGATGGAAGACGCTTACGCGGTATGCGATCTAGCGGTCACCAGGGCCGGGGCCGCCGCTGTATTCGAGCTGGCGTACTATGCGAAGCCGATGATACTTGTACCGTATCCGAACCCTAAAAATAATCAAAGGTCCAACGCGGAATATTTCTCGAAAGCGGGGGCCGCGATCCAGCTGGAGGAGAAGGACCTTACGTGCGATAAACTGGCCGGCGAGATCCTGGGCCTCAGGGCCGACGGCCGGAGGCGCGAGAGCATAGCCCGCGCGGCCGGTGAACTTGGCGCTCCCGAAGCCGGCAAATGCCTCGCGCAAGAGGTGATCAAACTCGCGGGTTCAAGGACTGCATAATACCATTTAAACCTGATTGGTATTGTTATTTCTGGTGATAACCGAGATGGGACTGTTTCCTATGCTCCTACCAGGGCCCCTCCGTCCGGTGTGGATCCTCCCTGTACGGAGCATAGGAAACAGTCCCATCATAAATAGGCAGACTCTGGTTTTATTAAACTTTTATTGACATAACAGCTATATCATGCTACAATTCTTGATGTTTATTACCTTAATGAACGGCATCCAACATTCAGGAGTTTTACATAATCATGATGAAGATACGTTTGCTTAGTTTAATTATATTAACAACCTTTTCTCTGAATACCGTTGTTATTGACGCCGGAAACCTCTTGTCTTTTGTCAAAAATACCGGTACGGGTATACAGACGAACCTTTCCCCGCCGTTAATGTCCGGGGATCTTATGGGTATACGGCACAAGGATAAAGGCAGGATAAAGTACGCGTTCGAGGTGCAGTTAAAGGAACTTTTGGATATCAAGAGAGAAGATATCTCCCGCCATTTTGAAAGCGCGAAAGCCATTCATAAAACTCTTTCCCTGAGAGAGAGATCCATATTTCATCCGGCTGACATGCAGTTCTTTTTCAGGGAGAGGACGGTCGCAAAAAACGGGATACGCGTGAAATGCAGGATCAAGGACGTTAACGGGATAAGGACGTACTATGTGGTGTTCGACCCGGTCCTCGACGCGGACAAAGGGTTTATAGTAAAAGGTATTTATACGGAAGAAGAATATGAAGATACCGGTGGAACGCAGGAAGTACTGTCCGGAGAACAACGAGCGGAAGAGGAGGCGATAGAAAGGTACAGTGTGAATAATGAAAAAACAATAGACGGGTTCATAAGGGAACGTATCAAAGAAGGGGATTTCGCGGAAATAAAAGGCAGGGCGGAACGGCTTGGGTGGGATGAAAAATATCCCGGCAGGCAAAAACCCGGAGCGTACTGGCCGGAAAAATTAACAGACATGATAAAAACGGGCGAAGGATGCGGCGTAGAAACGCGTCTTGATGAATTCCTGGGACATTTCGGGACGAGTGTGGACAAGGCGCTTTCCGGCAAGAACCTGGTGTTTATCAGGGTGCCGGATGAAACAGGGGGCCCGGTGATCACGGAAAAAGGAGAAGAAATAACGGTCGAAAGCCATGCCAGCGGGAACGCGGTCTATGTCTTCCTGTCCGCGGAAGTTTTTGATGAATTTTATAAAGAAACACCGGAAAATGATCTTGTCGGCGAAGAGTTCTCCCCGGAAGACATTATACACGTTACTTATGCTTTGGTCCATGAGGTAGGCGTGATCTACGGCCTGCCGTATGGGGTCAATGAAGACGGGAAAGTGGTGAATGCTCTTGACGCGGCATGGGAAAAGTTCTGGTTCGCGCTCGAATACCACGAAAGGGAAGGTTTCCAGCCTTTTGACGCGTATCTGTCCGCGTTATTAAAAATTTATCCGGAACTGGAAAGGCTGAAAGAGGAGCCGGTCGATCTGGATAAGTCCCTCAAGATCCGGGATTATTCGGGAGGCAGGAAAAAGACAAAGTCCGGGAAAAGGGAAAAGGCGGAGGATTCGCCATCGGTCCTGCGGGAGATAGTAGAAATTTTCAACGAAATGCAGGTATCCGTGTCTCCCGAGCTGTTCAGGTCGTTTAAAACTGCCGTAACAGCCGCGTCCGACGGGTCGTATGCCGCGTTCAAAAAACTGATGTTGTCAAAGAAAATAAGGGACATGTTGATGACAAGGTCCTTCACTAAAAATTTAACGGTGGACAGCTTTGAACGCCTTGTTTCGAACGCGTGGCATAACGACGGAGGGTCCATGGATGAAGGTTTTTTGCCGTTCGGGGAACCCGAACAAAAAGCTTTTGTGATGATAAGCCTTCTGGACGATCTATGCAATGCCGTGAACGAACCCCGTGAGTACTCGGAAAAAGTCGCGATGAACTACACCACTTTTTACAGGGTCGCGTGCGCCAACCTGTATAACAGGCGCAGGTACGGTAAGATAATCAGGCATTTCCAGGGGAACGCCGCCCAGGTGAGGCAGGTAGAGAAGGAAATGGGCGCGGATATGCAGTATCTGGATGAGGTAAAAAGGCTGCAGGCGATCACGGACGAAGAGGAGTCCCGCAAGGCCAGGGAAAAATTAAAGGGGAAAGTAAAAGATCTGGAAGTGATGGAAGACATGGCGAACTGGAAGCTCTTTTTGGAGCAAAAGGGGCTTCTTGATGTGTATCTTATAGCGTGCTTGATGGATATGAAAAGTGCGGATGTAAAACTTCTTCCCGGCACCAGGAAAGGTATTCTTGCCTTTTTTGCGGATAAAGTTTTCGGGGAAGGTCTTGGGTTGAAAACCGTGTCTGATATTTACGGCGGCGAACAAGGGATAACGGCGCTGGTGGAAAGTATCGAAGATTCCATCGAAGGTTTTATCCTGTGGAACATCACAACGGGAAACGACAACGAAGCCATGAGTATGTTTAACAAATATATGATATATCTGGGACATGTGGGAAAAGGGACTGATGAGAAGATCATGAGGCTGAAGGAAGCCAGAAGACGAATACTTGATGTCCGCCCTGGACTGAACGGCACCGTTGCCTTGACCGACAGCGAGATAAAGGAAAGAGCGTCGCGGCTGACCGAAGACATGAAAAAGACCGCTTCCATCGCGGCCCGGCCGGAAGAGTCCCAGTGGCTGGAGGCTATGGAAGCGATCGATTATCTGACCGACCTGACGAGGAAAAGTTCGATGACGCAGGCGACAGCCGCCTCGGCACGCGCGGCGTTACTGGAACTGGGCAGTTCCGTGAAAGGGCAGATACGATGGTTCAGGAACGTCCTGCAGCAGGATCCGTCCGCGGAGACGGAAGCCGTCGCCCGTGCCGCTTTGTTATCCTGCGGCATAGATACGGAGAATAATATCGCATGGCATAAGAAAACCGCGGAAGAAGGCGCGGCCCCGGCGGCGGAAGCCGTGTCCCGGGCGGTGCTGTTGTCCTGCGAGTACCGCGTTGAGGAACAGATAAAATGGTTCAACGGCGTCTTGCAAAACTCGCCCGACGTTATCACGGAAGCCAGGTGCCGGGCGGCGTTGTTAACGCACGGATATAAAGCGGAAGACCAGATTAAGAGGTTGAAATATATCATAATGGAAGGGGTAGGTGTAGAGATCGAAGCGGAAGTTGTCGCCACGGCCGCGCTTCTGAAGAATGAGTTATTGATAAGGTCGGAGATGAGCGAGGCAGCCGGTTTGGCTGAGAAGGCCGGCAGTGAAATGCCCACACATCCCGCCGCGAGGTACACTCTATTGGTTACTTCCGAATTTTTCGCCGCCGGCGAACTCGAAGAACACAAAGCGGCATACGGGGACAGGTTCGAGCTGGATGCGGTAAGCGTGAAATCCCCCAAAGAGTTTGTGGATAAAGTGCTGCGCAAAGCAAGGATAGCCGGGCTTGAGGGCCGGAACGTCATCGCGCTTGTTCCCGCAAAAGTACCCAATAAACAGCTTGAAAAGCTGACGAATGAGGGTATAAGGTTTATCCGGACGAACGTTAATACGCTCATGCAGGCCAGGTCCGAAGATCCGGACCAAAGACGCAAATTCCAGAAGAACACGTACGCGATGATGCTTCTGGCGAGATATATAGACAAAGACACCCCGAAAGAGTCCCGGGCATACATGCTGCTGAAGTTTTTCATAAAGACCCATTTCCAGCTTAAAAACGTCCCGGCTGAAAGTTATATCGACGCTATCGTCAATGATGAGATAACCGTGCTGGTGAAAGGGTTCCTCGCGTACCGGCCGGCTGTCCCGTATGAGATGCCGGAATATGACAAGGTCGCGGCGGTTCTCATAGCGGCATAACGGAGGATGTCTGCCGGGTTTCGGGGTCGCCTATTGAATGAAATAAAAAGAAACCCGGGCACTTACCCGGGCTCCTTTGAAACGGGGCATTCTCCTTTTTATTTCCCCGTTTTATTTATGAGAACATTTTAACCGTCTTAATCCAAAACTCAAGATCACGCCTATGAACGGCATCATCCCGGCCGGAAGTTCCGGCACCGCGCCGCCGAGCGGTTCACCGATAATTCCGCTGCCGAGCATGATGTAGTGGATACCTCCGACTGTCCACGAGTCGCCGGCGATGTGGCCAATCCACACGGGATCACTATTGTCCGAGTAAGACCATGTGATGCCGTCGCCAAGATCCAGAGAAGCTTCCATATCAGCGACATCATACAGGTTATATAACTGGTTCTTCTGTGTGTCATCATATTCCAGGGTCAAATTAGTTAATCCGAAGGAGATATCATCAAACAGCTGGGGTGAATCATAAGGAGTGAAATTCTCGGTCCATCTTGCTATGCCTTTTGATACTCGAAATTCATCTATATAGCCATCTAAAAAATGTCCGGTATAACCCCATTGTCCAATAAAAATTCCAGTCGTATCGCATAAACCAACAGAGGAAGGAACTGTAATGTCTAATGTGCCATCGACATAAACTTTATAATTTGTCCCATCCCAAACTAAAGCTGTGTGATACCATTGATTTGAAACCCAGTCTGTTTTAATTCCCTGTGCGAAATTTGCTATAGTCCAACCACTTCCAGTTGACGACAACCACAATGCCATTTTATTAACGCCGGCCAGGTTAAACATCAATCCAAATTTATAATCAGAGTTCCCTCCAAATATAGTTTGCGCCTGCTGTGGAGCATAATCAAACCTAGTCCAACAATCTATTGTAAAATCACTCGCCGAAAAATCAAAATCGGCATTGGCTGGAACAGTTAAGAAATCTTGCTTGGTATCCCAATCAAAAAACATAGAAGTAGCACCGGATTTCTGAGCATCTGTTTCATGATGAACAGCGCCATTGGCAGTGATAATATGCCCGGAAGCCGAACTGTCCACGAAAGTCGTGCTTCCGTCAGCATCGTCGGAACGGATCAAAAGTTTCGTGTATTCATCGGCGAACAGCGGCGAAGCAAAGGCCATCACGGCTATCACGAACAGCGCCACGA
>JBDRFA010000063.1:0-2656 GCA_043819235.1 Candidatus Omnitrophota bacterium | reverse complement strand
AATAAATTTTCGCCGTTTGATACGATATCCTTTACCTCCGGGAGCCCTCCGGGAAGGTCCAACTTCTCCCAGTCGTACACAGGGCCGCTCATTCTGTAAAGGCCGTCTTCCGTCCCGGCATAAACAATATCCTTATCCTGTATGACCTCAAAGGTTAAGATCTTTCCGGAAATGGCCGTAAACATCCTTTCCCATTGTCCGCTATTATTTTCCTTATCAGTTAATGTCCGTATCCCTTCCTCATCCGCATGCGCGCCCAGGCCCGCGCATGGTACGGACGCGGCCATTGTTATGACCGCAAACACTAAAATCCAGCATGGTTTCCATTCCTTCATGTCTTCCCCCCCCTTTTTTTTTACAAAATATTTCTTGACAACATCCATACATTTGATAAAATATTACCGTCAATCAAAAAGCGCAAATCCGTTCCCGGATCTTGCGTCATAAGGCGGATGATACCCTACCCTCATCCGCCTTTTTAATTCTACCCATATTTCCTTTTTTGTCAAACATTTTTTGATTATTTACAAAAAAACCTTCAATGCGCCCCACGAAAACTGAAAGCCGACCGCTCCCTTGCCCTTTTTTCCCACACAGGTATACTGTTAGTTATGAAACATATGTTCCCTGCTAACTTTTTATGGGGTGCCGCTACCTCTTCCCATCAGGTCGAAGGCGACAACTTCTTTAACGACTGGTGGGAATGGGAAACCTCCGGCAACACGGAACCTTCCGGAAAAGCCTGTGACCACTACAACCGGTTCCTTGAGGACCTCCATATGGCCCGGGAACTGGGGCATAACGCCCACAGGATATCACTGGAATGGAGCCGTATCGAAAAAACTGAAGGTACCTGGGATTGGAACGAATGGGAACATTACCAGAACGTGATAGATTCTATCCTGAAATTGGGGATGCAGCCGATAGTAACGCTGAACCATTTCACGGTCCCTTTATGGTTCGCGCGGAAAGGCGGCTGGCTGAATGACGCGTCCGGCGGCCTGTTCGCGCGCTTCGCCGTGAAAGCGTTAGACGAGTTGGGCGACCGCGCGCAATACTGGATCACTCTGAACGAACCCAATATTCTCGCGTTTATGGGATACCACACCGGGCAGTGGCCCCCATGCCTTAAAAACCCGGATGACGCTCTCCATGCGCTGAGGAACATGCTTAAGGGCCATGCCGCCGCGTACCGGCTCATGCATGAATACGCGGGAAAAGTGCACCGTATCAAACGTCCGAAAATAGGCATCGCCAAAGCCGTGTCCGCGTTCCACCCCTGTTCCCCGTATTCGGTCCTCGACAGGCTGTCCGCCCACTTCAGAAACACCGTTCATAATCACAGTTTCGTGCGTTCCGCCATAAAAGGACGCGTACTCCTCCCCCGTTCAAGACATGAGGCGCTTGAGGCGAAGAACACACTGGATTTTATAGGGCTGAACTACTACTTCCGCCAGTTCATCCGCCATTCCGGAGCCTTTATAAAAAACCCTGCAGGAGAAGTCTGTTCCGAGGAACATCACAAAACTCCCGGCGGAATAACCGACATGGGATGGGAGATCTACCCCAGGGGCCTCTACGAAGTGATAAAAAGCCTCTCAGTTTACCGTCTGCCTTTGATCATAACCGAGAACGGCCTGGCCACAAAAGATGACACCGTAAGACAGCGTTTTATAAAGGAACATCTGGCGCAGGTCTCACGCGCCATAAGGCACGGCTGCCCCGTCACGGGTTATCTCCACTGGTCCCTTCTGGACAATTTCGAATGGGCGGAAGGCTATTCCAAACGGTTCGGGCTTATAGAGGTCGACTTCAAAACACAGAAAAGGACCGTCCGCGACTCGGCAAAATACTACGCGGCCGTCATCAAGAGCAGAAAAACTTAAACGCTCTGCATCTTCGAGATCTCTTCTTCGCTTAGCTGCCAATCCGCCGCGCCGGTATTATCCCGGAGCTGTTCCGGCGTGCGGCAGCCTACGATACAGCTCGCGACGGCGCGATTGGCCAGTATCCAGCGTATCGCCATCTGCGCGGCGGGAACCCCTCTTTCTCTTGCTATCCCCTCAAGGGCTCCCACGACCGCCCGGGCTTTCGTCCAAAAAGGCTCGGTGTAATATTTGTAAAAAAACGATCTTACGTCTCCCCTCGTCAAAACAGGCGGCTCCTTATATTTCCCGGTTAAAAGCCCGCCCGCCAGCGATCCGTATGAAAGTATAGATATGTTTTTCCCCAGACAAAAAGGCATGAGGTCCTTTTCCGCGTCCCGGCATAAAAGTGAATACTGCACCTGGTCGCTGATAACGGGAGCTATCGAACTGATCCGGTCCATAAGTTCCGTGTTAAAATTGGATACCCCTATATATCTTATCTTCCCTTCTTTGACGAGCTTGTTCATCTCTCCGAACGTTTCCCTGATCGACGTATTCGGATCGGGCCAGTGACACTGGTACAGGTCGATGGTTTCCGTTGAAAGGCGCCTCAGGGAAGCTTCAACCTCCTTCCTTATGAACGCCGCGCTCAGGTTGGGCCTTATTGAATGGCCTTTCTTTTCCAGGCCGCATTTGGCCGCGATAATGACCGTTTTCTTCGCGGACCGTAAACCTTTGCCGACGACCTCTTCCGCCCGCCCGTCCCCGTAAACCGGAGCGGTATCGAT
>JBDRFA010000062.1:0-6607 GCA_043819235.1 Candidatus Omnitrophota bacterium | reverse complement strand
GGTAGATCCAAGTTGTTAGTGCAACGTCCCCTGAATGATTCCCGCTTTCGCGGGAATGACGATTTCTAATTCCCCTCTCATATATGGGCCGGGCAAGGTCAGATTTTCCGCGTGGCAAATTCCGGAACGATGGGCGATGAGTGACGAAAAGGTAGCCGGTTATTTATAATAGCTATCTACCAGACGATCGAACAATTTACTGAGTGAGCGGGACTTTTTAGCTGCTTTATCGATCTTCGTGAGCCACTCTGAAATATATCCGATATCCAGTTTACCTTTCTGACGGATCAAAATACCTTTTAAATCCTCGGCATCTCGGGGACGAAAACTTGTTATTTTATGGATTATTAGATCTTCCGGGGTGACAAGCCGTGCCATTACGGACCCGATTTTCCTTAACCTGCCCCTTTTAATGGCCGCGTACTCTAAAGCGTTTTCAGCTATAATGACATCGCACCGCCCCTCTACCTTACCCTTCATGTGCTTCATGGGAATAACCCCGGATTCCTTTGCTATCTTTTTCGTGTTGGGGAAAAGCGGGAAGAAACCGGATTTTTTGGACAATTCCAGGAATTTATCGATCCCGGTCTTATCAAGTATAATGTTGACGTCTACATCAGCGGTGAACCTCGGTTCACCATAGATCGAAACGGCAATACCTCCGAGAATTACATATTTTATTTTCTGAGAGGACAGAAATTCGACTAACGCCTTTATTTGTGATTCAAGCGGATTCATGGTTTGACCCTGTTAAACAACAAATGCACGTCGGTCAACATGCGGACCTTGTCCCTGTCGAACCTCTCCGGTCTTGTTTTATCTCTCAACCTCGCGGCGAACTGGTACAATTCCTTCAGGATCCTGAACCCGTCGTTCGCGGACATTTTTCTAAGAAACTGCGCTTTCTTTCTCTTTTCAAATTTGTAATATTTCCGCCATCTGCGTTCTTCTGTTATGCGTCTTACCGTTCTGATGTCCATCTTACTTATCTGCTCCCGTTTTTTTTATTATATCTCTTGCTGATCAGTAGTTAGTATACCATATACAGCTTTGTTGAGGAAGAAAGGAATGGCATCCAGGAAGTACTGGAACAGACCTGCCGATTATTCAACATAGAAATACACGCCTATACATTGAAGGCTGATGAGCGGAGGGAAATCGTGGTGGAAATTCAGGGAATGATCATTGATATTGACAAAATTAACGGAAGCTTTATAATGCGAACAGAAGTAAATTCTAGTTAGCAGGAGAGCAATGGAGCACTATCTTGAAAAACTAAAAAAATCCGGGTATAAACTCACGCCGCGCAGGCAGGCGATCATGGAGTTCTTTATCAAGTGCCGTACGCATTTGACCGCGGAAGAAGTTTGGAACAAGCTCAAGAAGAAGTTCGATCGGTGCGGCCTTCCCAGCGTGTATCGTAACCTTGAGAGCCTTGCCGAATGTGGTATATTGACCAGGATCCAGCAGTTTGACCGTAAAAAACATTATGGTTTGTGCACCGCAAGGCACGACCAGCACCACCACCATATCACCTGTATCGGATGCGGCAAGGTAGAGGATATAGGGGCTTGCGCCATAGAAGGCGTGAAAAAGATCAAAGGGTATGAAGTTATCAGCCATTTTATGCAGGTGAACGGTATATGCGCCGGCTGTTCAAGAAAGTAAAAAAATTTGCGCTGTAAACGGAAATAATTTCCGATTGAGGAGGGGTATGATCAGGAGGATCGTTCATGAGTTAAGGGAACATTCACCGTTTACCATGTTCGGGGCTTTTACGGGGATCATTTTGATGATGGTTTTTCGCAATATACCCCATGAAGTTGCCCATACCCTGTTTTATGTATTTCATCCGCTACATATCTGCCTGAGCGCTGTCGTGACAACGGCACTTTACAAAAGGTATCTTTCTGATGAGACGCCCGGGATAAAGATGTTTTTGAAGGTTTTAGCGGTTGGTTATTTCGGATCAGTGTCTATCGGGACATTGAGTGATTCCTTGATCCCTTTTTGGGGCGAAACACTGCTTGATATGTCGCACCGCCACGTTCATATTGGCTTTATTGAGAAGTGGTGGTTGATCAACCCGCTTGCCGTTATCGCTATTGTTATCGCGTACAATAAACCGGTGACGAAATTTCCGCATGCCATGCATGTTTTAATAAGCACATGGGCTTCGCTGTTCCATATGCTGATGGCGGCCGACCATGGCCATGCCGTGCCGTTTTTTGGCGTATTTATATTTTTGTTTTTGGCGGTGTGGATACCGTGCTGTTTCAGCGATATTGTTTTTCCTTTGTTGTTTGTGCGGAATAAAAGCGGTGTGAATACATGCGGGCATTGCGGCTTTGAGAAATGAACATAAATAACATCGCCCCGTTTATCGATCCAAACCCACAGCCGTACCTAAACATGATCTTACAGTTGTCCCCGAAACCGATCCCACACCTGTTCCCAAAAAGGGGTGGTGTGTTTTGGTATAATGTGCATTAAACTATGGAAAATCAGATAATATCGGATCCGAAGAAACAGTTCTGGGTGGTAGCGAGTCTTATCTTCGCGAGCCTCATGTACGCCCTGGACATATATATCGTGAACATATCGCTCCCTACTATCGCGGGATATTTCGGGGTGGGGACCGAGATGGTCTCATGGGTGACGCTAAGTTATCTTATGGCGGTCGCCTCGACCCTGCTTCTTTGCGGGAAACTGGGCGACAGGTTTGGCATCAAGAATATCTTTATCCAGGGGTACTGTGTTTTCACCGCAGGTTCGCTTATGTGCGGCCTTTCTCCGAACCTGTTTTTTCTGGTGGCCTCGCGGTTTGTGCAGGGCGTAGGCGCCTCAATGTTTACCGCTACCGTATTTGCCGCCGTGACACGTTATCTGCCGGTCGATAAGAGGGGGTGGGTCTTTGGATTGGTTTCCATGGCCGCGGCTTTTGGCATAACTATCGGCGCTCCATTGGGGGGATTGATCAGCGCCTATAGTACCTGGCACTGGATATTTCTTATAAATATACCGTTTGGCATAGTCGCAGTGATCATCGCAAAGGCCAATCTCCCGGCTCCCCGCCGGATAAGTGAAAGAAAGAAGGTATCCGGCTTCGATATAACAGGCGCCGCATTAAGCTTTTTTTCTATACTTGCCCTGGTTTATGCGCTTAACAAAAGCGATCATTATGGCTGGTTCTCGCCCGTCATATTGTCGACAATGGCGTTTTTTGCCGTTACCATGGCCGCCTTCATTGTCAGGGAGGCCAGGCTAAAGGACCCTATGCTGGACCTGGATCTTTTCAGGAACCCGGGTTTTAGCCTGGCGAATTTATCCGCGGCTGCAGGGTACATGTACCTTTCCGGGAACAATTTTCTTTTTCCTTTCTACCTTGTCCTGGTCAAGAACCTGAGGTCCAGCCAGGCAGGGTTCTTAATAATGATCTATTCCCTTGTTTATATGGCATTCTCAAGTTTCACGGGTAAGATGTCTGACCGCATAAAAGGAGGATATCTTTGCGCCTTTGGCATGCTCCTGGCCGCGGCCGCGTCTTTAATATTTGTTCTTGCGCTTAATGTTCCGGGCATGATCTTTGTTGTGGCCTATCTGGCCCTTTTAGGCGCAGCCTATGGTTTTTTTATAGCCCCGAATAACAATCAGCTGATGAGTTTTGCGACCGCGAATAAGTATGGCACAGCCTCAGGGGTCTTTATGGCGGTTAAAACACTTAGCCTTGTGATAGGAGTAAATATCTTTGAAGCGATATTCTCCGGTACATCAGCTCATAAGTTCACCTCGCTTGCCGGCGGCAGGGTACAAGCCGACATGCCTGTTGATTCTTTTCTTAAGGGGTTTCGCCGGGCCTATATCCTGGGTATTGTTGTATGTCTGGCTGCCGCGGTGTTTTCTTATATGGCCGGCAGGACAAGGCAGGCCGATCGTGATCGGGAAACTCCGGGACGTTTGTGGAAATGACTCTACTCTTCCCGAACTTTTTTCAACGAAGTAAAAAATAACCGATGGTAGTTAATAAAAAACTTACAATTTTTTCCTGGGCGATGTACGACTTTGCCAACACCATCTTTGCCATGAATGTGGTTTCCCTTTATTTTGCCTTGTGGGTAACCGTGGATATGAAGAGCGAGGATATTTTGTACAGCTGGGTTTTGTCCGGCTCGATGTTACTGGCGGCTCTGTTTTCGCCGATAATGGGAGCGGTATCGGACAGGCTGGGAAGAAGGATCCCGTTTTTAATGTTCTTTACCCTGATCTGTTGCGCTTTTACCGCATTGATCGGGCTAACAAATAAATTGGGGTTAGGGCTCCTATTCTTTGCTATTGCCAATTTTTGTTATCAAATAGCAGCCGTATTCTACAATGCTTTACTTCCGCAAATAAGTGATAAAGATAAGATCGGCCGGGTATCCGGTTTTGGGGTAGGCCTCGGATATTGCGGCACTATCGCCGGACTTTTATTAGTAAGACCGTTTGTCTTGAAATATGGACGTCAGGCGGCATTTATCCCCACGGCGATCTTCTTTCTTTTATTTTCACTTCCCTGTTTTTTATTCGTGAAAGATCAGTCAGTCAGAAGAACGGATAAATTCAGGTTCCGGATAATAGACAGTTTCAGGAAAGCAAAAGAGACGTTAACGCATATCAAAAAATACCCGGAGCTCTTTAGTTTTTTTATTGCCGCGTTTATGGCCCTTAACGCCATTAATACCGTTATCGTATTCGCGTCTGTTTATGCCAAAAAAGTTATTGGGTTTACAGATGCTGAGATCGTTACTTTTTATATTGCATCTACGGTCTTTGCTATTTTTGGTTCAGTTGCAAGCGGATTCATTACGGACAGGTTTGGCTCAAAGCGGATATTAAATATTGTCTTAGGACTATGGTGTATAACCATCCTTTTATCGGCTATATCTTTTGCCAAAACCGCATTCTGGGTTGTGGGGCCATTAGCCGGAATGTGTTTAGGCGCAACCTGGACAAGTGCGCGGGCATTAATAGTAGATTTATCGCCGCCACAAATGGTGGGAGAAGTCTTTGGCTTTTATGGTTTAGTGGGAAAGTCTGCTTCAATTGCCGGGCCGCTTATCTGGGGGTCAACAGTCTGGGCGTTTGCTTTTTTGGGGGTTTTGAAGTACCGATTAGCCATCTTCAGTTTGTTGATATTTTTGGGCCTGGGCATTATTATGCTTCAAAAAGTTCCGAATAACGTACAAAACGGGGTTAAAGATGGATAAGGGGAAGAAGGAGAAAAAATGAAGTTACTTTTATGGGGGGTTATTTTCATCGCTTTTTTCCTGATATCGGTTAGATACATCGAAAGGAGCAGCATATATTTCCCGATGAGAGAGATCACCGCAGTGCCCGAAGATGTGGGGCTGCCTTATGAAGAGGTTTATTTTTATACGTCCGATAACAAACGATTGAACGGCTGGTTCATTCCTAAGGATAAAGCGGGATTTACGGTTATTTTCTGTCATGGCAATGCGGGCAATATCGGGCATAGATTAGAGAAAATATCGATGTTATATAACCTGGGCCTTAACGTATTTATTTTTGATTATCGCGGTTATGGAAAAAGCGAAGGAGCCCCCTCCGAGGCGGGATTCTATAAAGACGCAAACGCGGCTTATGATTACCTGACGCGGGAACTTAAGATCGGAAAGGATAACATCATTCTTTACGGGGAATCTATCGGCGGAGCCGTTGCTGTTGATCTCGCGCAAAAGGTAAATCCGAGGGCACTGATCACAGAGGAGACCTTCACGTCCATTAAGGACATGGCCGGGATAGCGTACCCTTTTATTCCGCCTTTTGTATTTTCGTCCAGATTTGATGCGGCTTCCAAAATAAAAAATGTTACCTGCCCGAAGTTGATCATTCATAGCGTAGATGATGAGATCGTGCCTTTTCGTCTGGGAGAGAAGCTGTTTGCTGAGGCGCCCCCGTTAAAAACATTTCTTAAAATAAGGGGCACTCACAATACGGCTTTTTTAGATTCAGAGAAGCAATTTGTCGAAGGCATAGGATCTTTTCTAAATGATTTGCCGCGGGAGCAAAAGGGTGACAGGAACACCTGAGCTCTCTTTTTGCGGGGTTCTTACGCGGATACCATGGCCGCCGCCTGGCCGTCGTAGATCTCCTTTAACAGTTCGTAATCGAAGGCTTCCGCTTTAGGGACGAATATGCACGAACGCGTACCTTCGCGGATTATCCGGATATACGGATTATCCAGTGTTACGGGTTCCCCGAACGCCAGAGCCATCGCTGTTTCCAGCATTTCGAGAAGACGTACATAACTGTTGTCATTGAACTCCTCGGGTAATTCTATCCCCGCGAAAAACGAATGGTTCTCCGGGGCATGCCCGGGACGAAAAGGATCGAACGCGCGGCTTTGCAGTACCTTATGATCCCCCAGTATGATGACGTTCGACAGGGATGTCCCGGTTCTCTCCGTTTCATCCAATATTTCACCGGCCAGCCGTTCACCGTTCGCCCGTTTGATCGTTATGTTGCTTATCCCCCCGGAACGCGCTAACCGGGTCAATTCATTCAAAAGGCCCTGGATATACGGTATCTGTCCGTCGGGTATCCAGCT
>JBDRFA010000061.1:0-3885 GCA_043819235.1 Candidatus Omnitrophota bacterium | reverse complement strand
TTGCCTTTATTTCTTTCTTGCCGTCCCTGTCTTGAGGTTCAAGAGATCCGGCAATTAAACGCTTGTCGTCTTTTTCACGGTCTTTGCCCCGCACCGGAAGGCCGCCGACTCCTGCCGATGGTTGAATGGACTTCGGTTCAGGATCCCGCGGAGGACCGGGGGCAACGACCGGAGGCGAAACTTCATACCTCCCGATCATCGCCATTGTGTAAAGATAATTGGCTTTTATCAGTTCCTGCAGCGGGTTCGGACCGTTCACGGGCCCGAGGTCCTCGTTGATCCCGTCGAACCTCCACCCTTTGGAATAATCCGCGTGTAATTTTATGAGCGCCATGGACAAACGTTCGTCTTTTTCGCTTTTTATTAGCAATGTGAACTCGTCCTTGAAAACAAATACATCCTCCGGGATCTGCCTGTGTCTATTTTCAGGCCGGTTAAAATATGTTTCTATCACCCGTCGAACTTCAGCAGTTTTCAACCCCGGAACACTTTTCATTACCGCGTCTTTTATTATCTCCCGGTGTATATATCCCCACCCGTCCCCCGGGACTATACGGAGACCGGTTATCCCGAATATCTCTTCGGGGATATCTGTACCAACATGATCTTTATAGGCCCCGCCCATGAAAAAAGCCATCTGCCTGGCGAACATATCCCAGTCTATGAGATCCTGTATATCCTTATCGTCAGGCATATCGTTTTTCGGCATCCGCAGGAACGCGATATAGGCAGCTGAATATGTCTTTTTCAGCGTTTCCGCCGATGCTTTAATTTTATCCTTATCCTGCCAGTCCAGCTTTCCGATCTGCTTCAACCGTTTACCCTCGTCCAGCGCCCATGCCAGAAGATAATTGCCCATAAAATGTGCGAGCAGGAACTTTTTCCTTTCCGCTTCCGGGAACCTTTGAAGGTTATTGCGCAGATTTTCCGAATGCCTATGCCCCAGGCCGGTCAGGTCTTCGATGTGGACCATCTCAGCGAAATCCGCGGGCCCTGAAACGCGCATATTCGGGAATGCCACCGCCTTTTCCCAGGCATGAAGCCGTCCCGCGCCCGCGACCGTCCCCAGGACCAGATCCGACATAGCTATATACCTTCCGTTGTCGTCCCTCTCTTCATCCATAAGGTTATGGAACAATTCTATTATATCCGGATGGACCAGACCGTACCCGGCCAGAACGAACAGGTCATGGATATTCCTTTGCGCGCAACTTTCCGCTTTATCACGGTCCCGCTCCTCGTGCAGATAAGTAAAGTAACCCGGATCATCAGCCTCATACGCCATGAAAGTATAGTTACCGTCTGTCGTATCGATATAATCCACCGTTCCCGTCTTTGCCGGATTATCTATGGGTCCTTGCAGCATATCCGCCATATGCCCGGGAATATCTCCTGATCTGACCCGGGCTACCCTCTCCCCGTCCACAAACAAAGCCCGGGGATACTGTGCCTGCATATCTGCGCCTTTTGCCTTCAATTCGTTCAAATAATCAAAATACTCGCTTTCATAGGCAAGCTTGCCGGGATCTTCCCTTTCTCTTTTTTCGATCCTTCCGCTCGATTTTAATGTCATGGATTGTTTAAGGAATTTAAGCGCTCTATATTTACCTTCCCTTGTTTTGAAAACTAAAGTCCTCCCCAGTATTTTGTAAAATTCCGCGCCTTCCAGAAACCGGTCGAGATCCCCGGGGCCGATCCTGTCTATATCCGATATCCGCCCGGGCCTGAACCCGGGAGGGGTGACCGGCGGTCTCCGGAATTCCAGTCCTGGAAGCCACTGCAGACAGGACTCCACTATATCCCCGATCCCGGAAAAGCTCCTCCCGGTATCCCTGAAATCTATACCCCACAACTTGAAAATCGGAGCCGCAGTACTTATTATCCTTCCCCCTATTCTTAAAATATGGGCTATTCGTTCACCCAGTATTTTCCCATAAGAGCCATCAGCTCCTTCCTGCGAATCTTTGAGTTTTTCTATGATCTGCTGCTGCATTATCTCTTCAATATGCCGTTTCGCTTCCAGCGGCGTTCTGTTCTCTTTTACCATCCGAAACAACTCGTCATAGAAGACCCTGTTATCAATGCGGCACAATGCTAACATGTCATCGGTCAGATACCTGTCTACCCTTGTCAGAGACGCGGGGTCGTCCAGGAAATGTTCCAGAAGTTTCATATACATGTAATGGAACCCCGCGGGGATCGGCCTGCCGTAAGCAGTCCTGAATATCCGCTCCAGATCTTCACGTTTAAGTACGTCATCGTTATCACGCAACAACAGCCCGATGCCGATCACGTTCTTTATCGCTCTCGCCCCGTGGCCGTCATTAACCCTTGCCAGCCGTTCGTTCAAAAACACCTCGTTCTTCAGGTCTTCTTTGAGGATAATGCCCGCCTCGACCAATATCTTCAGCACTTCGGCGTTTATTGCGCGTTCATATCCGGTGTTTCCCTTCAGCCCGGAAATAATATCCTCCACGGGAAGCTTTCCCCTGAGATCTCCGGTATCAATGAGGTCCGCCTTGACAAGCACCTTTATGACTTCAGCGGTCATTTTACGCGTATCCATGCCTTTCCCTTTTAACCGCAAACAGTTAACGATATCCGTCGCCGGGATCTTTTCTTTTATTCTTTTCCTGTCAATGATCCCCGCTTTTACCAGGATACTCAATGTCTCCGCGTTATCCAGACGCCATACGTCATTCACATTCCTCAAACTGGAAACCATGATGTTACCGGACAGTTTCTTTCTTATCAGTTCTTTATCCTTGTCCGTAACAAACCCGGCCTCCGCCAACGCCCTTATAGCTTTCGCGCTGGCCGTGTATTGAGATAGCATATTTTCAGACGATAATCCAGCCACAAGCCTATCCAGGGCGGGCTGTACCCCAAAACCCTGTCCCTTTTGCATGAGCCTTTTTTCGACAAAAACGGCGATCGCTTGCGCGCTCAAGCTCTGCGTTAAACTGACGTTCACATCAGTGCGCAGGCCGGCGACAAGCTCATCCCAGATAAGTTTCAGCTTTGTCCCGTCCATCCCGCCATCTATAACACCGGCTTCGATAAGCTCCATTAATGACTCCCGGCATTTTATAGCAGTATTAAAGCTTTTAACGTTACCCAGCCCCGCAATAAGGATATCCAGCGGGGACTTTTTATTTTTGATGATATCGTGCCATGACCTCTTTTCTATCCTCTGTTTTATTCTCTCCTTTTCCAGGAGACCCGCTTCCAGGAATATCCTGATGATCCCCGCGGCATCCGAACCGGTACTTAACCTGGAAATAAAATCCTCCACCGGTATTCTTCTCCTCATTTCATCCCTATCTGTAAGACCCTCTTCAACGAGCAGTTTTATCGCTTCGGCATATTTCGGGGTCATCAGGAATATCTTTCTTTTTTTAAACCCCGGCATAAGATCACGCGCCGGTAATCTCCGTTTTATTTCTTCTCTGTCGGCAAGACCCGCATCAACGAAATGCTTTAATGTTCTCGCGTTCCGCAAACGTATATCCCCCATTGGATGTTTTACTTCGGAAATTATAAGGTCAAGGGGCAGTTTCTCTTTTATCGCTTTCTTGTCCTCATCATCGACAAACCCGGCCATGACCAGAGTTTTTATCGCTTCCGCGCTCCTCCTGCGCATATCCGCCGACTCATCGTTTATACCGGCAATAAGGTTATTCAGAAGGCGCCGTATGTCAAATCCCTGATCTTTATGTATAAGCCCCGCCTTGACAAAAGCGGTTATTGTTTCCGCGGTTTCCTTGCGAACATCGCCGGTCAGATAGACCAGGGCCCCGGTAAGGTTGTTCAGTACATCTTCCAGATATACCCTGTTCCTTATGCTTTCTTGCAGGACATCCCCCGGCTTGGTGATAAGGGACG
>JBDRFA010000060.1:0-4290 GCA_043819235.1 Candidatus Omnitrophota bacterium | reverse complement strand
GTTCTAAAGGAGACGGTATGCACGATTTTAACTATAACGAAGGGGTGCTTTATTGCGAGGATATCCCTATTCCCGATATAACCCGGGATCACCCGACGCCGTTCTATCTTTACAGTTATGATTCGATCATGGGCCATTTTTACCGGATAAAGGAGGCGTTCGCGGAAGTGTCTCCCCTCATCTGTTTTTCGATGAAATGCAATTCAAACCTGAGTATCGCGAAGGCGCTGGTGAACGCGGGCGCGGGCCTGGATATAGTTTCGGGAGGGGAACTTTACAGGGCGCTCAAGGTGGGGTGCCCCTCGGAAAGAATAGTTTACGCGAGCGTGGGGAAGACGGAGGAGGAGATAAAGAACGCCATCCAGAACGGTATACTGTTCTTCAACGTGGAATCGGTGCCCGAGCTGATCATGATCGATACGGTCGCCAGGCGGCTCGGGGAAAAAGCCAGAGTGGCCATACGCGTCAACCCTGACGTGAAAGCCGATACCCATGATTATATAATTACCGGGACGAAGGAAAAGAAGTTCGGGATAGGGATGGAAAGGACAGAGGAGATCTTTGATAACGCGAATAAATATTCCCATGTCGAGCTCAAGGGGCTGCATGTGCACATAGGGTCCCAGATAACGGATACCGCTCCTTTTGTGGGATCGCTTAAAAAAGTGCTTGGGTTCATCGATAAAAGCAGGATCGATATAGAATGGTTGAATCTCGGCGGAGGGTTCGGCATAGTTTACGACAAAGAGAAGGGGACCACCGCTCAGGAATTCGCCGGCGCCATCATCCCCCTCTTGAAAGACAGGCCCTTGAAGCTTATCCTGGAACCCGGGCGTTTTATCATGGGGAACAGCGGTGTGCTTATAACGAAAGTGCTGTATGTTAAAACGGGCGAGACCGGCAAGAAGTTCGTCATAATAGACGCCGGGATGAATGACCTTATACGCCCCAGCCTGTATGGGGCATATCATGAGATACTTCCCGTCATTACGCGGAAAGCGGAGACCTGCACATATGACGTGGTCGGGCCCATATGTGAAAGCGGCGATTACATGGCGCTGGGCAGGGAAATGCCGGAACTTTTGCCGGGCGAGTTCCTGGCGGTGATGAGCGCCGGCGCTTACGGATATGCCATGTCGTCGAATTATAATTCACGCCCGCGTCCGGCGGAATTGATGGTGGTCAACAGCGAGGTAAAGGTGATACACGAGGCGGAAACTTACAAGGACCTGATCCGCGGGGAAAAGATCCTGAAAGAATTCAAATGATACCCGATGGAGGCAGCGCGAGGATGAGATACAATATTGTTTTCACGAAAGCCGCGGCGAGCGGCAACGATTTTCTTATTATCGACAACAAGAACCGCGAACTTGATACGCGCGACCTCGACTACAGGCTGATAGCGAAAGACCTTTGCCGAAGGAGGGTTTCCGTCGGGGCGGACGGGCTGCTTGTCCTGGAAGACTCGGATACCGCGGATTTCCGCATGCGCATCATCAACCCGGACGGTTCCGAAGTCGAGATGTGCGGTAACGGGGCACGGTGCAGCGCCCTGTACGCTTCCAGATGCGGTTGGGGGGACGAACTTCTTTTCGAGACCGGCGCGGGCCTGCTTTCCGCCGTGGTGAACGGTGATAACGTGAAAATAAAAATGAGTGACCCCAAAGATATCAGGCTTAACATCAACCTCGGGATAGGCCCGAATATCATAGCGGCGCATTATATTAACACCGGTGTGCCGCACGTTGTCCATTTTGTCGATGATCTCGAGGGATATGATGTCAAGGGGACAGGCCGCAAGATCCGGGAGCACGCGGCATTCGCGCCGCAGGGAACTAATGCGGATTTTATAGGCAATATCGGGGAAGGCAGGGCTGATATAAGGACGTATGAACGCGGTGTGGAGGATGAGACGCTTGCCTGCGGTACGGGGACGGTGGCCGCGGCTGTGGTCCTGGGGCTTCTGGGGTTCGTTACTCCCCCGGTCGAGATCCTCACACGGAGCGGAGAGACGCTGAAAGTCCATTACACGATAGCCGGCGGCAAGGCCAGGGACGTGTATCTGGAGGGCCTGGCGAATATAGTTTATGAAGGGAAAGCGTAGATGAGTTATCAGGAAATGCAGGGTCACGGCGCGCCGTGCCCCTGCGCAGCGTGAAATATTTTATTTCAATAACCAGAAAGAGGTGTCTTATGAAGTTTCAGGGGTCTTATGTGGCGCTGGTCACGCCGATCGTGGACGGCAAGGTCGATGAGAAAACTTTTCGCAAACTGATAGAGTTCCAGATCAGTAAAGGTACGGATGGGATCGTGCCGTGCGGCTGTACGGGCGAGGCCGCTACTTTGTCCCTGGATGAACAAAAACACCTCATGAAGATAACGGTCGAAACAGTTGGCAAGAGGCGCCCTGTTCTGGCGGGGACCGGATCAAACAATACCTCCGAGGCGATAGAGCTCACTTCCTACGCGAAAAAGGCGGGGTGCGACGGTGCGCTGATAATAACACCTTATTATAATAAACCGACCCCGGAAGGGCAGTACAGGCATTACGCCGCGATCGCGAAAGCGGTCGACATCCCTATAATGCTTTACAACGTGCCTTCACGTACGGGGATATCGATACTTCCGGCCACAGTGGCGAGACTTTCCAAGATCGATAACATCGCGGCGATAAAAGAAGCCGCCGGGAGCGTGCAGCAGGTCGTGGATATTTTGTCTTTATGCGATATAACCGTTATGAGCGGGGACGATTCCATGACCCTGCCGTTCATGTCGGTCGGAGCCAAAGGCGTTGTAAGCGTCGCCGCGAATATTATCCCGGATAAGATACATGACCTTGTGCGGGAATATTCTGACGGGCATGAGGCGGAGAGCCGCAGGATCCATTACGAGATAACGGCGTTATGCCAGGTCCTTTTTATCGAGACCAACCCGATACCGGTCAAGACCGCGCTTAGCATGATGGGCATGGTGCGTGAAGAATGGCGCCTTCCGCTCTGTGAAATGGCACCCGAGAACAGGGCGAAACTCAGGCAGGTGCTTGAGAAATATAAGCTCGTGTAGGGATGCGTGGACGAGGAACACCTGGTTCGGGTATTCCTTGAGGGGATGTTCGATTTTCACGACGAGATCCTCGCCAGGGGTGTTCGCTATGCTCCTACCCGGGCCCCTCCGCCCGGGGTGGATCCTCCCGGTACGGAGCATAGCGAACACCCCTGGCGAGGTACACGGGAGATGCTCCCGCTGAAGGCGGGCTAACTTAATGTATAGGAAATTCAATACGTTAGATCCCTCGACTCGGTCACTTCGTTCCCTCGCTCGGGATGACAAAGAGTTGTGTTTTCGTTCCCTTGCTCGGGATGACAATTCTTTGTCATCCCGAGCGGAGCCCCAGAGGGGCGGAGTCGAGGGATCTAAGTTCATATAGTAAGAATTTCCTTGACCCATGACCCTTGCTACTTGACCCTACGAAGGGGTTTCCACTGAAGGCGGGCTAGGTTGTGAATGAACGGGGATTAAAAGGGGAGATTGTATGGTCAGGATCGGGATAAGCGGGGTTTGTGGGAGGATGGGGCGGAGGATCGCGGCGCTGGCATGTGAAAATCCCGCGGTGAGGATAGCCGCGGCTTTTGAAAGAGAGGACGCTCCGGAGATCGGCAGGGACCTGGGGGAGATCATAGGGGGAGATGCCGCGGGGGTAAAGATCGGCGCGGACCTCGAAAAAGGCGCGAAGGATGTCGATTGTCTTATAGAGTTCACTCTGCCAGGCCCGACGCTCGGGCATCTGGCGGTATGCAGGAAGCGCGGTGTTCCTATTGTCATCGGTACGACGGGGTTCAGCGCGGAAGAGGAAAAGACGATCGCGGAAACCGCCAAAGAGATCCCGGTGGTATTTTCACCGAACATGGCCGTGGGGGTTAATCTTCTTTTTGACCTGGTAAGGCAGGCGGCCCGGGTGCTGGGCGCGGATTTTGACATCAGAATAGACGAAACGCATCACGTCCATAAAAAAGACTCGCCCAGCGGTACGGCCAAGATGATAGCGAAGGTCATAGCCGCTTCCGCGGGGAAGGATGTACCCATCGAAGCCAGGAGAGAAGGGGAGGTCATAGGCAACCATGGGATCGTTTTCGACGGGAAATATGAGACGCTTGAGATAAGGCATGACGCGAAGTCCCGCGACGTGTTCGCGGCGGGCGCGGTCAAAGCCGCGATCTTTCTGGCGGATAAGGGTCCCGGGCTGTATAGTATGGCGGATGTGCTGGGGTTGGGGAAGAGGGAACACACGGC
>JBDRFA010000059.1:0-7140 GCA_043819235.1 Candidatus Omnitrophota bacterium | reverse complement strand
CATTGGGCCGGATCGTTCGCGCCGCTGAAAAGCACGATAGTAGGTATTCCGGCGGCCGCGGATATATGCGCCGGGCCCGAATCCACTCCTACGAACAATGAAGCCTTTTCAAGTATCGCGCCGAGCGTCCCTATATTCGTCAGGCCGGAAATATCAATAGCCCCTACGGCCCCTTTGAATATTATGTCCTTAAGATAGCCCCGGTCCCCGGCGCTCCCGGCCATAAGGATATCTAACTTTTTTTTGTCCATCAAATAACGCGCCAGCCGGGCGAAATTATCAGGCGACCAGTTCTTTGAAGCATGCCCGGGTACTGTATGTAATACCATATATGGCCCGTTTATTCCAGCTTCTTTTAACACCTCAGCTGACTTTTTTCTATCTTCCGCCGAAAAAGTCAGCGAAACACCGTTAACACGGCCTTTTACCCCGAACGGCCCCAGAAGCGCCATATCCCTTTCGGCCTCATGAAGGCGCCCTTCATACGGGACCTGCCGCGTCAACAGGAACCCCCCGCCCGTAATACCATACCCGACCCTGCATTTAAGGCCGGCCAAGAACATCGCCAGTATATGCCTGAAATCCCCTCTCAGATCGATCCCCGCGTCATAATTACCTTCCCGTATCAACCTGACCATCCGAAAAAATCCCTTCACCTTTGCCGCGAACCCGGATCCGCCCCTCTCAAACCACGGCGCGTTAAAAACTATATGCTTATCGATAAAAGGATCGTTCTCCAGAAAATCCCCCGCCCATACCGGTGCCATAAAGTCTATAACCGCCCCGGGGTATCTCCTTTTGAAGGGTTCCAGAACCGCCGTAGCGGTCATAACATCGCCGATATGGTCCACCCTTACAAGCAGCACCTTTTTCGCCAGGACCGGCGCCTCACGCCGGAACCGCCTGAACGGAAAAACCACAACGTTCCCGATAACATCGATCATCGCGAAAATCGCGGTATATATCTTTTTCTTGAAAACATATTTCATATCAAAATTCTCTCCAAAAAAAAACGCGTCATCCGGGACTACTTTTCAAAAACAACAACCAGTGGCTCCTCAATATTTTATAATATCTTATCAATTATAATACTTTTTCCCGTTTTTGGGTATCTCAGAAATTAAAACTTGAACCAGTCTACTTATGGAGCTTTTCTGCTTCCCGTACCAGCCTTCCCATCTGCTCTGCCATGTACAACGGCAGTGTCAATACTTTATCGTACAAAGATAGTTTTTCCTGCGAAAACCGTATACCAAACAACGACTTTTTTTCTTCAATAAACAGTTTTAGCGATTTAAGCGTGCCGGTTTTACCCGCTTTCACTTCCACCGGCAGTATCAGGGAATCCACCGCGACAACATAATCGACTTCGGCTGAGCTGCTTTTCTTATCACGCGCCCAGAAAAAAAGACTGCGCTCCAAATAAGTGTCAAAATAGGCCCGTAGTTCCTGGCCGATAAACTGTTCTGTTACGCCGCCAGAGTTAACCTGAATAAAATCACTCGTTAGTGTAAGTTCCGTTTGTAAACCACAAGCATTCTGCATCAGGCCTACATCAAGAAAGTTCAGTTTGAATTTCATTTCATTAGATTGCGCGCCCAAGGGAAGCCCCGAAGCGGCAGTAGCATTTACCGGACAGATAATACCTGCCAATTTCAAAAGGTTAATGGCCTGCTTTACATCCCTTGACCTACTGTCAGGATCGATGTTCGTATACTTGATCCGGTTACCAACGAGCCGCGGAGCTTCATCAAATACTTTTTGCAAATATTTGTGTTCGGAAGACTTCGAATATTTTCCAAAATCGCTTCGATATGTTTGGAGCAGAGAATTCTGGATCCGCTGGCAATTCAAAAAATTTCCGCTCTCAAGGTACTCTTTAACTACAGCCGGCATTCCTCCCGCGATAAGATATGCCCGCAGCAAATCCATCAATTTCTGATGTATAGCTGGCTCAAATGCGCTATTCAATCGTATTTCCCTCATATATTGTCGCAACCTGTCGTTCCCGGAGGCGGTCAAGAATTCCCCAAAGGACAGGGGCTCGAGAAATATAAACTGAATTCTTCCTACCGGCATTTTAAAATTCGGGCTGTTAAGAGCAAATTCCACCAATGAGCCTGCCCCGATAACAGCGAGTTTATTATATTTTTCCTTGAAATACCGAAGAGACATTATCGCGTTGGGACATTCCTGTATCTCATCAAGAAAGAGCAGTGTTTTCTCTGGTTCTATGGCAACTCCCATAAGCATCTGCAGCTTATTAATGATCTCAACAGGATCAAGCGTAGTGAAACATTGCTTAAGTTCAGGCCTGAATTCAAAATTGACAACAACTATATTGTTGTTGAACGCCTTTTTCCCAAACTCTTCTACAATATAACTTTTGCCTACTTGCCGTGCTCCCCTCAATAGTAAAGGCAATCTATCTTTGTGCTCTTTCCAGTGAAACAACTCTTTTTCAATATCTCTTTTCATGACAATCCTCCCTATTCATGGCTGATATACAAGGGTATAATACGCCAACCTCGGCTAAAATGCAAGGTATATTATGCGATTATGATGAAATGAACTCTAAATAATTGTCCCGTGACACCACATCGTAAGACGCTTTATTGTACGCTTTAAGCCAGGAATCCGGAGCCTTGACCTTCTGGGGGCTGTACTTTATCTCATATCCGAACAGGCGTCCTTCTCTTTCCTCGACAAGATCTATTTCTTTCCTGTCATATGTCCTCCAGAAATAGTTATTCGCCGATATGCCGGCATATTCCTGTTTTTTCAACCTTTCGATCACAATGTAATTTTCCCACAGAAGCCCCTGATCATCCCTTAAGTTCATCGGGTTGAAATTATTTACCAGAGCGTTCCGAACACCGTTATCGTAAAAGTAATATCTTGACGTTTTCGACACCTCTTTGCGCAAATTCCTGCTGAACCCTTTGATACGTACGAGAACGAACGCCTTTTCAAGAAGGTCCAGATATCTTTCCACCGTATTCTTGCTCATACCAAGCTGCGTACCAAGCTCGGTCATTGACGCTTCCCGTCCGATCTGAAAAGCCAGAAGTTGAAGAAGCCTGATAAAAAATAACTTACATTAAATTTTTAAAATGTTTCTTGCCCAATATACGATATATTAAAAAATCTTTATCAATCGTAAAAACCTTATCCGCTTTTAAATCCTGCGCAACAATTACCAGTGTCGCATCCGCAAAATCCATAGGCACATTCGAATATTTTTTCTGCAAATTTATGACTCTGGGCAGATGGTCTTTTCCAAAATCAAATATTTCCAGCCCATCGTTTCCTATCCAGGCAAAAAAATCTAATCCTGCTTGAAGGTGAACTCGATCCGCCAAAATATACACGGCTTCACTTACTACCGGCCATGTCGTTATTATTTTTCCTCTTGATTGACTCCGGTATTTTCCTAATGCCTCTTTCACTTCTACATGATATTTGTCTGATTTATCAAATAACGCTATCAATGGACCAGCATCAACTATGGCCATGTTTTCCATGGAGTTTCCCCTTTACGTATTTTTTCCGATCAACGGACAAGTCTCCCTGACCGCTACCATATCTGCCAAAATACTGACTTTCCTTTTCGAAAAACTCTTTATCCGGGTAGTGCCGTTGATAATATTCTTTAATACTCTTAGCAACTATCTCTGACATAGAAACATTCTCCACTTTGCTGATCAGTATCAACCTTTCTTTTATCCTCCCCTTACATCTAGCTGTAATTACTTCTTCCTTGTTTTTATGTTTTTCCGAAACGCTCATAACTATCACCTCCGTGTATTACAAATTGTATCACACTTTTTAGGGATATGCAACTTTTTATCTCCGATACACTTGTTTTCGGAGCCATTCTATGCGCAAAGTTCCGTACCGGCCTGATGGTTAGTCTTTAACCGGGCTACCTTTCTCATGGTAACTTGTTTGTATCAACTTTCTTGGCGCACATTAAGTATTGTGTCCCCGGAACTTCGAAACTCCCGTCCCTAACTCATTGATTTGATATATGCAGGTAATTATGATATATTCTAGTAAATATGAGACTGAAGCTTCCGCAAAAATCTTTATCCCCCCTGCAAAACGATCTCTGGTTCCTCTTTTTCTCGATCATTATAATACTTTTCCCAATTTTTGGGTACCTCAGAAATACTTTTAATGACTTTAATTATCCGCCTTTAAATCCGGGGTTTAGATATATCTTGCTCATTTTAATCACGTTATTGTACCTTTCATACGTAAAATATGCTTCAAGTAACTTAAAGAACGATGAAAACCGTATTTTCCCGGTAACCTGGGCGGTTTTTCTCCTTCTCTATTGCGCCGCCATACCGCCCCTTTTCTCGATAGACCTTTATGAATACGTGATACGGGGGCGCATGCAGGCTTTATACGGGTTGAACCCTTTCTGGATAACACCGGAGGCTGTCCCGGAAGACCCCCTGTACCCGGTCATTTTCTGGAAAACCGTCACTACGGTCTATGGTCCTTTGTGGAGCGCCCTTTCAGCCGCTATCGTGAAACTTTCAAGCCCCAATGCGTTTTATAATATCGCAGGGTTCAAGCTGGTGTCTTTCATTTTGCACCTGTCCTCGGGCGCCATGATATTCCTGCTCGCGCGTAAAACGGACCCGGAAAGAACGAAATATATCACGTTCCTGTACCTGTTCAGCCCTTACCTGATATTCATGAACCTTATCGAGAACCATAATGACGTACTGATGGTTTTCCTGATGCTGGCCGCGTTCTATCTCCTTACGGAGAAAAGATACGCCCTTTCCGTCACCGCCATCATTTTATCCGCTTCCGCGAAATTCATCTCTATCATCCTCCTGCCCCTGTTCCTTATCCACATACATAAAAGCGGGCTGCGGCTTAAAGATAAAATATATCTCGCGCTGAAAATTTCGGCCGTGAACGCCGTTATCCTTTACGCGCTGTTCGTTCCCTACGGGCTCAACCTGGGCAACATTTCGAGTTCCATACATGCCACGCAGCTGCGCCTTGACACGAACACTTTTACGTATATCACTTACAACCTGCTCTCGTTGTTCAACCCGGCTATCGACATCCAGCGATTCTGTTCTTTCTCCAACATAACCTTCGCCCTTTTCTGCCTGGGCATATACCTGTTCTATCTGCTGCGCGCGCGCGTCGAAAAGATCGACACTCTTATAACAGTCTCCCTGGCCGTTTTCATCGCCTATTTCCTGACGGCGTCTTTCCAGTTCGGGAACTGGTACCTGAGCTGGATAGCGCCCCTGATACTTTTATCGAGGTTCCCCAAAAAGAACTTATTTTTCATCCTGATAACTTTCGCGGCGCTGGTCGCTTTCTGGAAGAGGGTATCTTTTCTGCTGATAGGGAGCACCGCGATCTATTGCGTCATCCTGTGCCTGCCTGAAAAACTCAAACTGCCCGCGTTCCTGCGGGAAATTATGGATTAATTCGCCTGAAGGAGTTCTTAAATACAAAATCGGTGACACTGTAAAGGCTTGAAATCGCGAACGGCAGAAAATTGTCCAAGGTTGTCATTATCCCTGATACACAGTCTTGCCGTTTGAGACAATGTCAAACAGAAATGATAAACGCGGCCTTCTTATGAATTCCTTATAACTATAGCCGATTGCTTCGATTGGTTCACCAAGTCCAAAGATCACTTCACCCAACAGTTCCTGGCGTTTAAGCAGATTTTTGTTATTGAAACTTGATGATATTACGGCGATATCTATGTCACTGTCCCGGCCGGGCTTGCCGGCTGCGTAAGAACCATAAAGAATAAGCCTGTTTACTTTTATGCCCTTAAGTTTAAGGCTCGCGGCAAAGTCCCGGATTATCTTCTTTATTTGATTTGGCTTCCTAACCACTTCAGTAACCCCTTGGTTTCTTTTAGATACCTCAATGCCGCTTGTTTATTGTACGCCTTCACCAACTTCGCGATATCTTCCGGATACCTCGTTGGCACGCTGGCTTGATTTAAGTGCATCAATATCGGCCTGTGATTTTCCGGAATGTCAAGTGATACTAATTTTACAAGATGGAACAAATCGTGCGTTTTCGGCGGGGCTGTCCTGGTTACATGGGCTACAACAGCTTTCAGAGCCTTTTCCACCGCAAGATGACACATAAAAATAACATAGACAAAACGGCCGCTTTTGAATAAGGCCTCTGCCGTTTTTATATCATATTCGCTCGATTTAATCCAATTAGCAATTGGTTTCGTCATGGTTTAAGTTATATCATACAGAAACGCCCTTTTCAAGGAAAACAAAGGAAACACCCCTTGATGCCTTACTCATACTCACGCTTAGAGCTATGATTTAAGCCCCCGGGGGACACCTTTAAAAACAAAATCGGGGACACTGTAAAGGTTCGAAATCGCGAACGGCACAAGGTTGTCCATACGTTATCTGTCTACAGGTTTCTTCCTGCTTCAATTGGCTCAGACCACTACCCCTTGTATAGTTAAAGGGGCCTCGAATTTGGAATTAACTCTACGTTATCCGTTATTTCTAATTTCTATGCCTGACCCATTAGAATCGCGCTGCCACCTTACTAATCTATTACACCCCGGATCCTCATCCTGATCAGGGTCCACAGGGTTTCGACGCCGTCTTTCCAGCCTATTTTCTTGCCTTCGTGGAAGGAACGGCCTTTGTAGGATACCGGCACTTCGGGGATCTTGTAGCCTTTTTTCAGCAGTTTCACCGTGATCTCGGGTTCCAGTTCGAACCTTTCCGCCCTGAGGCCGAGGCCGGACATCACTTCCCTCCGGACCATCTTGTAGCATGTTTCCATATCGGTGAGTTTGCTGCCGAAAAGCACGTTGGTAAGGCCCGTGAGGGCCCTGTTCACCAGAAAATGCGGCAGGGACGTAACTTTCCAGGTGTCCAGGAACCTCGACCCGTAAACGACATCGCCTGAATGTTCTTCGAGATATGCCAGCATTTTTTTAAGGTCCGCCGGGTCGTATTCCAGGTCGGCGTCCTGTATCACGCAGAAGTCGCCCGCGGCGTTCTCGATGGCGCTTCTTATCGCTTTGCCTTTACCCATGTTCTTTTCGTGGTAGATGACCTTGACGCCGAGCTTCCCGTCGCCGAAGTTCTTTTTCAGGAGTTC
>JBDRFA010000058.1:0-10331 GCA_043819235.1 Candidatus Omnitrophota bacterium | reverse complement strand
AGCAGGGTGTCTAAAGTAGTCAAGGGCGGAAAGAATTTCTCTTTCAGCGCTTTAGTGATAAACGGCAACGGCCAGGGATCCGTGGGAATAGGCCTGGGGAAATCGAATGAGGTCGTTGAAGCCATAAAAAAGGGGTCATTGAAGGCGCGTAAGAATTTCGTCAAGGTGCCTATGGCCGGAGATACAATACCTCACGAGATAATAGGTAAGTTCAAGGCGTCGAGGGTAATAATGAAACCGGCAGGGCCCGGTACCGGCGTGATCGCGGGGGGGCCCGTGAGGGCTTTGTGCGACGCGGCCGGCATCAAGAACATATTGACCAAGAGTCTCGGGTCAAGGAACGCCATAAACGTCGTCAGAGCCGCTATTGACGGTTTTGGCAAGCTTCGCCTGGCGAGAAGAGGGTAGGGTTTTCAAAAAAATACCGGGAAAAAAAGAGGGAAAAAAATAATGGGACTGAGAATAGAAAACATAGGAAAGCCTTCAAGCAATAAGTCGAAAGGTAAGCGTAAGGGCAGAGGTATAGGTTCCGGGCGAGGGAAAACATCCGGACGCGGGCATAAAGGCGCGAAATCAAGGTCGGGAGGCGGGACGTATAACCCGGGTTTTGAGGGAGGCCAGATGCCGCTTATAAGGCGTCTTCCCAAAAGAGGGTTCACGAACATATTTAAAAAGGAATGGAACTTGTTAAATATCGGGGTTTTGCAGAAGAGTGACTGGGTAGAGGAAGGCGCTATGATCGACAAGAGTTTTCTGCTCGAGAACAGGATCATCAGGAAAAAACGTTTGCCTCTGAAGGTGCTGGGGAAGGGCAAACTGGAAAAGGCGGTAACGGTGAAAGCGAACGCGTTTTCAGGCGCGGCGAAATCGGCTATTGAAGAGGCAGGCGGGAAGATCGAGATCGTGTGATACGGATCTTCATGCCGGTTTTGATCGAGTTTAATATCGGATGGCCGTAACGGTAAACGAAGGAGAAGTCGGTGTTCGAATCATTTGTGAATATTTTTAAGATACCGGATCTGAAAAAGAAGATATTATTCACTCTGGGGATGGTGGCGGTTTACCGCGTAGGGGCTTTTGTCCCGACGCCCGGGATAGACGGGATCAAACTGGCGCAGTTCTTTGAGAACATAGCCAGGACACAGGGAGGCACACTGTTCGGGATCATGAACATGTTTTCCGGAGGTGCCATGCAGAAATTGACCATTTTTGCGCTGGGGATAATGCCATATATCTCGGCATCGATCATCCTGCAGCTATTGACCACGGTCATACCCGCGCTGGAGCGTCTTGCCCAACAGGGGGAGGAAGGGCGTAAGACCATTACGCAATATACCAGGTACAGTACAATAGTGTTGTCCGTCATACAGTCGTTCTTCATAGCGTTATGGCTGGAAAATCCCGCTCATTTTCAGGGCATGCAGATAGTACAGTTCGCCGGATGGGGTTTCAGGCTGTTGACCGTGATGACTTTGACCACCGGAACGGCGTTTATTATGTGGTTGGGGGAACAGATACAGGAAAAAGGGATCGGGAACGGTATTTCCCTTATCATTACCGCCGGTATCGTTTCCAGGCTTCCCGCGGCCCTGGTCCAGCTCATTTCGCTGGCGACTCCGGGGACTTCAGGCCAGGCGCAGATCGACCCGTTCAAGCTCGTTTTTCTGGCCGTTATGTTCGTCGCGGTCATCGTCGCTGTTGTGGTTATTACGCAGGGGCAGAGGAAGATCCCTATTCAGTACGCGAAAAGGGTGGTCGGCAGGAGGATATACGGCGGACAGAGTACGTATATACCCCTCAGGGTCAACCAGGGAGGCGTTATCCCCATAATTTTCGCGCAGTCGATAATACTGTTCCCGGCGACCATAGCGGGGTTCATTCCCAACAGGGCTTTGCAGGGAGTGGCAAGTTCCCTTATGATGGGAAGGCCCTTTTACTATGTCGTGTATTCGCTGCTGATATTGTTTTTCTGTTATTTTTACGCGGCGATAACGTTCAATCCCGCTGATATGGCCAACAATATGAAACGTTTCGGAGGTTTTGTCCCGGGCATAAGGCCGGGAAAACAGACGGCGGAATACCTGGATTTCATAATGACAAGAATAACACTGCCCGGCGCGGCGTTCCTTACCGTTATCGCGATACTGCCAAGCATAATAAACAGCCAGATCGGGATACCTTTCCTTGTCGCGAGTTTTTTCGGAGGGACGGGACTTCTGATCATTGTCGGTGTAATGCTGGATACCATGAGACAGGTAGAATCACATATGCTTATGAGACATTATGAAGGGTTCATGAAAAAAGGAAGAGTAAAAGGGAGGTTGGCTTGATGGCCCGGCCCGACCCGATAAATCTTGTTCTTTTAGGGCCTCCCGGAGCGGGAAAAGGGACGCAGGCCGCGCTGCTGTTGAAAGCGTACGGTATTCTGCATATTTCTACGGGAGATATGTTGAGAGAATCCGTTAAGAGCGGCAGTGAGATCGGCCTGAAGATACAGGATTTCATGAAAAAGGGAGAACTTGTCCCTGACGCGATAGTGACGCAAAGTGTTATCGACCGTATCGGCAAACCCGATGCCGGGGGGGGGATCATGCTTGATGGATATCCCAGGACCCGGGTCCAGGCGGAATCCCTCGACGAAGCGCTGACGGAGGCCGGAAAATCGCTGGATATGGTACTATATTTCAAGACATCGGAAGCTGTCGCGGTCCAGAGGCTTTCAGGACGGAGGGTATGTTCCGGATGCGGCAAGAATTATCACGTAACGAATATGCCTTCCGAAAAAGAGGGGATATGCGATATTTGCGGCGCAGGCCTTTTCCTGAGGGAAGACGACAGGCCCGAGACCGTCAAGAACCGTTTAGCCGTCTATGAACAACGTACGAAGGACCTTATTGACTATTATGACCGTAAAGGCCTTTTGCGCGAGGTTAACGGGGATATCCAGGCGGAACAGCTCTTTGAAACCATAAATGCCCTTTTCGATAAAGAGGGACTGGTTAGATGACGATCCTGACGTGTGAAAAGGATATCCGTAAGATCAGAGAATGCGGAAAAGTGATAAAGGAGATATTTTTATACCTGAAAGACAGGATAAAAGCCGGTATCTCCACGGCAGAGCTTGACGGCGAGGTTGAGAAAATAATACGCGCAAGCGGCGCGGAACCCGCTTTTAAGGGGTACAAAGGATATCCGGCATCGATCTGTTCATCGGTCAATGAGGTCGTTGTTCACGGGATACCTTCCGATGACGTTATCCTGAAAGACGGGGATATTATCGGTGTCGATGTAGGCGTCAAAAAGAAAGGTTATTTTACGGACGCGGCGAGGACCTTTATCGTGGGGACCGCCGATGAAGAGACGGTGCGGCTTGTCGGCACCGCGAAGAAGAGTTTATCTGAAGGTATAAAGCACGCCGTCGCGGGAAACAGAGTTTCGGATATATCTCACGCTATTCAACTTGTCGCTGAGAGCCAGGGGTTTGAAGAGGTCAGGACGTTCGTGGGGCACGGTATCGGGCGGAATTTGCATGAAGCCCCGGAAGTTCCGAATTGGGGCCGGAAAGGCCAGGGTATGTTACTCAAAGAGGGGTTGGTCCTTGCTATTGAGCCGATGATAAATGCCGGGATCAGGGATGTTAAGATAATGGGAGACAGCTGGACCGCCGTTACGGCAGATGGGAGGATGTCCGCCCATTTTGAGGATACGGTTATTGTCGGCAACAACAAAGCGGAGATAATAACATGAGCCCAAAAGAAGAACCTATTGTAGCTATCGGGGAGATAGCGGAATGTTTGCCGAACGCGGTGTTCAAGGTGCGTCTTGAGAACGGGCATATCGTGCTCGCGCATGTTTCCGGAAAGATGCGTATGTATTTCATAAGGATCGTCCCGGGGGATAAGGTGACCGTCGAGTTGTCGCCGTATGACCTGGACCGGGGACGCATAATAAAGAGGGAGAAGTAAACGTGAAAGTAAGGCCCAGTGTCAGAAAAATGTGTATAAAATGTAAGATCGTGAGAAGAAAAGGTGTCGTGAGGGTGATCTGCAAAGACCCTAAACATAAACAAAGACAGGGATGATGCTTTCCGGAAGGCCCGGCGAGAGGTCTATTGTCAATGGTCTTTAGTCTATGGTTTAAAATTAGAAGGAGTCAGGAATGCCGAGGATAATAGGAGTCGATATACCTAAAGAAAAAAGGATAGAAATCGCCTTAACATACATATATGGCATAGGCCGGACACGGTCAAATCAGATACTTAAAGAAGCCGGTATCTCGCCGGACAAAAGAGCCAAGGACCTTGACGATAACGAGGTTATCGCGATCACGCAGTTTATGCAGGACAATTTCCAGGTTGAGGGGGATCTCAAGAGGCTCCAGGCCGGGAATATCAAACGGTTGATGAGTATAGGCGCATACAGGGGTATAAGGCATAAAAGAAGTCTGCCGGTCAGGGGGCAGAGGACAAAAACGAATTCAAGGACACGTAAGGGGCCTAAAAAGACCATCGGCGCGTTTAAAGATAAAGCCGTCCGGAAAGCAACGCCGGTTGCGCCCGGGAAATAAGCGAGTAAAGGTGAGAGAGGTCCGCGGGACGTTAACATCAGGTAAGAACGAACAGAGTACGGGAATTTATACCAAACCCGGGGGGAGAGCTAAAGGTGCAGAAGAAGGACAAAGTAAAACACAAGAAGATATTAAGAAAGGTCGCTACAGGCAAAATATTCGTTCACGCGACCTTCAATAATACTATCGTTACGGTCACGGATACGGACGGAAAAGTTTTGTGCTGGAGCGCCCCGGGCATGGTCGGTTTTAAGGGTTCAAGGAAATCCACCCCTTTTGCGGCCAATATAGCGGCCAAAGACGCCGTAAAAAAAGCGAAGGTTCACGGCATAAAAGAGGTGGAGGTGTTCCTCAGGGGTCCGGGGTCGGGGAAAGAAAGCGCCGTACGGAGCATAAGGACCGAAGGGCTTAACGTAAAAGGGATAACGGATCTGACGCCGACGCCTCATAACGGGTGCAGGCCGAAAAAGAGAAGGCGTGTGTAGTAATAAAGGGAGGCCCCTGACATCAGGTGTCTTTTCCGGAAATTAAAAAAATATAAAAAGGAAGAATAAGGAGTAAGTATATATGGCCAGGGTAACAACAGCGGTATGCCGGTTCTGCAGAAGAGAAGGCGAAAAACTTTTTTTAAAAGGGACCAGATGCGCCTCGGATAAGTGCGCTTTCATGAAAAGGGAGTCCCCGCCCGGGCAGCATGGCGCTATGAGGAAGCGGAAGCCCTCGAACTATGCGATCCAGCTGCGTGAAAAACAGAAAGCCAAGAGGATCTACGGCGTACTGGAAAAACAGTTCTCGAATTATTTCGAGAAAGCGGAAAGGAAAAAAGGCGCTACCGGCGAGGTCCTTTTTCAGTTTCTGGAGTGCCGTCTGGATAATGTTATCTTCAGGGCCCGTTTTGCCCGGTCCCGTTCCGCGGCACGGCAGCTTGTAGGGCACAGGTTTGTCAAGGTCAACGGGAAAAAAGTGAATATTGCCTCGTATCTCGTATCCGCGGGTGATGATATCGAGATGACGGGCACGAACGATCAGTTGAAGACCATCGGGGAAACAATTAAAATACTTGAAGACAGGATGGTGCCGGAGTGGATGGAAGTTTCCGATGATAAGATGGCCATAAAGATAAAAAGGCTGCCGGCCAGAAAAGAACTGGGTATCGCGATAGAAGAGAATCTTATCGTCGAGTTGTATTCCAAGTAGTGATCGGTTTATTTAATCCGCCTTCGCATAATTCCCGTGTTTGAATACGGGGATGGATAGCGAAACCCGCTTCGGCGGACTTTCGTTTAAGCGAAAGCAGGAAAACGAACCCGGGGACGTGAGTCCATGGGGCCTTATAAGGAGGATGCGCGAGATGGGAGTGAAACTAAAGAATTTTGAGCTGCCAAAAAATGTGGTCTTTGACGAAGAGACCTATACGCCGACTTACGGCAAGATCATCGCAGAACCTTTTGAAAAGGGATATGGTATAACGATAGGGAATTCCCTGCGCAGGGTATTGCTTTCTTCCATCGAAGGCACGGCGGTTACCCAGATAAAGGTCGAAGGTGTTCTCCATGAATTTTCGGCCATTCCCGGGGTTTTTGAGGATATGAGCCAGATAATCATGAATATAAAAGGCTTGGTCTTACGGTCCCATTTTAAAAATCCGAAGCCGATGTTCTTAAACGTGTCCCAAAAAGGGGATATTACCGCTAAGGACATAACGTGCGACGAGACCGTTGAGATCATCAACAAGGACCATCACATAGCGACGCTGACGGAAGATGTAAAGCTGGAGATAGAGATGAAAGTCGAGAGGGGAAGGGGATATGTACCCTCCGACAGGAACAAGACGGAAAACGATCCCATCGGGACCCTGGCGGTCGATTCCATGTTCTCTCCCGTGAAAAGGGTGAACATAGATGTGGAGAACACCCGTGTGGGCCATATTACCGATTATGACAAACTTGTCCTGGAAATTTTTACGAACGGCAGTATGAAACCCAACGACGCTCTTCTGTACGCGTCGAACATTTTACAGAGGCATCTCGATGTGTTTGTTGGCATAGGCAAATTACCTGAGGATATGGAAGAAGAGCCCGAAGAAACGGGAGAGAAAAGAGAATTGACGAAGATATTGGCAAAACCCATTTCCGAGCTGGAACTTTCGGTGAGAAGTTCGAATTGTCTTGCCGAAGCTCATATACATACTATAGGGGACCTTGTAAGGAAAAAGGAAATGGAGATGCTTAAATACAAGAATTTCGGCAAGAAATCTCTTAATGAAATAAACCAGGTGCTGTCATCGCTCGGAGTGCACCTGGGGCTGGAAATTGAAGAATCGGATGAAGAGGATAGCGACTAGCACAAAATCATATAGACTTATTTTAAGGAAGGGATAACAGATGAGGCATTGCAACATTAGAGGAAGGTTGAGCCGGAGGACCAGCTGGAGGAAAGCGACGCTTAAAAGCCTGGCCCAGGACCTTTTTACATATCAGAGAATAGAGACCACCCTGGCAAAAGCCAAGGCTTTGAGGAGTTACGCGGAGCCGTTAATAACGAGGGCCAAAAAATATCCGGACTCCGTAAGCGCCAGAAGGCTGGTGCAGAAAGAGCTCTGTGACAGGGCCGTAGTGAAGGTGTTGTTCGATGAGATCGCCCCTCTATTTAAAGATGTCCCGGGAGGGTATACCCGTATAATGTTACTGGGCACCCGGAAAGGCGATGGGGCGCAGGTGGCGATAATAGAACTTACCAAAAGGACGATCTCGGATAAGGATCTTCTGGGGATAAAAGAGGTAAAAGAAAAGGACAAAGGGAAAAAGATAACGGGAAAAGAGAAAGCGGGCCAGGAACAGCAGGAGACGGAAGGAAAGGAAAGAAAAAGCAAAGCTCACGCGGCGCCGCAGGTTAAGATCGAGGAGCAGGAAGAACGTGCGGTCGAGGACATGAAAAAAGAAAAAGCTAAAATGGAGCAGAAAAAGATAGCGCGAAAAGGTATATTCAAAAGGTTCCAGCGGAAATCAATGGGTTAGCATGATGCATTTACTCGCACTTTTCAATGCGGGTTGCGCGTTTCGGGTTGCGGCAGGAAAAACACGCAACTGAAATGAGCGACCCGCATTTTTATTTCAGAATTTCAGAATAAAGATCCAGGCCCAAAAAGAGGTATGCAGCATGGCAGATGATCTTACACCTATGATGAGGCAATACCTGGAGATCAAGCAGCAGCAGAAGGATGCCATACTTTTTTTTCGGCTGGGGGATTTTTACGAAATGTTCTTTGACGATGCCGTCGAAGCGACCCGTATCCTGCATATCACTTTAACGTCACGCGGGTCCATGAACGGGAAAAAGGTCCCCATGTGCGGTGTGCCTTATCACGCGGCGGATAATTATATCGCCAGGCTTATAAAACACGGCAGGAAAGTGGCGATATGCGAACAGACCGAAGTCCCCACGCCCGGCAAAAAGATAGTGCGGAGAGAGATCGTCAGGGTGGTAACCCCCGGGACATTCATGGCCGATGGCCTTCTGGACGGGTCTGTCAACAACTACATCGTTTCGATCAAATCGAACGGCGCGAATTACGGCATAGCTTACGCCGACATATCGACGGGAGAATTCCGACTTACCGAAATTGACAACAGGGAAGATCTTTTTTCCGAGTTATATAAGATATCTCCCACAGAGTGCCTCATATCAGAAACTTTCTCGAAAAACAGGGAATTCAATGACATTCAGGATATCAACCTCGGGGCAGTGACGGTAAATGAGGACTGGATGTTCGATTATGAGCTGTCATTCAATGAGATAAAACGCCATTTTTCCGTAGAAAGCCTTGAAGGGTTCGGTTGCCAGGACATGGAACTGGGGATAGGAGCCGCCGGGGCGCTTCTTAAATACCTTACGGATACCCAGAGGTCCCGCCTCAATAATGTCGATGTCATATCCACGTATAGGGTGAACCAGTTGATGACCCTCGACAGGAATTCTCATCGTCACCTTGAGCTCGTGCAGAATCAGGAGGACCTTTCGGACCGGGGCACGCTTTTCGAGGTTCTGGACCGGACGAAAACGCCTATGGGCAAAAGAGAGCTTAAGAAATGGATACTGAACCCCCTGTTAAATGTGGAGGACATAAGGGCCCGGTTGAGCATGGTGCGGTATTTTCACGATAACGAGAGCTGCAGGAAGAACGTCCGGTCCTTTCTGGCCGATATCCATGATATCGAACGGTTATCCAATAAGATCAGCCTGGGCACGGCGAACGCCAGGGACATGTCCGCCCTTTCGGTTTCCCTTAAAAATATCGGCAGGATCAAAGGGGCCCTTAAGGGGGATATCCCGGACGGCCTCAGGGAAATGGAGGCCGATCTGGATACTTTTGAGAACGTAATAGGGTGGATAGATGAATGTATCGTTCCCTCGCCGCCGGTCCCGGTCAAAGACGGCGGTTTGATAAAGCCGGGATATTCCCCTCAGGTGGATGAACTCAGATATATCGTAAATAACGCCAGGGACTGGGTAGCGGGCCTGCAGAAAAAGGAGATAGAGAGAACGGGTATCAGTTCCCTGAAGATAGGGTATAACAAGATCATCGGGTACTATATAGAGGTCACGAAAGCGAATTTTGGGAGCGTGCCGGAGGACTATATACGCAAACAGACGCTGGTTAACGCGGAAAGGTTCATTACCGGGGAACTCAAGGAGAACGAGTCAAAGATCATAGGCGCGGAGGAAAGGATCAAGAACATGGAATATGAAATATTCTCCGCTTTGAGGGATAAAGTCGGGGCCCAGATCGAAAGGCTGAAAAGAACGGCCAGATGCATTGCCGGGATAGACGTATTGTCGAGCCTCGCTGAAACAGCCGTGGTGAACAGATATTCTCAGCCGGAAGTGAATGCCGGCAGTGAACTGGCAATAAAAGAAGGCAGGCATCCGGTCCTGGAAAAGATACTTAAAGATAAAGAGTTCGTCCCGAACGATATATTCATGAACAATGGCGACAAAAGGGTATTTATTATCACGGGGTCGAATATGGCGGGAAAGTCGACATATATACGGCAGGTCGCGTTGATCGTTATTATGGCCCAGATGGGGAGTTTTGTTCCCGCTAAAGAGGCCAGGATAGGCGTGGTCGACAGGATCTTCACGAGGGTGGGCGCGTCGGACAGGTTGTACAGGGGGATGAGCACCTTTATGGTGGAAATGCTCGAAACGGCCAATATCCTTAACAGCGCGACTTCCAGGAGCCTGATCATGCTTGATGAAGTGGGCAGGGGGACCAGCACTTTCGACGGCGTTTCTATCGCCTGGGCCGTAGTCGAATATATCCATCACCGCCTTTCCGGGGCGAAGGCGCTGTTCGCGACGCATTACCACGAGCTTACGGAACTTTCGAGTATAATGAAAGGCATCGAAAACTATCATCTTGCCATCCAGGAATGGAAGGATGAGATCATCTTTCTTTACAAGGTCAAGGAGGGAAGCTGCGACGAAAGTTTCGGGATACATGTGGCGAAACTCGCGGGTATGCCCGGGAGCGTTATTTCAAGGGCCAGGGAGATACTGAACAATCTGCAGAAGGATTCGTTCATGGGCAATATACGTTCGCGTTTTTCCGGGCCGAAAAGAGCCAGGCAGGAGCAGCTGGATTTTTTTGAAAATACGCGCGAAGAACATCCTGTCGTGGAAAAAATAAGGAAGATGAACCTGGACCACCTTACCCCCCTTGACGCGCTTACGAAGATGGCGGAGTTCAAGAAGGAGATCGAGGG
>JBDRFA010000057.1:0-6503 GCA_043819235.1 Candidatus Omnitrophota bacterium | reverse complement strand
GATTATCGAATAACTTGACGGCTTTTTTTTGCCCTTCCTTCATGACGGCCCATTTCGTCGGCTGCGCGAATCGTTCCTCATCGGTGCAGACAGGGATTTCAAACATGGCGGCATCCATGTCAGTAAGTAGATGAATATCAGCAGCATAAATATTCCCGGCCCCCAGCTTATTGAGGAGGTTTACCGCCCTCGTATCATGTACCCTGATCCTCTCCCTAACGTAGTTAGCGGTGAAATTCTCTTCCCATATCGGGATAGACAGCTTCAGATAAGGGGCCTTTGGATACGCAGAATCGCCGTAGGCTTTATAAACGGTCCAGCCATTGATATAGATGTCGCCCTGAAGGTGCTGCACGTCGTAGCCCATTTTCCGCGCCATCCAGCAGTAGATATTGAGCTGAGTTTCGAGATCGGCGGTCCCTCGGATGGTCCCGGCGGTCACAGCGTTCACCTGCTTAAATTTCGCATCGCCCAAGGTGAGGAGCTTCGGATCGTAGTAATCCGCTATGCCCATGATCCGGGCCCCCTCAAATTCGACCTTGAGGTGGATCTCCGTCTCCGTCTCCGTCTCCACCTTGTCGAAAAGCAGGTGCCCCATCTGGCCCTGCAAAGCGTTCATCGTTTCGCTGGCTTTGACTTCGAGCTGATGCCAGTAGCGGGCGTGGAGATACCGGGGAAGGGGCGCACCCATCAAAGCGGATACGCCGATATAGTCCAGTTTGGGCGGCTCAAGTCGCCCCATTCGGAGACAGATCGCCTTGAATGCGTGATCAGGCATACCGAGGTCGTTGATTATCTTCATGGATTTCCTCCTTTTGCCAGCCATTTCGCGAACGTCTCCAATGCGGAGTCCCATTTATCGGCAATAGTCTTAGCTCGCGCCTCCGTGAGGGTGCTCATAGAAGGTTTCCCGTCCTTCAGTTCGATCCAGCCAACAGAGAAAAGCCATTCCTTGAAGCGGTCCCGGTCGATTTTCTCTTTAGATATCATCACTTCGATGAGTTTACGGAGCGCATCGGAGGGGTGGCCGGGTTCAGGCTTCTTCGTCTCTTTCTTGGGCGGCGCTTCTTCCGGTTCGGCAATATGTAAATCGCCTTTGTGCCATAATTCCAGCGCAGCTCCAAATCTCATAGCGGCGTTCCTGAGCGCATCCCCGATGACTTCCTTTTCCCTGCTCCCAATTTCCTTGTAGGTGGACTCCGCAGCGTGGCCGTATCCGATCCTTGTATGGCCACAGACCGTCAGGCGTATCCACAGCCCTCCCGATGCGTCAAAAGCCGGCAGACCTTCCTTCAGGGCCATTGGTTCCCATGTCCACAGCGGGTCCGTGTCAAGGAGCCGATCGGTCAAAGCTGCATGGCCGATGTAATCGAGATGGATGATTTTCGGATGATGCCAGCCGCCGCAAATCTTACAGTTCACCTTTTCGGCTGCTGGACATTCATTCTGGGCTTTCGTCCCTTTTGGCAGATGCCCGACTTGATTCTCCAAGAATGGCTCCCGGAGCAGGGCGATCCCTTTAGCTTTTTCTGTCATGATCTTGATCCTCCCTCCATTTCTGCCAATGAGCGTCAGATCCTCGGTATGAGGCGCTCAGAGTTTGCCATGTTGCAGATTTCTTTTTCGATCATCCGCAACTGGCGGAGATAAAAGTCTTGTTTCCTGATCGGCACATAATCGAATGCGACGCAGATGTTATGCGCGATCACCAATACATCCATTTCATTTTTCAGCATTTTGGCTCTCCCTCCATAGTTTTGTCATGCGGTCGTGAAAACTTCGATTCCATTTTGCCGCCCACGCCTCCCGCGCCTTTTCATTGCCAACGGGGAATTTTGCCTTGCATTTTTTATTGGCAAACGTTTCCGCCGCGGGAATCAGGGTGTTGCGTTCTCTTGCGTATTCCTTGTTTATATCATCATATATCGTCATAATTTTCCCCCTCGTCTATTGGTTCCCCGCAGCATGTCGAGCCAAGGTAATAGTGCCGCTGAACGGCGGGGCGTCCGAATTGATAGTCGGCTATTTCGTCGCAGCACATGATTGCCTCGCTTTCTGCCCCGCACCCGGAGCAGATGCCGATTTCGCCCTCTCTCATACGTCCGCCCCATATTTTACATGCAGCTTTCGCAGGACTGCCCGTTCCTCTTTTTCTTTTTCCGCTTCGAGGTCGATTTCTTCAACCGCCGAAACATACTGCCCCGCCATGAGCAGGTTGTCATAAACCCAGATGTTTGTTGCGGGCTCGTCTTTGTAGATGGAGTTCTGGATTTTGATTGATACGCTCCGCCCAGGGCTGCCCGCTTGCCATTCTTGAAAGTCTGTCAGTAAATTCTTCATTTTTTATCCTCCTATAAGTTTTGTTAAGAAACCCATGAAAATCATGCCCATGAAAAAGCTGACCGCGCAGAATAAAACCATATTGAATATACTCAAGTCTCTGATGTTTTTCAGCCTTTCCGTTAGCGCGTCGTTTTGCGCCTCTAATCTGCGAATTTCCTGAAGCAGTGCTTTCATTTTCCCCCTCCTTTGGTTAGTTGTTTAGTGTCAGTATAACCGCGCCATCCATAAAGTCAATTGAATAATATTAAGGGAAACAGGCAATATCTATAACCGGCGGTTATACTAACGGTGGTTAGCGACAAAGCCCCCCCCTTCTAAAGTAAGCAATAAATCAGCAGCAATATGGCCAGGGCCGCCACCGCCCGTATAATCTTGCGTACAAGAGGCGTGATAAGCAATTTATATTCCGTGCCGCCGTGATATTTGTCGCGATCAAAATAGATCACGTGTTCCCCCTTCTGCCGGACATTCCCGGCGGTGCGTATTTAGTGAAATGATATGTTCCATCTGGAAGAACATAACGCTTGCAATTATAGCACCACCACTTTATTTTTCCTTGCTCCGGACTACATAGCGATGATCCTTTTATACAGGTCAGTATGGGTATTTTCATTTTCTCCCCTTTCAATTCACAAATAATATTTGTCGGTTCACGCCTCCAGATAGAGGTTTATCCGGTGCTTGATATAGGACGCGTCCAGGTCCAACAGCCGTGAGATTTTCTTCAATCCCTCATCATTCGGCCTGAAGGAATAGCCGTTAATTTTGACGTAATACAGCCACAAATCACGGCCCTCCCGCGCTTTCGTGGTTTCGTTGGTCGTCATGTCTCCCCCTTCTGCCGGGGATAACCGCCCCGGCGCGGTGTGATGGTTATGACAGCCGATAAAGGTCTATGCATAGCGGATAATATAGCATCACGCCATACTTCCCGATCCGAAAGGCCAGCGTCCAGAAGTAACCGCCTCTTACCTGGAACCCATTTTGCCAATAGCGTTTTTGTCCTTCTTGCATGATCTCCCCCTTTCTTGATGGTTAGGCTCTTTTCGCCCATCGTTTCGCGTCGTGTTCTTTCCGTGCCAGCATTGCAATGTAGATCTCCGCATAATGCGGGTTGTCTGGCGATATCCGGGCGCGGTCATTCTCAAAATAATCGGTCATCATGTCGCTGTCGTTTTTCACGTTGATTCCGGGGATCTGCGGGAGGCTCTTGTAATCCCTTGCGTAAATTGTCAACGTGCCTTTGGGATAATTGCCAATCAATTCAGCATCCGAGTAAAAAACCCGATGCAATTTCCCATTAACTTTGATCCCGTTCCAAACAAATTTGATTCTGTTCATGGTATGGCCCTGCCTTTCTGCCCTTCGGGGCGGTATGGGTTAGTTAGTGATTTCTCTTATGCGCCCGGTATGCTCCCCCAGGTCCATAACTGCGATCACGGCGGAAAAGTCACCTACTCGTTTCGCCTGCGGAACGATATCCCGCAAAAGATCAAGGGTTTCCTCGTCCGTCTGGTATGCCTTCCCGTTCATCTCAAATGTTTTCATGGTATGCCCCTTTCCCTTTCTTTAATTATCCCAAATCCGTAATTCCAATCCGTCCGGGTACAAGCGGCGGTATTCGTCACCCATAGCAGCCTTCATTTTTTCGACCACGGCAAGCGCCTTCTCCCGGATTTCTGTGTCATAATTTCCAAACATCCATTCGGATTGATACCGGCCCTTGTGGAATAGCTTCCCCCGCATGATCGGCCCAAGTTCACCAATAACAATTCCATTTACAATTTCTAACATCGCTTTCCCCTCCCTTTTGATGGTATGCCCTTGTGCCTATGGTATGGCCCTAAATCCCGCTGACGGTTTTCCGTATGATATCACGCCGCCGGTTTTCTTGGCAAAGCGCCTGGCCGCCTGCTTAGTTGCGAAGGTCCGATAGTCCCATCTTCCGGGTCCGAACGTGACAAGGTAAAACATGGTTACTTTTCCCTTTCTTGTTTCCACTGTGCAAGGTGCTTTTTATATTCCGTCTCGCTATAGAACCGGCTGGCCTCGTTTCCAATATTCGGGTTTATTCCGTGCAGCTTGCAATATTCCCTGAAAGTCATATCCTCCCCCTTTCTAAACACACAGGGCAGTAAAGACGAGGCATCGGCAACCCGTTTTTCGCCTTTTCGCCCAGCCGATAAATGATGCAATAATCGTCAAAGTTTTCATTTGTGAGAGCATATTTCACGCCGCAATCTTCACATGCAATCCGCATAATCACACCTTGTTTCATAATGTCCCCCCTCTGTTAGTGGTTTGACATCTAATCCGTTCACCTCCGCCCCCAGGAGGGGCGAGAGTCAAGGGACTAAGCCCGCGCTTCACGTTTCAGCCATCCTTCAGCTTGTTTCATGCCCAGATATCCGGCGTAATCCGTTTGAAGACGGACGCAAACGGCCATTTCGGTTGACGGGGAATAATGCGCCGTCATGTTAAAAATAGTGTCATTGCCGGCCAAGATGCTGTCAATCAAATCATTCCCTTTGTCCCTCATGTAGTTACCTGGTCCGAAAATGCTGTCGCCGTCAATAGTGAATTTTCCCGCCGTTGTTTTCATGGTCTTATACCTCCTTATCATCAATAATTCCATCGTTTAGCTTGTCGATCTCCGCCGCGTCAATCTTAATCCATCCCCCGCATTCCCGACAAATGGGGATAACAGGGATTGCCAGGTATTCCATCTTACATGCTTCACATTTTATCATGGTCGCTTCCTTTGCCTGTTAGTGGTTTATAATCTAATCCGTTCTCCGAGCGCCCCTGAGGAGCGCCCAGGCAAGGGATTAAATTGAAATCGTCACGCCTGTATATCCCTTGAAGCCGTCAAATCGCCTATAATATACCGGATTATGGACGGAGATAATCAGGTGCGTTAGCGGAGCATCCCCCTTAATTGCCTGGCTAATTGCCCGACGCGCGTTATTACAATCATTCTCATCATATACCCGATAATTTCCCAAACCTCGCTCGCTACTTTGGATTTTGATTATCATGGTTTTATACCTCCTTATGGTTAGTGGTTATCTATTAGTCCATTTCGCGCGGCTGGCGCAGGCCAGACAGCCGTTGTGTTCACGTAGCCATTCCAGCCCATCCTTTGTGTCTACTACATCCTTGTCCCCGCAAGGTGCGCCGCACAAGGTTTTACTTTCCAGGAGCCGGTTATCCTTATAGAAGTAGTTCCCGCGTTTTTTGCCGGTTATTAATCGGATATGTATCATGGCGTGGCCCTCCCTTTGCCTTATTATAGAGCACAGCCCGTGCCAAAAAGTTATCAACAGCCAGGAAACAGCTATAACTATACGAAATAACAACGAATCATTTATTTTCGCACCCCAAATATCGAGGTCCTCGAATCCTCCAATCCGTAATAATTCCCCTTAATCTTTCAAAAAACCCGGAAATATTCCGATTGTTTTTCTATTGTATCAGCCTAACCAGGTTAGCGAAAAAAGCCTCTTGACAAATCGCCGCCAGGTAATATAAGGATACATCATGAACCCAAAGCAGATTGCCACCTGCACAAAACTGCACCTTGAAGGCAAGTCCATATATGACATTGCGCCCCAGGTAGATCGATCGCCATCCGCAGTAGCTCAAACCCTTCGCCGCCCAGATATCAAAGCATTCATAGAAGACGAAGGCCAAAGAATAATCCATCAGGGACTAAGCCTCGCCCGAGAAGTAATAATCAAACGCACCCAAGAAGGACTATCCAAATCCGCCCAGGACGCTACTAAAGATAGATCCCTCAGAGCAGCTATCCATATCACTAATATGGCAGGCCTCTCCGGTCAAGCCCCGTCAACCGTGATCAACGCGCTTATCTATTCCCAGGGCGCCCACGTTGACGCGACCCCTGAATCCCTGGCAATGCTTCAACGTGCCTTAGGTATTGAGGTATTACCTGATGCTATAGATATAGGCCAAGAGGATAGCCCTGAGGATGCGGACGCAGGTGGATAGATGGGCAGGCTGGCTAAGTGCGCGTAATGACTAACATGTATGCAGCAATGTCCGATAAGTGTACTTGTGTAAACTTTGAGCTAAGTGGGCGGGATGATTCAGTTAAGGCCCAGGGGGGGAGGGGGAGCGGAGAAGGGACTCCGGGTCCG
>JBDRFA010000056.1:0-2588 GCA_043819235.1 Candidatus Omnitrophota bacterium | reverse complement strand
AGAAGATCATGGCTCAAAATAAGGTTATCGGGCAGACGTCCGGCCAGCGACCTTAAGAACATATCCACGTCATATATGCCTTTACCTATGAAAGACCCTTCGCCGAAAACGTCCTGGTAAACATCCGATACGGCCTGGGTGTACGGGTCTATCCCCGGGTCCCCGCCGAAAAGCCTGACAAACCACGACCGGTTGGCGCTGGACATATCCATTGCCATGCGGGGCTGAAGGATACCGTATCCTTCTTTCACCCGCCCCAGTTTTTCATCGTACACCGCCCGGTTAAGGGGATGCGCCATCGCAGCCACCAGTTCCCGCGCGGACCCCAGAGGCATATGCGTATCCGTATCGAGGGTTATGACGTATTTTACGTTCCATAAGGCCTCGACATCGCCCACCACCAGATATCCGTCTTCCTTGAACCCTTCACCCTTCAGGAGAAAATTAAGTTCGAAAAGCTTGCCTCTTTTTCTTTCGTAAGCCATCCAGACTTTTTCCCTCGGGTTCCATGACCGCGGGCGGTGAAAAAGAAAGAACCTGTCCTCGGCCCCCCCGGCGTATTTCCGGTTGAGCTTCTCTATACTCCGGGTAATATGCTTAAGGAGCCCTTCATCCTCGGGCATCGTCCCGGACGGCGCGTCGTAAAAATCGGTCAAGAGCCCGAAAAAAAGATTATCGTCCCTGTTGGCCAGATAACGGACCTCCAGGTCCTCGATCAGAGCGTCTATGGACCGTTTATCGCCTATCATGCTGGGAACTACGGCAAGCGTCCTGAATCCCGGGGGTATCCCTTCTGAAAAATCCATGCGCGCGAGCACAGTCGGCGCTACCGCCGCGGTAGTTAACCAGTTCGTCACCGCCAGGGCGAAACGGCTGGAACATAGTAGAAGAAGCGCTCCAAGGCCCCACATAAGCGCTCCACCCGCGCCATGCGCGTAAGCGAAACTGAGCCCGGCGGCTGTCGCGGCCGAAGTGAACACCGCCGCGGTACCGAGGTAGAAAAAAAGCGGGAACCGCCTGCCTATCCTGGAGACCACCTCCCCGAAAGTCCTCCTCATACCCATGGCCTTCTCCAGATCGGGAAGCCCTTTATCTATCAAAAAATACCCTGCATGAGCCGTCCGGTCATCGGCTCCTTCCAGTAAAGATCTCTCCTGCGCCAGCATGACCGCCTTTTGCGCCACTTCCTCTTCGGCGGCCCCGGTACGCCGGGAGATCTTTTCCACCACGTGACGGTAACGGTCACGCGTCGCGAAATTCATGCCGCCGTACGCGCCGCCCGGGTCGGACCTCAGCGCTTTTTCAACAACGCTCATGTCGTCGACGAATTCGCGCCAGTCGATGGCGCCTAAGAACCTCAAACTGTTTATGGTATTCCCGATAGAGACCTGGTCAAATGCCTGCTGCTGGCCTTCTATCTGCACAAGCTGTTCTATCCTGAAACCCTGTTCCGAAAGCATCTGTTCAAGCCAGGATACCGGAAGCGCCAGAGCGGGGCTGCCGCCCTGAAGCCGGCGGGTCAGTTCCGCCACAAAAGCGGCCGTAAGAGGCGGTTTCTCCCGCGCGATATCCGCCATTTCAAGGACAAGGTTGTTGGGCGCTTTTTCGGCGACCGCTATCATTCTTTCGGCCCAGTAAGTCGCCTCGTCCCTTTCGTGCCTGGCCGACGCCAGGCGTAAAGCGACCCGCCGCAGGTTCTCGATAAGCGCCAGCCTTATCATGATGGGGATCGCCCATAATTCTCCGAGCTTGAGAGGGGCGACAGTCTGGTAGGCCGCGACAAAAATGGCAAGGCTCTTTTCATCCACCCTGCCGTCAACGTGTGAGATCAGCTCATAGGCTATCTCATACACTCTGGGGTAACCGGCCAGCGGCCCGTTGAGAAGCCGGGGGAGTTTACGGCTGTAACCCTTCGGAAAATGCCGGCGGATAGTCCTTATCTGTTCCTCAATGAGGTAGAAGTTATCAAGCAGCCATTCCCCCGCCGGCGCGATCCGCCTTTTCTCGTCCACCGCGGCCATGAACAGCTCGTATGCGCTTATCAGGACCTTCTCGTTCTTCTCAAGGCGCGGCAGGAGCCTGTCCCTGCCCGGCCGGGTATCAACTTCATTCCAGCCGGCCAGAGACCTGGCCAGATGCTCAAGCTGCGCGAGGCTGTAAAGCTCGGAACGAAGAGGTTTTTCCTCCACGGATTTCCGTGTCCTCCTCGCCGCGCCGGCGCGTCCCGCCCGCTGGATGATGTGACTGAATATCCTTTTCGCCACCTTAGCCGATCCCTCCCGTTTTTATTATTATCGTTATTGCGTTAATGCGGTGAAATATTATACCGTCCTAATACCCCTGTTTGACCAGGCCTGTAAAATTCTCACACGTTTTCGGCGCGATATCCGTGAAAAGTTCTATCTCCACTTTACCCTGATCGGTCTCCAGCACGACGACCTGCCTCTCCATCTTTTTCTCCTCTCCTTGTGGTTGCCCTGATAACGATTGACGCATTTTTGAAATTCGTAATGGGGGAGAATCTCCGCGGCTATCAATACGATCGAGATCAACGTACCGGCAATGTAAAACTGAACTTAGCCCCCTTA
>JBDRFA010000055.1:0-4464 GCA_043819235.1 Candidatus Omnitrophota bacterium | reverse complement strand
GGACCCCTTTTTCGGCCAATATAGCGCCGATCTCCTTATGGATCTGGTGTTTTTCCTTGTATTCCTGCTGCAGCTTCAGCGCTTCATCGATATCTTTTTGTGAAGCGAGCCCTTTGCTCACAGCGATCTCGCCGAACCTTCTCGTTTTTTTTCTTTTTAAAAAATTGAACATTTTTCTCTCCACTAGCGTACGGCGTGTTTAATACTAATATGTACGCATATTTATCACATAGTATATATTCATAAAAGCGGCAAGTCAAGGTAAACCCGATTTTGCCGGCGCCTTTTTCCGCTATGTTTATTTGTGCGTTTATTGCAAATTTGGGGGCAAATGGGCGCGGGTACCACATGTCGGGAAGAAACGTGTTGACTTAGCTTTCAAATGTTATATATTATTCTAAGATTTGCACGCGCTTGTGAACCGATAAATACCATGGAGAGGTAAATGCGTAACTTGTTATTTTTGACGGTATTATGTTTATTAGGGGTAGTGTTGTATTTCACAGATCTGGGCAAAATGGCGCTTACGGACCCGGACGAGACTTTTTATGCCCAGACGGCAAAAGAGATGTATAACGCCGATGAGTGGGTCACGCCGCGGATATTCGGCAAGCCGCAGTTCGAGAAACCCGTTCTTTACTACTGGCTGGTAATGACAAGTTATAAGATGTTCGGCGTGAACGAATTTGCCGCGAGGTTCCCGTCGGCCCTTTTCGGCGTTATAGGGGTAGTGGGGATGTATTTTCTGGGGCGCCTGCTTTTCACTCCGCTATGCGGGTTCTTTTCGGCGCTTACGCTCGCGACATGCGTCCAGTACGCCATACTGTCGCGCGCGTGCGTGACGGATATGGTCCTCGCGGTATTCGTGCTTCTCTCGTTACTCTTTTTCCTTACGTCCCTCTCGAAAGGCGGAAGGGCAGGGTATATCATGGCTTCGGTCATGGCATCTTTAGCGGTGCTGACAAAAGGGCCGATAGGGCTTTTTATCCCGGGGTTAGTTATTATTATATACCTTTCGGTGAGCCGGCAGTGGGGCAGGATAAAAAAGGTGCCGGTCTTCTGGTGTGTGCTCGCGTTCCTGGCCGTGAGCCTGCCGTGGTATATCGCGGTCACGCGTATCCACGGGGGCACGTTCATAGGCGAATTTTTCGGGTTCCAGAACGTCACAAGGTTCATGAAACCCGAACACCGCATAGGCACTTCGCCGCTGTTTTATCTGCCGGTGATAATAGGCGGGTTTTTCCCGTGGAGCGTTTTTCTGCCGGTGGGCATATGGGATATATACCGTAAGAGGGGCGGAGGTTCGGGCGTTAAAGCGCACGGCGCGTTTCTCCTCATCTGGTTCCTGGTGGTCTTCGTGTTCTTCTCCGTTTCCAGGACGAAGCTCGTGACGTATATATTCCCGCTTTTTCCTGTGATGGCGATCGTCGCCGGGAGGGTATGGGAAAGGTTCGTGTCCCCGGACGGCGGGGATAACAGGCTGGTAAAATATATGAGGGCCTCCTATACCGTCCTCGCGGTTTTTGTGTTCGCCATGCTGGCCGGCCTTTATTTTTTCGTGAAATACGAGTATCCCGAGGCTGGGAAGGCGACATTGATAGCGGGAGGCGTATTTACGGGAGTATTTATCCTGTCCGCGTTGATGTTCAGTAAGGACATGAGAAGCCGTTCTTTCTACACCGTTGCCCTGGCGGTCCTGTTGTTATCTTTCCCGGTGGTCAGATACGTTCTCCCGGTCATAGAGGTGTCCGAATCCAGCAAGGCGGCATGTCTCAAGGTCAGGGAACTGGCGGCTCCACATGAAGCGGTAGCCGGCGAATCCGATAACCGCCGGGGCGTCGCGTTCTACACGGACAGGGTGGATATCCCGGACATACAGAACCATCAGGCGCAGCTTGATTTCTTCTCCCGCAAGGACAGGGTATGGGGTATAATCAAACGTAAACATTATGATGTCTTGAAGAAGGAAAGGCCTGACCTGGTCGAACCCGTATTCCGGGCGGGCGGTAAAGTGGTTATTACCAACAAAATATAGAATTTTCATCGCGGCGCGTACGCGGAGGGTCCATGAAAGACAAATTCAGCATATCGTTCGTGCTGCCCATGTACAACGAAGAGGATAACATCGAACGCGCCGTACGGTTCATCAAAAAGATCGCGGAAGAACTCACCGGTGACCACGAGATAATAATCGTGGACGACGCCTCCACGGACGGGAGCCGCGCTAAAGCCGGCGAGATGGCCGGACGCGACCCGTCGATAAAGCTTTTCTGCCTCGAAAAGAACACGAAGTTCGGGGGGGCCTTCGCGGAAGGGTTCAAAAGGGCGTCAAAAGACATAATAGTCTACATGGATTCGGATATGCCCGTCAGCCCGGAGGACATCAAAGCGTCCCTGCCTCTCATAGCGGAAGCCGACATAGTGACGGGTTACAGCATGGTCAAAAAAGGCGATACCCTGAGGCGCAAGCTCATATCCGGCGTGTATAACGGTATGGTACAGATATTGTTCGGCCTTAACGTCCGCGACATAAATTCCGGGTATAAGATAGTCAGGCGCAGCCTCATCAAAGACATGGATTTCTTATCGCGCAGCCCTTTTGTGGACGTCGAACTCTTCCTCCAGGCCAAAAAGAAACGGGCCAGAGTGCGCCAGTTCCCGCTGGTGTTCCTGTCCAGGTCCGGCGGCAAGTCATATATCGCGCGTTTCCCGGTAATACTGGCGACATTCGCCGACATGATAAAAGTGAAGCTACATTCGGTCTTCCCGGGATTCAAAGCGCATAGCGATGTGTGAGGGACACAATGAAACTACTGATAATAAACGTGGACGACGTAGGCATCTCTGACGCCGTGAACGAAGCCGCCAGAAAATGTTATTTCGCGGGCGCGATAACAGGCGTGAGCCTCATGGCCTGCGGCCAAAGCTTCCGGGAAGCGTGTTCGATGCTGCGCGGCCTGGAAAAACGCCAGGCCGGCGTGCATCTTACCCTTACCGGCCCCTTTGTCCCAGCTACGGAAGACCGCACGGAGATAGACACGCTATTATCGGGCCCGGGGACTTTTTTATACGATTACAGGCGGTTCGCGGCACGGTACATACTCGGTAAAATAAATCCGCACCAGATACGCCTTGAATTTACCAGCCAGATAAAAAAGGTGGAAGCGGAAGGTTTTACCGTAACGCATCTCGACAGCCACGAACATATCCACATGTTCCCCGGTATTTTCAACATTGTCGTGGAACTGGCGCTGGAACGCGGCATAAATTACATCCGTATCCCGGAAGAGAGGACCATCGTCGCTGTGGAAAAGTTCGCCGGGAAGGACCTCATAAGGCACATGGGCCTCAAGATGTTCATCCGCTACAAAAGGATGATGCTTTCAAATACGGGCATCGCGAGCAACACGGCGTTCCTGGGCCATTTCCATTCCGGCAGGATAGATGAGGGCATCCTGTGTTTCATGATGACGCGCGTCGGTGAAGGCGTGACGGAACTGGGCATGCATCCCGGGGAGGAGAATAGCGGTTTCCTGAAAGAATTCCCCTGGTACAAAAACTCCCCGAAAGAACTCGAGGCCCTCCTGGAAGGAAAATGGCGCGAAACCGCCGCCGCCAGAGGCATACACCTGGTTTCACACGCCGAAGCGGTAGCGGAAATGTCGCGGAAGGGATAATGCCATTTAAGCCTGACTGGTATCGTTATTCCTGGTGATAACCGAGATGGGACTGTTCACTCTTGCTCCTACCCGGGCCCCTCCGCCCGGCGTGGATCCTCCCGGTACGGAGCAAGAGTGAACAGTCCCATCATAAAAATGTTTTCGTTTTGTGCCATAGCTACAATACTGATTAAGTTAAAGCCGTATAATAGCGGCCAAAGGCCGCTATGCAAAAAAAATCCCACCGGGTAAAATTCTCCAATGGGATTTTTTTTGGTGCGGGTGAAGGGAAACCGTGCAAGCGCACGAGGCTATAAGAAGGTTCCCCGAACCCGCACATGGATGAGAGGACGCTAAATATGGAAAACCGTGGTGACAAACTTGTAAATTTTCCATATTTAGCGGACGAACAGACATAATAGCGGCCAAAGGCCGCTATACAAAAAAAATCCCACCGGGTAAATTTCTCCGATGGGATTTTTTTTGGTGCGGGTGAAGGGATTTGAACCCCCAAGAAGTTGCCTTCATATGGACCTGAACCATACGCGTCTGCCAATTCCGCCACACCCGCACCGTAAGTGATCTGAAAAGATCAGTACTTATATAAGTTTGGGTGAAATTATACTATAAAACACATACAGCGTCAATTCGCAATAAGTATTAGTGTCAACGCAAAATAAGAATGTCCGGTTTTTAGCAAAATAGAAATGTCCGGTTTTGTTCTGGGCGATGTCGCGGAGCGACGAGCGTGTCTTAAAAGGACATCTTTCAAGAATAGTAGCAGCCGTGGGTGTGGAGAGTGTGG
>JBDRFA010000054.1:0-2399 GCA_043819235.1 Candidatus Omnitrophota bacterium | reverse complement strand
CAGGTTCTCGAACGACGTCACGAGGCCGTATGTAGCCGTTCTTACCAGGAAAACCGGGCCGTACACGGAACTCGTTCAAAGCGGCGCCTACGACCTGGCGCTTGGAGCGTATTTCGATACCGGTGATATCGGTGAACTGGAAGAGATGATAGCTTTTGCCGCGGGGCAGAGCGTTCTTTCGGGCAGGGCTATAACAGAGGTGTTTAATGAATGGGCTGTTTCATACGGCGCGTTTTATAGAAACATCCCGGCTGAACGACGGGCCGGGATGAGATATGAACCGATATCTCCGGAAGAATTCAGAAAAAAGTTAAGCGGTATTCAGGCCGGGATAACGGATAACGCCTGTAAAGTGACAACAGGAGACAATACGTACCTCATTGAAGACGAAAATATGCGGAAGGTTGCCGCCGGTACAGAGGAAAAGAGTATAAGCATAAAGCGTTTCGAGAGGACGTTAAACCTGCTCGGACGTTTCCAGAATATGCAGAGTAACCGGTATAAAATGGCAGCGTATGTAACGGCATTTATTTTGTTGTTCCCATCCCCCGCGTGGGCCGCGGGGTTTTTCAGCACCCTGTTGACCGGCCTCTCGATGCTGCCCACAGTTATTCTGGCCATCGCGGTAATAGTATACGGAAAAAAATATTTCAAGAAAGGGTTTGCGGCATTAATATCCGCGCGGCCGGCGCAGGAGAAAGAAGACTCCCCCGCCGCCGTTCCGGCATCGCCGGAAGGCGCGTTCAGGGACGCCGTAAGCGGGGCCGTTGCGGGAGGCATGGCGTTCGTCCTGCTTTATTTCGCGTCACGGTCCGATCCGGCATGGCTTAACGACGCTTTTTCAACGGTACCCGGTTTTTTGTTCGAGGCAGGGACGATATTCGTAGTATTAGCCGCGGTATGGCTGTTGAGGGCCGTTAATGCGGTATACAGGTTGAGTTATGAGACGATAAAAGAGCGGGAAAAATCGCGTGTACGGGTTCTGCGTTCACACACGCGTGCGCTTCCAGCTTTTATTTCCGGCCTTATGACGGGCGCGGTATCCGCCGTCAACTTCTATTTTGCCTTACGGTTTTTCGGGCAAAGCCAGGTACATGACTTCTTCCGGGTTACAGGCGGGTTTGTCGATCAAATAACAGGAGGCATATTGCTCATCCCGGCGGTGATCTTCGGGATCGGGGCAGCCAGGTATCTGCTGGAAGCGAGAACCACGTTCAACGCGAACAGTATAAGGAAAATGAGGGACGTCTTCAAAGGCAAAACCGGGGGAGTGACCCCGGCCGTGAAAAAACTCAAAAATGATACCTCTTCAGGACGCGATATTTTCAGGACGGTGATCGGTATATCTTCGGGCATATATGATAAATTAAAGGACCGTTCTGAATGGAAGAGATTCTTGTCACTGGTCCCTGAAGGTGTTCTGATAGTAAGTATTGATACCGCTCGGGGCGAAGGGGCCGCGCTGAGAGAGCTTGATAAAAAGACACGGGGGATCAAGTGTGTCAGTATCCTCGTGGCCGATGATGTTATTAATATTGAAGGCCCCGTGGATATCATTGTTGAAGAACTCGCGGAGATAGTCACAGATCTTTCAATAAAGGCGCGTGAAGATATGATCAGGCTGCTGGATCCCGGTATATCCGCCCTGACCGAGGAGAATGTGAGAACGATAAAAGATATCGGGTCGCTGGAAAATATTATGAAGGCTCTTGTAAGAGCACATCCGGACGCGAGTTCCGTAGAACTGACGGAGAAAAGTATTTATGATCTCAGGATCGACAGGATATATAAGGATAACAGGATAGATTATGTCTCCGGCGAATGCGGCAGTTTACAGCCTGCCGGCGATGATGAAACGGGCGGGGTAAGGCGGTTTACGGTGACGGCCGTTGATAAGGTGTTCGATCTGAAACTGCTTGCCGGATCCATAGGGGAAAGAAGGAAAGCCATGAAAGTTACGGATCCGGAGCGGGACCCGGTAAAGGATTTTGTCATAATCCGCAGCGACGAGATAACCAGGAACAATATTGCCGAAGTCCTGGATGTTACAGGCCTGGGCGAATATCTTTCGCCTAAAAGGATAATTATACGCAAAGCGAACGAGACCCTTACGCCGGAACAGGTATTGGAGATCATAGAGGCAAAAACAGGTGAGATGGTAAGGATGAAACAGGTCGCTATCGGGCAGAGGGCCGGGATCATACATATAGACGAGTCCGCTCCGGGATATTTATTCAGCGCCGATAACCCTGACGGACTCCTGTTAGTACGATTGGAAGGCGGGATTATAAGCCAGCTTTACAGGATGGTGGTGGGTATTATATCTAATAACGATGATATGCCTGAATGGATGCCGGATGAGAAAACATTAACAAGAATAACCGTAAACGGGAAAACTT
>JBDRFA010000053.1:0-19783 GCA_043819235.1 Candidatus Omnitrophota bacterium | reverse complement strand
GACACCGCCGCTGGCCAGGTATGTTATGGCCCTGCCGCTTCTGGCCATGGACATGAACCTGCCGGATGACAGGAGTTTCTGGGCGAGGGAAGACCGCGGTGAATTCTCCCGCGAATTCCTTTATGACTTGAACGATAATTCTGGCAGGGTGGTTTTTATGGCGCGGCTCATGATGATGCTGACCGCGGTTTTCGGAGGGGTATTCCTTTTTTTCTGGATGAGGAAAAAGGTATCGGCGAGAGCGGCCCTTCTGGCCCTTTTCTTTTACTGTCTTTCCCCGAATATCCTGGCCCATGCAAGGCTCGCGACTACGGATATAACGGCCGCCGTTTTTATCATGTGTTCGGTGCTTTCGTTCTGGGATTTTCTGGAACGCCTGGGTAAACACGCGGCGAAGATCAACGGTGTGTTCCTCGGCATAGCCCTTTTGACCAAATTCTCGGCTCTGCTGCTTCTGCCGATATATGGCGCGGCATATCTTGTCAGGCTGGCGGTCGCCGTGAAGAAACGCGAGAAAATACGGCTGCTTCTTTTCCCGGCGCTGGTCACCATAGCTCTTTTTGTTCTCTGGGCCGGGTACGGGTTTGAGACTAAACCGTTTTTTGAAGATACACTGCGTGTGGAGGAGAAAAAGGCGTTCGTGGAAAATATCCTGGCGCGTATGGGGCCCGAGCTTCGGGATAAAGGTATGGCGCTGATAAACGAAGTGAACGTGCCGGGAAGCTCGTATATGATCGGCCTTCTCGGTGTTATAAAACACGGTGCTGAAGGGTCAAGAACGTTCTTCATGGGTAAATGGTCAGAGGATACCGGCAGCCCCCTGTACTATCTGGTCGCGATGGCGATCAAAACGCCTATACCGCTGATCCTGTTCTTCGCCTCCGGCGCCGTATTCGCCCTGAGAGGGAAATACCGAGTGATGACGCTTTTTCTCCTGTTCACCTCGTTCATTTTTGTCCTGTGCGCTTCGATGTCGAACCTTCAGCTGGGCCTCAGGTACATTTTGCCGGTATATCCGTTCATTTTCATCGTTTCGGCGATAGGCGCGGACAGTTTGTTGGAAAGAAAGAGGTACATCAATGCCGTTACCGGGCTTTTGATGGCATGGTATTTCCTGTCCGGTCTCCTGATATGGCCGGATTACCTGAGCTATTTTAACGAATTTATCGGGGGGCCCGCGAACGGATACAAGTACTTGAGAGATTCGAACATCGATTGGGGGCAGGATCTGCCGGCCTTGAAAAAGTATATGGCGGATAACGATATAGATACTGTTACGCTCAATTATTTCGGCAGCGCGAAACCGGAATATTATGGTATAACGTGCGAGAAAATACCCTCTTCAGCCGCGGTAGAACCTGAAGAAAAAGTATATGCCGTGAGCGCGCAATACCTGGACCATTTTGAATGGACGGAAACGAACATGCCGTCGGCAAAGGCGGGATATTCGATATTTATTTATGATCTCAGGGATGAGGCGAAAAAAACGGAGAGATGAAGAAGTAATAAAGGGAACATATGATCAACAAAATCATAAATATCATGCTGATGCTGTTCTCTATGGTTTTTTGCCTCTTTATTGTCGAATTGGGTCTCAGGCTTTTCGCGCCTCAGATCGTTCAGTGTAAGGTAAATTATGAATGGAGAGCTGATGACGACGTGCTTCCCTACGTGTCTAAACCCGATTATCATGGCAGGATGATATTGCAGAACCAGTTCGATGTGGAGCTTATAACGAATTCGGCCGGTTTCAGGAACAGGGAAAATTTCGGCCTCGAGAAAAATGAGGGCGTTGAAAGAATAGCTTTTATCGGGGATTCTTTTACGTTCGGGTGGGGAGTGGGTAACGATGAGGTATATACGGCGCTTTTTGGGGCAAGCCTTAACTCCGGCGGCAGAGATAAAAAAGCCGAGGTTATGAACGCCGCGGTCTATGGATATGACATCGTACAATACGGGGAAGTCTTTAACAGGATATTGAAGTACGATCCGGATGTTATTGTTCTGGGGTTTTGTCTCGAGAATGATTTTAATATTACCCCTCTAAAAGTAAAAGGTGAAAACCGGGACGAGGGCGGTGTAAGGGTGGAAAAAGAGGACATGGCATACCATGTGCGCCAGTTCATCAATAATCTTCATATAGCTGCCATGATAAGGGACAGGCTGTATATAACTTTTCCGAAGATACGCAATATCATGTTATCCATGGGGATAAATAACAAAAGAGATATTTTTCTTAAGGACTATACGGAGAATCTGAACAAATCACTTAAGGAAACCGAAGAAATACTTGTCGATATGAACAAAAGGGCCGAGGAGCGGGGGGCAAAGTTCATAGTGGTGCTTATCCCGCTTAAAGAGCAGATATATTGCAGGGAAGAGATCAATAAATTCCCTGAGTATGATATAGACAGGCCTAATAAAGTAATGGCGGACATGCTGATAAGGAATAACATAGAATATATCGATCTTCTTACCGGGATGCTGACAGAAAGCGTAAGGACAAAAGAAAAGTTATATCTCGATATCGACCCACATTGGACCCCAGCCGGTCACAAAAAGGCGGCGGAAATTATATATGAAGCTGTGGGTCAGTAAGCCGTATCATAAGGTTTAACCTTGATGGGCATCGTTGCTATGGCACAAAACGAAAACATTTTCATGATGGGATTGTGCACTATGCTCCGTACAGGGAGGATCCACACCGGGCGGAGGGGCCCTGGTAGGAGTATAGTGCACGATCCCATCTTGTTCATCATAAGCAATAACAATCCCGGTCGGGGTTAAGCGGCGTTAGTAAAATAATAAAAAGAAAGCAAACAATATGAGTACTATCAAAAAAATACTGTTCCTTTCATGGATCTTCATTGTGCTGTTCTTCTATACGAAACTGTATATAATCCCCAAAATTTATGAATTGATCACCAGATAACCCCCAAAAAACCTCTCCTGAAAGAATGCAGTTGACGCCTAATGACTACTGTTGACGTGTATCGACATGTGTGTTAGACTGATCTACGTTGTTTATAGTGTATCTATTCCAATCCGGGAGATGAAATATGGAGATCAATGAAAATTCAGTCTATACCTCTAAAGAAACAGAGGAGATACTTAAGATAAGCTCCAGCACGATGCAGAGGCTTATCAAAAAAGGTATAATACGGTCGGCGAAAGTCGGTAAACAGTACCGTATCCTGGGGAAAGAGATATTGCGCCTTGTGTCTCCTAAACTGGAGGATAAGGTGGGAAAAGCCTACAATAAAGCGCGCAACTGGGTACACGATGGTATCGATGATCAATAGATCATGGGTTCGCAACGAATTCAAGCGAACACAGTGAGCGAGCGAAATAAAGGAGTCAAAAATGACGGATATTTTTAAAGACAAAACTGTCCTGATAACCGGAGGGACAGGATCCTTCGGGAATAAGTTCACCGAGATAGTGTTGAAGAAGTATAAACCGCGCAAATTGATAATTTTCAGCCGCGACGAGATGAAACAACATGAGATGAGCAGGGTGTTCGGTGTCGAAAAATATAAGAATATAAGGTATTTTATCGGGGACGTAAGGGACGCGAACCGCCTTCACCGGGCGTTTCACGATGTCGATATCGTTATTCACGCGGCGGCTTTGAAAATAGTCCCGACGGCCGAATATAACCCTTTCGAGGCGGTCAGGACGAATGTCATAGGGGCCGAGAACATCATCAATACCGCGCTGGACAACGGTGTTAAAAAAGTGATAGCGCTGAGCACCGATAAAGCCGCTAATCCCATAAACCTTTACGGCGCCACCAAGTTATGTTCGGAAAAGATGTTCGTCGCGGCCAATAACTACGGTTCCGGCAGGACAAAATTCAGTGTGGTCAGGTACGGCAATGTGTTCGGTTCCCGCGGCAGCGTCGTCCCGTTTTTCAAGGAATGCCGGGCGAAGGGTGTCGTGCCGATAACTGACAAGAACATGACGCGTTTCTGGATAACCCTTGATAAAGGCGTGGAATTCGTCCTCCGTTGCCTCGACGATATGCAGGGCGGGGAAATATTCGTTCCGAAGATCCCCAGTATGAAGGTCACGGACCTTGCCAGGGCGATCTGCCCTGATTGCAGGCAGGAGGTCATCGGCATACGGCCCGGGGAAAAATTGCATGAGGCATTGGTCACGCAGGATGATTGGGTAAATACGTACGAGTATAAAGACAGGTATGTGACCTATCCGTACGTTGTCCGGCATGAAAACGCCGGAGACGGAGGGAAGTCCCTGACCCCGGACTTTAAGGGGTACAGGAGCGATAATAATACCGATTGGCTTTCGGTAGAAGAGTTGCAGAAAATAACTGACAATGTGTAAAAAAATTTACGGGGGGGGAGGGGAAGATCATGGGATTTACGGATCAAATGTTGAAATGGAGCGGAAAATTCGGTGATGAATATACTACAAGAAACACGCTTTCCGTAGAAGAATTGGATGGATTGTATGTGAAAGAATTTGGGGTAGGAGCGAGAGAATTATTTGGTTCATTTATAGGCGGCCTGGACAGAGAAGCAAGAATTCTGGAGGTGGGCTCAAATTCCGGCAATATGTTATTGATGCTTCAGGCGATGGGATTCAAAAATATCTACGGGGTCGAGATAAACAGTAAAGCAGTTGAGCTGTGCAAGTCCCGGACCAAAGGGATCAACATTATCCAGGGGTCGGCATTTGATGTTCCATTCAGGGATGGATATTTCGATCTTGTGTTTACCGCCGGTGTGCTTATTCACATAAAGCCGGACGATATTAATAAGGTTTTGAGCGAGATATACAGGTGCAGCAGGAGGTTCATACTGGGGATAGAATTTTTCGCCGAGTCATACCGGGAAATTGAATACAGGGGGGAGCAGGATCTGCTCTGGAAGACCGATTTCGAAAAGCTGTACCTTGAGACGTTCAGCGGATTGAAGAAGGTCTCCGATAAAAAGATCAAATATGCCGATAGCGGGAAAGAGAATATGATTTTTCTGATGGAAAAAGGAAAAAAATAAGGGAAAGGTCGGGGTTGATGAGAAAAGGCCATCCGAAAGTTATAGCTGTTGTGCAGTGCCGTATGGGGTCCCAACGGCTTCCCGGTAAAGTCCTCGCGGAAATATCGGGGAAACCCATGCTTTGGCATATAGTTGAGAGGCTTAAACACAGTCGGTCGATCAACGAGGTAGTGGTGTCTACCAGCACCAGAGAGGAAAACCTGCCTATTTTGAGGTTTGTTGAGGAATATGATATCCCTTATTATGCGGGCAGTGAAGAAGACCTTGTTGACAGGTTTTATCAGACAGCCGGTAAATTCAACGCGGATGTGATAGTAAGGATAACAGCGGATTGTCCTCTGGTTGAGCCGAATGTCACCGATAAGGTCATCGATTTTTTTCTGGATAACATGGATAAGTATGAATATGTAAGCAACTGCCGTCCCTTTTCGACCTACCCCCATGGCCTGGATGTCGAGGTTTTCGGCTACGGTCTTCTTAAGAAACTTTGGGAGGAGATAACGGACCCGTTCAGAAGGGAATGGTTCACTACCGTTATTTTTGAGAATCCGCAAATATATGACCAGTACTGCATCAAAAATGATATCGACCTTTCACATCTCAGGCTGACGGTCGATTATCCCGAAGACCTTGAACTCATACGGCACATATTCAGTAAACTTTATGTCGATGGACATTGTTTCCTGTTAGAAGATATTTTACGGCTTTTTTCAGAGGAACCCGCGGTTTTTGATAAGAACGCAAAGTATAAAAAAGACGAGGCATATAGGACCGAATTAAAAGAAAGGGGGTTGATATAATGCGGCATCCTTTTGTTGAGGGTAACAGGATATATCTACGAGGTATAGAGCGAAAGGACCTTGAGGGTCCTTTTTTTCAATGGGCAAACGATAAAGAAGTTACACGTCATCTTTTCATGGGGGCGGTGCCGAATATCATGGAGAACCTTGAAGAATGGTTCAATAACATACGCAAGTGCAACGAAGATATAGTATTTATGGTCGTAGATAAACTTAAAGACAAAGAGATAGGGTTTTGCGGGTTTCACCGGATATTATGGATGCACCGGCATGCCGAATACAGGGTGTTTATCGGAGAAAAAGATTATTGGGACAAGGGTTACGGTCAGGAGATAATGAAGCTTATGGTGAGGTACGGTTTCGAGATACTTAATTTCAACAAGGTCTGGCTTGGGGTTACCGCGTCTCACAAAAGAGCGGTGAGCTCTTATCTTAAAAGCGGCATGGTCGAAGAAGGGGTGTTGCGCCAGGAGATATACAGGAACAGCAGATATCATGATGCCGTAAGGATGAGCATGCTGAGGGATGAATACTATGCCAGGCATAAAAAAGGCTGGGATAAAGAGATACAGAATGTATTCGAGGAGATGTGATGTACAGGGCTGCGGTCATTGGTTGCGGCAGGATAGGATTCGTTTTTGACGAAGACCCCAAAAGGAGATATCCGGCCACGCATGTGGCGGCATATAGCCGTGTAGACAGGGTGGAGCTGGCGGCTGTATGCGATCTCAATAGGGAACTGGTTGATAAATGCGCGACTAAATGGGGCATTCCTGCCGGGTATACCGATCTGGGTGAGATGTTAAGCAAGGAGAAACCGGACATAGTAAGTATATGTACGCCGCCTGAGACCCATTCCAACATTTTGAAGACAGTTGTAAAGCATAAGGGGATCAAGGGGATATTCTGCGAGAAACCGCTTGCCGCAACTGTAGAAGAGGCAAAAGAAATGGACAGGGCCTGCAGGGAGCGGGGGATAATACTCCAGGTCGGGCATCAGAGAAGGTTTGACCCTCTTCATCTCAATATAAGAGAGAGCATCATGGGAGGGAAATTCGGTAATTTGCAGCAGGGAAATTTTTATTATACCGCAGGGATAAGGAACACAGGTTCCCATATGTTCGACATCTTAAGGTTCTTTTTTGGGGAAGTCGAATGGGTGGAAGCGTTTTTCAGCCGGAATATATCGCGCAAAGAGAAAGATCCCAATCTCGATGGGGTCCTTAGATTTAAAAATGGTTTTTTTGCGACTTTTCAGGCATGTGACGTTAATGATTATCTGATATTCGAGTTCAACGGTCTTTTTGAAAAGGCACGCCTCGTCCTCAAGGATAGCGGTTTTTCTGTGGATTTCTATGAGGCGGGAGAAAGCGAAAATTATTCCGGTTACAGGGAATTGAAGAAGACAGCCAGCCCTTTTCAGGAAAATTACCAGCGTAACTTCATGGTGAACGCTGTTGAGCATTTGTTGGAATGCATAAAGAAAAGCGATCAATCGATTTCTTCGGGCTATGACGGCGCTAAAGACGTAGAACTGATAGAAAACAGCATATTATCTGCCGAGGATGGGGGCAGAAAAATATTTTTATCATGATATGGAGGTTGCAATGGCCGATAAGCTTGCGATTTTAGGCGGTAAAAAGACCAGAGAAAAACCATTTGTGAAATACGCGATAATAGGCGATGAGGAGAAGAGCAGGGTCAAAGAAGTGCTGGACAGCGGGATACTTTCCGGGTTTATAGCCAGGGCAGGGGATAATTTTCTTGGCGGTAAACAGGTGAAAGAACTGGAAGCGCTGGTAAATTCCTATTTTTCATGTAGGAATGCGGTCACGGTAAACTCCGCGACAGCCGGTCTTCATGTAGCTCTGGCCGCGTGTGGGATAGGCCCCGGAGACGAAGTTATTGTCACGCCTTATACGATGTGCGCCTCGGCGACAGCCGTAGTTATGCAGAATGCTGTCCCTGTCTTTGCGGATATAAGCGATGATGACTTTTGTCTGGACCCTGAGAGTATAGAACAACGGCTGACAGATCGTGTAAAAGCGATTGTAGTTGTGCATCTGTTCGGATATCCCGCGAAAATGGATGAGATAATGGCGATCGCTAAAAAGCGAGGCCTTTATGTGATCGAAGACTGCGCCCAGGCGCCGGGAGCGCTTTACAAAGGCAGGCCTGTCGGGACGATAGGCGACATAGGGGTTTTCAGCCTTAACCAGCATAAGACGATAACCTGCGGAGAGGGTGGTTTTGCTATAACCGATGATGATGATCTTGCCTTGAGGATGAGGCTTATTCGCAATCACGGCGAAGTGATCACGGATGATATGGAGATGGAAAATATTGATAATATCGTGGGTTTTAACTACCGGATGACCGAATTGGAAGGGGCTGTAAGTGTAGGCCAGTTCAAACGCCTTGATCAACTTAATGATCAGCGGATAAAGCTGGCGGAATACCTCGCATCCGGGCTTTCAAAGTTCAAGGGGTTGCGCCTTCCTCTTAAAGAGAAAGGTAACAAGCATGTTTATTTTGTGTTTCCGATAAGATATGACCGGGAGGAAGTGGGCGTCCCGCGGGACATTTTTGTCAAAGCCGTTAATGAGGAAGGAATACCGTTAGCCGCGGGGTATGTACGGCCGATATATATGGAACCTTTGTACCGGAAAAAGATAGCTTATGGCCGCAAAGGGTGTCCCTTTACCTGTTCATTTTACGGACGGCAGACGCGTTATGAAAAAGGGATATGTCCTGTTACCGAGAGAATGTACGAAGAGGAACTTATCCTTACGCCAGTATGTAAATATCCACATACCATAGAGGATATGGATGACGTTATAAAGGCTTTCGAGAAGGTATTCAACAACATCGGTGAACTTAAAAAATCGATAAAAAATGGGGTTCTCCCGGTCAGATGATAGTCGAGGAGACTTCCCTGCCTATTTGATGAAATAATGAAAAAGGTTCTTATAACAGGTTTTTCCGGGCTCCTGGGCTCAAATCTGGCATTTGAGTTCAAGGATAGATATGCGATAGTCGGGCAGTATAACAGGCATAGACCCGGGATAAAAGGCGTAGGTCTGTTGCAGTGTGATCTTTCTTCCGATTTTATCCGGAAGGTCCTTGATGTCAGGCCCGAAGTGATAATACACACTGCGGCTCTTACTAACGTGGATTATTGCGAGGAACATCCCGAAGAAACATATGATATTAACTCCCGTTCTGCCGGAGACTTGGCAAAAGCCGCGAGTAGTATGGGCGCAAAAATAGTTTTCATATCAACCGATTCCGTATACAGGGACACACCGGGAAAAGCGTATAAGGAAATGTCGTCGCCGCTTGATCCACTCAACGTTTATTCAAAGTCCAAGCTGCGCGGGGAGGAGATGGTATCCGGGGCATGCGAAGACTATTTGATAATAAGGACGACGATATATGGTTATAACTATCAGGATAAGCTGAGTCTGGGGGAATGGGTGCTTTATAACCTGGGAAACGGGAAGCCCATAAAAATGTTCGATGATGTATTTTTTAATCCCATACTTGTCAATGATCTGGCGTCGGCCATATATGTCCTGATCGAGAAGGATCTAAGCGGGGTTTTTAACGTAGATTCCAGAGGGTCGATATCCAAGTACGGGTTTGGCGTTAAGATCGCGGAAAGATTTGATCTGGACCCGGGTCTTATATCGCCGGTTTCCGTTAGCGATCACGATTTCACGGCTAAGAGGCCGAGGAACATGGTATCGGATGTTTCGCGTATTCTCGAATACGCGGATGTGCCTACAATAGCCCAGGGGATAGAGCACTTCAGGGACCTGTATATGCAAGAATATCCTCAGCGGTTAAAACGGGGGGTGTAATATGAAAGCAGTCAAGATAGGTGACCGCATGGTTGGGGAAGGGTATCCGGTATATATCATAGCCGAGATCGGCTCGAATTTTGACGGAGACCTGGACAAGGCCAAACATCTTGTCGATCTCGCCATTGAATGCGGATGTGATGCCGTTAAATTCCAGAGTTTTTGCACTAATAAGATCATTTGTAGAGAGGCGTTTGACAGGATACAGGAAGAATCGAAGATCGTTTCTTTTCAGTCAAAATGGAACAAATCCGTGTTTGAGATATATAATGACGCCCAGTTCAAGAGAGAATGGCATAAGGAAATATTCTCTTACTGCCGGGGTAAGAACATATCTTTTTTTTCAAGCGCTTACGATGAAGAAGCCATCGATCTATTGGAAGAACTGGGAGTGGCGGCGCATAAGGTAGGTTCCGGTGAGATATCCTGGCCTGACAGGCTTAAACGTTTTGGTGAAACCGGGACACCGGTAATTTTAGGGACAGGGGCGGCGACTCTGGCGGAGATCGATGAAGCTGTGCGGGCGATACGGTCTACGGGCAATGAGGATATTATCCTGCTTCAGTGTGTTACGAATTATCCCTCATTATTTGAAGATGCCAATATACGCGTCATAGATACGCTGAGGACGGCTTTTAATGTGCAAGTCGGGTATTCTGACCACACGCCTGGAAGCGTGGTGCCGCTCGGGGCTGTCGCGCGCGGAGCGTGCATGATAGAGAAACATTTTACGGACGATAAAAGAAAAACAGGCCCTGACCATCCGCACGCCATGGATGTGGATGATATGAAGGAAATGGTCCGGGACATAAGGAATATGGAAAAGGCTTTGGGGTCTTCCGTTAAGGGTGTCGTGCCGTCAGAAAGAGAAACAGTGATCCTCCAGCGGCGGTCATTGTTCGCCGCTAGGGACATTAAAAAGGGCGACGTTCTTGATGCGCGGGCTATCGCGGTATTACGTCCGCAAACAGGGATACTTCCCAAAGATCTTGATATCGTGTTGGGCAGAACGGCCGGATGCGATATTAAAAAAGGCGAGTCCATACTTTGGGATAAAATAGCCTGAAATGAAAAAACAATATAAGAACATTATCATAGGAGCGGGGATAACAGGGTTAAGCGCCGCGTTTTACCTTGAGGACGATTACCTGCTGATCGAATCTGAAAAAAGATGCGGCGGGATGTTCAACTCGATCAAAAAGAACGGATATTTTCTGGACTTCGGAGAAAGATTCATAAGGATCGATGCCGGCAGGAAGAAGTGTTTCAATGAGATCTTCGGAAAAGATTTCTTCAGGAAAAACAAACTTTATTCCCAGATATGTCTGCGGAATAAAAGATTCTGGTATCCCTTTCAGTACAATCTTTATGGGATGGAAAAACGTAAATTGGATATCTGTATCGCCGAGGCCAGAAAGGCGTGCAAGGGTAAGAAAAAAAATAAAAATTTCCGGGAATGGATGTTGTCAAATTTTGGCAGGGGGATAGTCGAGGCTTTTATGGGCCCGTACAACCGCAAGATATGGTGTGAGGATCCTTCAAGGATGTCGTGCGACTGGTTTTACAGCGACAATGTTGTTCCCAGTGACGGTATCGACAAGATCGTCAAAGGTGCCGTCAGGTCTTTTGAAGAACGGGGCGGAAGCGATACGCTGCCCATTCGATATTACCCCGGGAATGGAGGGGCGTCCTCGGTTCCCGAGTTCATGGAAAAAAGGTTGAGGGGGCCTATTCTGTACGATTCGAAAGTTGTGAAGATAGATCCCGACAGGAAAAAAGTTTTCACGGAAAAAGGGGATGAGATCAAATACACGAATCTTATATCCACGATACCTTTAACCGAATTGGTCAAGATGGTAAGTCCGGCGCAAAAAGATTTAAAAGTGTGGAGCGAAAAGCTCAAATATAACTCCGTACTGTGCATATGGGTAGCCATAAAACGGGAGATCAGGGAAAAGTGTCATTGGATATATTTCCCGGAAAGGAAATACGGGTTTTCGAGATTGTATTTTCAGCAGAATTTTTCGCCGAAGGTGACGCCGGAAGGTAGAGCGGCCATCGGAGCCATTTTTACTTATCGGGGCAGGAAGCCCCCGTTGCCGGAGCTAAAAAAAGAGCTCATCGAGCAGCTGATAAGGCTGAAGGTGCTGGAAAGCGAACGGGATATAGATTTTATAGAACATGTTAATATGAAATACGGGTTTTGCATTCCGTTGATCGGGACGGCCGAATTGTCGGAGAAGATACGGAACAGGCTGAAAGAGAAGAACATCTTTTCCATCGGACGTTATGGCGAGTGGAAGTATTCGGGCATGGAACACGCGCTGACGGACGGCAGGAGTATCGCGCATTTTCTGGAAGGAGGCGCAGGGTCGAATGATCAAGAGATACGGTAAACCGGTAGATATTATGCGTTTCAAAAGGTCCATGATGGATCGTGACAGGATGAACTCCATTATCGCCGGGAATGAGAAGTTCGGAAAATTTGTTGTGGAGGGCGCGGGAAGCGAGAAAATATCCAGTTGCCCCATATGCGGGTCGGAAGATAAAGGGCTAGGGCCTGTTATCTACGGCATAGGGTACAGCATTTGTTCCTCATGCGGCATGTATTACGCGAATTTGCGCCTGGCGGAGGGCGAACTCAAAAATTACTATACTCAGGATGCCGGTTATTCGAAGACCAGCTATGCCGATGTGGAGACATACCGGTATCGGGCTCAGGAGATATCTTCGCCAAAGATAGATTTTGTTTCGGAGCTCATCAAGGCCCCCGGGCGTCGCTGGCTTGATATAGGGAGCGGTATAGGCGATGTGGTGTATAATCTCAGGTCCAGGGGGTTTCACGCCAGGGGGCTGGAGCTTAGCGAGGAATCAATAAGGTTTTCGAAAGAGATGTTTGGCGTTGATCTGGAGAACAAGGGTATTTCCGACGTGCTCAAAGAGGAAGGCCCCGGGTCTTTTGACGTTGTTTCCTATTTCGGGGTCCTGGAACACATGGCAGATCCTTTAAAGCAGGTCGGGTACGCCAGTGAACTACTTTCCCCGGGAGGCCTTCTTGTCCTGGAAGTCCCCAATGCCGGCAGTTTTTCCGTCATCGGCGACAGTTTTTTTACGGATTCAGTCGTGAGGCAGATGACGCCATTTTTGCATATTATGCTTTTTTCCCAGAGATCCCTTACGGTCCTGGCCGATAAGTTCGGGCTTAAGGCTGAAGGCATGTGGTTTATAGGACTGGATATGTATAACCTGTTGCTGCATCTCGGGGTAAAGGTCCCCGGTTTTCTTGAGAGCGAAGTATGCCGCAGGATGTTAGACCTCAATAACGAGTTACAGGAGATATTCGACAAGAAAGAGATGAGCGACCAGATACTGTTTGTCGCCAGGAAGGCGGCTTGAAGGTGATCTGGGGATATTTTACTTGGGAGGAAGGACGTGGGTAAAAAAGGAAAACCGCTTTTTGATAATTTGAGATACTGCACCAGATGCTGTTTACCGGAAACTGTGGAAGGTATAAGTTTTGACGAGATGGGAATATGTACCGTATGCAGGTCGTCGGAACAGAAAATGCACATTGATTGGACGGAGCGCCATAAGAAGCTGGAGATACTGCTCAAGCGTTTTAAGGACAGGCCGGGCAGTTCATACGACTGCATAGTACCCATAAGCGGCGGGAAGGACAGTGTTTTTCAACTCCATATCATCACGAAGGTTTATGGATTAAAGCCGCTGACAGTGACTTTTAACCACAACTGGTATACCAGGACCGGGCGATATAACCTTGAGAACGCGTTAGAAAAGTTCGATGTGGACCATATAATGTACACGCCGAAAAGGTCTCTTGTGAACAGGCTCGCCAGGAAATCGCTTTACAAGATCGGGGACGCGTGCTGGCATTGTCATGCCGGTGTCGGGGCTTTTCCTTTGCAGGCAGCGGTTAAGTTCAATGTGCCTCTTCTGATATGGGGAGAGTCCGTGGCGGAAGTGTCAGGGAGAGCTACATATTATGAGCCTGTGGAATATGACGCCGATTATTTTATCCGGATGTCCGCCAAGGTGAAACCGGAAGGTATGACCGGTGATGATATTTCCGGGCGGGAACTTTGTTTTTTTATGACCCCGGCTCCGGAAGAAATAAAAAAGGCGGGCATTGTGGGTATCCATCTTGGAGATTACATATTCTGGGATCATGAAAGACAGGTAGATTTTATCAAGAAGGAATACGGATGGAAAGAGGATAATGTCCAGGGGACTTATAAAAAATACAAAAGTGTTGAGTGTATAATGGCAGGTGTCCATGATTACGCCAAATTCGTCAAAAGAGGCTTTGGGCGTACTACGGACCATGTGACCCAGGATATAAGGGCGGGGCTTATGACCAGGGAGGAGGGGTTCGATATCATCAGGAAAATAGATCCCAGGGAGCCGAAAGCCCTGAAGAAGTATCTTGAAATAACAGGGTTATCAAAAAAAGAGTTTATGGGCGTATGTAAGTCTTTAAGGGGGGGGAAGGCAAAGGACCTGCCGTGATATCATGGATAAAAAGATATATTTGTTATCCGCGCGGGAAATAGCGGAAAAAGTACGGGTTAAAAAGATCACCGCCGAAGAGGTCGCTCTTTCCTGTATAGAGAAAGTGGAACAACTGGAAGACAAGGTAAAAGCCTGGGCCTTTTTTGATAAACGTATTCTTCTCTCTCAGGCACGATCATTAGACGAAAAGATACGTAAGGGTGAGTTTTCGGGGAAACTGGCCGGTGTGCCGATAGGGGTTAAAGATATCTTTAATACACAGGATATGCCTACTTCCATGGGGTCACTTTTATGGCAGGGGCATACGCCCGGGAACGATGCCAGGGTCATTTTTAATCTCAGACAGGAAGACGCGGTCATAGCGGGGAAAACAGTTACCGCTGAGTTCGCGGTACATGAACCCGGACCCACGCGTAATCCGCATGATCTTTCACGTTATCCGGGAACATCTTCCAGCGGTTCATCTGCAGCGGTAGCATGCGGGATGGTACCTGCCGCGCTTGGCACTCAGACAGCAGGTTCTATAATAAGGCCGGCAAGTTATTGCGGGGTTTATGGGTTCAAACCGACTTTCGGGCTTATTCCCAGAACCGCGGTACTAAAGACGAATGACACCCTTGACCAGATAGGATGGTTTTCCAGGAACGTTTCCGACCTGGAGACGATATTGGATTTATTACGGGTAAAGGGGCCGAATTATCCGTATGTATACCGGAATATAGACCGAAAGGATCCTTCTTTTTTCACCAGGAAAAAATGGAAGATATTTTTTGTTAAACACCCCAAATGGGAATACGCCGACGAATATGCCAGAAAAGCCGTAGCATCTTACGTAAAGCGCTTATCGCTGCTGAAAAATGTTTCAGTCGAGGAAGGGGCGCTTCCCGCGGAATTCGATATGGCGCATGACGTGCATGAAAAGATATATAATAAGACACTCTCTTACTATTTCTCGGAAGAGGCCGAAAAGAGGCATCTGGTAAGCAAAGTGCTTTACGGCCTGATAGAAGAAGGCAAGCGCCTGAGCGTGGGTGAATATCTTGAAGCGCTGGATCAACAGGTAATGCTCCGGGACAGCTTACAACGGATATTTAATGAGCACGATATGATCGTGACGCTGTCTACCTCCGGTGAAGCGCCGCTCTTTCTGGATCCTGTCGACAAACCGGATTCATGTCTTATCTGGAATCTTTGCGGCGCGCCGGCCGCCAATGTGCCTGTATTTAAGGGGCCGAACGATCTTCCTTTCGGGCTCCAGGTCGTGGCAGGGCGCTATATGGATCTGTGCTTGATGAATTTTATAAAGATGATGGAAGAAACAGGGCTGGCAAATAGTGTGCTGCCGGTGGATATAATACGAAAACATGAAAAGAAAAAGCCGGGCAACAGGCGGGCCGGTTTCGAAAAGAAGGGTCTTAGGTGCGGTTGAAATGTGGTATATCCTGGAAACTTTTGATAAAAATACGGATTTTTCGGGGAAAAAGATACTCGCGCTTACTCCCGAAGCATGTTATATGCTTGATGAGCGAGGTATAAAGTACCATATCCCGGAGGAGTTCTATGAGGAGAAAGACCTTATACGTCTCAGCGACACATATTTTCATGACCAGCTGATCTGGTTCCGCGATTTTGACGCTTTTTTGCGCAAAAATATACGCCTTTGCGGCCTTTACGAGATAGATATCGCAAAAGCGCATTATTATCAGCTTTCGATATTGATAGATTCTCTGGTGGTATATTCGCATATATTGAAAAAATTCCTTGATAAAGCGAATCCGGAACGGGTGGAATACATAGCGGCCTCGGCAGATGATGGAGGGGACAGGTGTATATATGATCTGCATCTTGAGGGAAAGAGGCTTGTCCGCGATATTGCTTTACGTCTTTTTAAAGCAAAATGTGTTCCGTCGGAAATCATCTATATCAAAGGAGGAACGGGTCGCGGTAATGCGTTTGGAAAAAACCTGGAAGCATTTAACCGGGCCGTTAAAAATGCGCTCATAAGGCTGAAAGGTAAATCGATATATAATTATCTAAAATATAAAAAGTTCAAAAGAATATTGGGGGAGACCCGGGAGAAGGACACCAACGTGCTGATCCTCAACGCGGGTATTCCTTCCATGGATCACATCATAAGCTATTTCATCGGTAATGCCGGTAATGTCTTTCTGAAAGAAGGCAGACATATTAAGCTGATCAATGGTTTTTCGGATAAGGAATATCTGGATCTCGAGGGACCGTTGGTTTTTTCTGAATCCGGAGAGAACTCCGCGGGCAGGGGAATAGCGGGTCTTTTGTCCGGGGAGGATCCCCTTGTCGGATGGATCAATGAAAGATGCGGGATAGATGTTTCCGGTATAGTGTTGCCTTATTTGAAGGATTTTGTGGAAAAAATATGCGTACAGGATATTCGTGAAATAATCAAGATATCCGATTTCCTGAAAAAAGAGAACATAGATTTTGTAATAGCCCGTTCAAGTTCGGAAAGGGGGTCTGTCAGCAGTTTACTCGCTGCAGGCAAGAACAAGGTCAAAAGGGTATGTTTTCAGCACGGGTGTTCGCCGCTTGACTGGAGGGCCTGGCATATAACCGAGATCGACCTGATGGATATATATTTTGCTGCTGATACGGAAGCGGAGAAATATTTTCGGCAATGCGCGGAGCGGGAATATGTCAGCAAATGCGACGTGTTCCAGTCGCCCCATTATCTTGAAAATATCAGAAAGGTAAAACCCGGAGGAAAAAGAAGGTCGGTGATGTATGTGCCGTACCGTTTGTTTTTCGGGTTCAGAAGCCTGGGGAATTTTCATCCGCCTATCACATGGTATTACCGCCTCCAGAAATCCATTGTGGATCTTTTCGGAGAAAGGAAGGACTGCGATTTTATTTTCAAGATGGCGCACGGCCAGGATTGGGCAGAAGATTCCATAGTGCGATATATAAGGGGGAAGAAATATCCGAACGTGTTTATCGAGAGAGCCGATTTTTACCGTTGCCTGAACAAGGCGGACATGGTGATCTCGGACTACCCCTCATCTCCTTTATATGAAGCTGCTTCAGCGGGGCTTCCGGTCCTGTCTCTTTGCCCGGATATTTATAAGGAATGGCCGGGTGCGGCAATAAGTTTCGGAAAGTCTTTCCAGAAATTCTCTACGATTACAGAGGCTGTTTCCAGGATCAGGGCTTTTATGAATGAGGACCCTGAAACATATAAGGCAAGGGTATCATTGAAAAGGTCGGATCCCTTGGAATGTTTGATCAAAAGCGGAAGAAGGATCAGGGGATAAATGCAGAGATCGAGCAGTATAATAAAAGACAGTACAAAATATACTCTGGGCACCATCGCCGCCCAGGTCATCGGCATATTCACCAGCATAGCAACCAGGCGGCTCCTTACACCGGAGATGATGGGGGTATGGGCGACATTTCTCCTGGTATTGAACTATTCTCTGTTCGCTCATATGGGCATATTTACGGCGGTTGAGGTCAGGATACCATATCTGCGGGGAAAGAATGAAACCGGGGAAATAGAGGCCATCAGGGACATCGCGTATACTTTTGGTATGGCCGTATCCCTGATAATGGCGGCGGCGCTCGTCATCGTCTCGTTCCTGTTCGCGCGGGAAGCGCCTTCTTACATTATCCTGGGGATAAGGATGACGGCCCTTATCGTCGCCGCGACGCTTTTTTATAACCTGTATATAGTGATGTTGCGGGCGGATAAGAAATTTTCGCTGATCGCGAAAGCGATGGTGTTCAATTCCGCGGCGATGTTCCTGTTCATTACCGTCCTGGCATACTTATACGGGCTGAAAGGCGTATATTTCGCGACATTTCTCGCGACAACGGCAAGCTGGCTGTATGTCAGATCAAAGGCCGGATATAAGCTGAAACCGCGTTTCAAGGTGTCCAAGGCGGTGGGACTTACGAAGATAGGCCTGCCGATACTTATCGTCGGGATAGCGTATACGTTCCTTATAAGCATCGACAAGATAATGATAATAAAGATGATGGGGGCGAAAGAGCTGGGGTTTTATTCCATAGCGGTACTAGCTTTGACCTATACGAACACGTTCCCGAAACTTTTCGGGATAGTTATTTTCCCGAACATGCAGGAAGCGTTCGGCCGGACCGATTCGAAGGAACATATCATGGGGTATGTCCGCCAGCCCGCGCTTATCCTCGCGTACATATTCCCGGCGCTTCTGGCGGCGGCGTATTTTGCTCTGCCGGTCCTGGTCCATTACGTTCTGCCGAAATACATACTGGGTATCGGCAGCATGAAAATGCTCCTGGTGGGCTGTTTTTTCATATCGCTCGCGCCGCTGGCGCAGAACTTCGTCATATCGCTCAACAAACAGGTGGTCCTGATCCCTATGACGATAGCCGCGGTATTCCTGGGGATGGGGCTGAATTATGGCGCGATAAAAATGGGGTATGGCATAAACGGCGTGGCATGCGGGACGTCTGTCGCCTATTTTGTATATTTTGTGGCCGTCTTTTATTATGCCTTGATACATTGCGACAAGTGGCAGAAGATATGCGGCTTTTTTTTGAGAGTATGCGCGCCGCTGGTATATGCCGCTGCGGTGCTTGTGGCGCTGGAATGTCTGGTGAAGAACCCGTCACTGTGCTGGAGGACGCTGATACAGGCGGGCGTGTTCTTTCTGGCTTATTTACCGGTTCTCCTTTATCTGGACAGGAAGACCGGGATAAGCGCCAGGTTCTTTAAAAGAGAACCTGCAGGAGTGATGCCCGTTGAGAATGAGCTCATAATCGAGTCAACGGGACAAACGGATGTAGGGAATATTTGAGGCGGGGGATATATGAAAATATTAACGGTTGTCGGGGCGAGGCCGCAGTTCATCAAGGCGGCGCTTCTGTCGGAGGCTATCCGGAAAACAGGTAAGTCCGGCAGGATAAGAGAAGTGTTCGTTAATACGGGGCAGCATTATGATTTCGGCATGGCTCAGAGGTTCTTCGAGGAACTCAGTATCCCTGAGCCGGATTATGATCTCAAAGTGGGGCCGATGTCGCCCGTAACGCAGACTTCGGAGATAATGCGCAGGCTTGAAAAGATATTGGGGAAAGAAAAACCGGATATGGTACTGGTATACGGTGACACGAATTCTACCCTGGCAGGCGCGCTTACCGCCGTGAGAAGGGGTATACCGGTCGCTCATGTGGAAGCGGGGCTTCGCAGTTTTGATAAGGCCATGCCGGAAGAGGTGAACAGGGTCATGACGGACCATATATCGTCGTTTCTTTTCTGCCCTACGGCCGGAGCGGTCAATAATCTTCGCAAAGAGAACGTAACGCGCGGTGTGTATAATACGGGCGATATCATGTATGAGCTGGCCATGAAGATGGATAAAACCGCGTCGAGGAAGTCAAAGATAATGGGCGAGGTCGGCGTGTGCCCGGGGGAGTACATCCTGGCGACCATACACAGGCAGTCCAATACGGATGACCCGGCGAATCTAAAGGCGATAGTGTCGGCGTTCCTGAGGATAAAGGGGACGATAGTCCTGCCTGTACATCCGAGGACAAAAAAGATGTTGAAGAAGTT
>JBDRFA010000052.1:0-6364 GCA_043819235.1 Candidatus Omnitrophota bacterium | reverse complement strand
AACTCGCCCAGTTTTGTCCACCATGTTGTGCTGTCCCAATTTTTGGCCGACTCCCATAATTTTACGGCGCTTCCGGTCCTGAGATGTCCGGGCGCTTTTCTGAAAAACTTTTCGGCGTTGCGGTAACCCAGGTCCGCGTATTCCTTCGCCTGTATCAGGCATTCCAGGATATCCGCGTCACGCGCGACCAGGCTTTCCTGAGAGGCCTGGCCGTCGTATTCGTCGCGGAAGGAAGACAGGTCCCCTTTGAGACGTTCATCAAGGCCTTCCATCTGTTCGCCGAACGCGGCTTTTTCGGCTTCCCTGACGTTCAGGTACCTGTGCGCGACCTTATGCGGGTCCGTGATCCTCGCTTCATGAAGGTCGTTGAAGAGCGTCATGAGAAGTACCTTATAGGGGTCGGCGTTCTCCATTTTCGCGAGTATGTAGCCGATAGCGGCGCATCTGAAACAGTGTTCCGCGACGCTTTCCTCTTCCGGTATGCCAACCATCCACCATCCGCTCCGTTTGATACGTTTTAACATGCCTATCTCGGCGATCAGGTCCAGTATGTGTTTAGTTTTCATATTTGTTCCAGGGTTAAAAAGTTTAAATGTTTAAAAGTTAAAAGGTTCTAAATTTCGGTGTTCGAGTCTCCTCGTCCATGGCACAGCCGGCGACAGGTTATTTCATAACAGAACAGGGACGCGGCGACGGCCGCGTTAAAGGAAAGGGCCGCGCCTCTCATCGGGAGGGTTACCCTGTAATCCAGGAGTTTCCTTACGCCCGGACGTATTCCCGTGTCTTCGGCGCCGATAACCAGGGCCAGGGGATATTCGATAACAGTTCCCAATATATCCGTGCCGTCTTCCACTACCGCGCCGGCCGAACGGATGCCTTTCTTCCCGGCGGAGGTGACCGCGGTCGCGATATTGGGGACACGGGCTATACGGATATAATTCTCTCCGCCCGAGGCGACGCGTAAAACGGCCTCAGTGACCTGCGCGGAACCGTGTTCCGCGAGGACGAGCGCGAACCCGCCGAGACACGCCAGGCTCCGGATAATGGATCCCAGGTTCTGGGGGTCCGTTATGCCGTCCAGAAAAACCGGCACAGCCGCGTTATTAACACAATCTTTCAGTATTTCCGCATATGTCGTGTATACATATTCGTCGACTTCCGCCATAACACCCTGGGTGTGCGCTTCGCCGCATTTGCCGAGCAACGTTTCTTTGTCGACGGATTCGAACGATAACCCGGCTTTTTTCGCTTCCTTAACGATACCTGAAAGGTCCGTTTTTTTCTGAAGATACAGCTTTTGTACGGATCCGGGGTTTATCCGTATACGTTCCGTGACCGAACGTTTCCCGTAAAGTTTCATCAGGGATGCCTCGCATTTTTGCGTTCATACAGGCCGGACAGCTGCGCGGAACCCAGTACATGAGCTATCATGCCTTTAAGCGCCATATCCCTCGTAGCGTCCACATCCAGGTCCAGGACCGTATCGACAGCGTAAAGGGTGAAAATGTACCGGTGCGCCGGCCCCGGAGGAGGATATGGGCCTTCATATCCGACCTTTCTGAAGCTGTTGACCCCCTGCCGGGCCCCGTTTTCCAGGTTCACTTCAGGCGGTATGCCCTCTTCGATCGATCGTAGGTTTCCCGGCAAATTGTACAGCACCCAGTGGACCCAGATCCCGCTGGGGGCGTCTATGTCATACATTATCAGGACGAAACTCTGTGTGCCTTCGGGAACATCGTCCCAGGAAAATCCCGGAGAAGTATTGGCGCCCTCTCCGGTATAAAGTACCGGTATCTCTTCTCCTTCACCGAAAGAACTGCTTCTCAGTTCCAGGGCAAGAGCCGTTCCGTGTACTCCCGCGACGCTCAAGAACATCAGTGCCAGAAAAATAACGAAACAATATCCCGGAAAATTTCTGTAGCGCATAGATCCATGTACCTCCGGTTAAGTTTTCAACCTGTCAGACAGATCTTAACGGTCATGCCGCAAGCGCGAGTAATATCCCAAGGAAAAGCGCCAATGTCCCGATCAGATGAAAGGCTTTTACCGTACGGGACTGTAACCACTCTATAAGGGCTATAATGCTTTCTTTCTTTACCAGGAAGACCGCGATGCCGCTGAAAACGGAAGCCGCGCCGAAGAAAAGCACTACCCACGGGATCCGGCAGGCGGAAGACGCGATCATCAGCAAAATGCCTATGGCGGCCTTAACGGCGCTCGCCACATAAATGTTGTTCTGTTTTTTGACGTATCCTAACACGTTCTTTTCCAGGATACCGGGACGCAGCATGACCATACAGCCGTAAACGATGATCATTATTGAGAGCAATTTCACTAGTAGAACCATATATCCTCCTTTTTGTTTTTCGCGTTCACATGGTTTATTCGCTTAAGTCCGGTCAAGCGTTTTGTCTCCCCTTGTGGATACGGTAGGGGCACGGCGCGCCGTGCCCCTACATGTGACACTCTGACACTTTGACACTCTGACACTCTCTCTGCCCCCTCACCTCTTAAACAGCCCCTGCATGATGTCGATCACTTTTTCCGCATCGCTTTGTTCTCCGCCGCCGGGGGTCTGCCCGCCGTCGCCGCTCAGGCCCTTTATGGTCTCGGATATTTTATCCACCACCATGTTCTGGATGGCGTTGCGGACATTCGGGCCCGGATAGAACCGCGGGTTCCGCACCGGACCCTTTATCTTGAAATCAAAGACTATCTCGCCCGTTGAGGAGCTCAGATACTTGATAATATCGCCGATGGCGCCCGACCAGTATTCGCCTCCCGTCTGGCCGGGTTTAACGCTGAACTCAAGGCCTTTCAGATAAAAGATATTGTCGGATCCGATGTCCCCGTCGCTGAAATTGATCACCATTTTCCCCGAACACCGGCCGCGTTTAACGTCGATGGGGCTGTAGCTGTCGTAATAAGGCTTGAAAGTCGTGATATCCACGTTCCGGATATTATACGTATTCGACATGTGCAGTTCTTTTGACGCCGGGTCGAGAAGGACTTCCCACTCCATGCTCTGGGAGCCGTCCCCGTTAACGGTGCCGCCGCCTTTTGTCCCCACGGAAATAACGCCTGTATAGCTATCGTTCAGCCGGAGTGTGATCACGCCGTTTATGGCGTCGAACGTCAGGCGGCGCGGAGGCTCGGCCGAAAATCCGTCAAGGAACACTATCTGGCCGTTCACAAGGTTGATGGTATCGGTAAGTTTGACCAGGTCGGAAATGGTTATACGCGGAACTTGTTTCGCGATCCCCGCGGTTTTCCCCGGCGACTTTTTAACGGGGTTTGCCGGCGCGGCCGTGCCCTGTGAAAGCACCTTGTCCATTTCGTTGATATTGATACGTCCGGAAGGCAGCCTTTCGATATTGATGACGGGCCTTTCCGCCGTGATCTCGGTCACCTCTATGCCGTCGAGCAGTGCTTTTCCCCGCATTTTATAGCGTCCTGTGACCTTTCCTATTTCGGCCAGATATGCGGACCGGTATCCCGCGGGGCCTTTTATCCCGAGCCCGGTTATTTCCAGTTTTTTGCCTTCCAGGTCGAACACGATAGTATCGACCGTCACGTAAGGCGGCAGATTCTGCCGTATAAGGGTTTCCGCGGAAACCTGGAATATCTCATACCGGTACATATAGACCAGCGCGGCGACGATCGCCAGGAACACAAATACGACAATAAATATCTTCTTCATATTTTATTACCTATCGTTGGATGGAATCGTTCGCTATGCTCCGTACAGGGAGGATCCACACCGGGCGGAGGGGCCCTGGTAGGAGCATAGCGAACGGTTCCATTCGTGTATCAAATATTAGCACAACAACACCAGTTTGTTATTTCCATATCCCCTCTATCATCGTTCCGCAATCGCGGCAGCGGCCGGTTTCCGGGTCGAAATTATCGGAAACACTTGCCGCGAACCCATCCCTTTTGATCAGGATACAGTCACAGCCCGGGCACAAGGTCTCTCCCGGAGCCGGGGCATTTCCGGGGTAAACGTACTTAAGTCCCGCAGCCTTCCCTATTTCCATGGCTTTTTCTATGGTTTCAAGCGGGGTCGCGTAAGATTCCGTGTATTTGTAATCCGGGTGAAAAGCGCTTATGTGCCAGGGCATCTCTTTGCCGGTTTCAGCCAGGAATGAAGCGATATCCCGGAGTTCTTTATCGGAATCGTTCAGTCCGGGGACGATAAGCGTAGTCACCTCCACCCAGATACCCGCCGCTTTCATATTTTTTATCGAATCGAGGACCGGCTGGAGCCTGCCCGCGCATATTTTTTTATACGAGGCGTCGCTGAAAAATTTGAGGTCGATATTCGCCGCGTCAAGGTACGGCCGTATCATATCGATAGTTTCTTTCGTCATATACCCGTTAGTGACAAAACTGTTATAAAGGCCCTTTTCCCGCGCGCACCTGGCGGTATCATAGGCGTATTCGAAGAATATGGTCGGCTCCGTATAAGTATAAGAGATGCTGCGGCAGTTATTGCGGAGAGCTTCGTCCGCGATCTCTTCAGGGCTGAACGCCTCGCCGGGCGCGTCGCCGTTCTTCACCGATGCCTGTGATATGGACCAGTTCTGGCAGAAAGAACATCTGAAATTACATCCGATAGTCGCTATGGAATACGCGTAACTACCCGGCAGGAAATGATAAAGGGGCTTTTTTTCTATGGGATCCACATGGCTGGCGATCACCCTGCCGTAAGCGTAGGTGCAAAGCTCGCCGCCGGTATTCTCGCGCATTCCGCAGGAACCGAACCGGCCGTTCTCTATCATGCAGTTATGGGCGCATAAAAAACAACGTACCGTGTCCCCTTCCCGCTTTTCCCATAACATCGCTTTTTCAGGCGTAATAGGCATTGTTCCAAAATGATACTGTTATTGCTCCGGGATCGTTTTCTCCCCGTCGGCGTTTTTGTCGGATATCTCGAATTGCAGGGCCGAATCAAGGCTTTTCTTGAACCTGAGTATGTGTGTCGACCCTGTGCTGTATGACCGTGAAGCTTTTTCTATCGCTTTTCCTATTTCCTCGTAATTGCTGAAAAAAAAGCTGAAATCCCTTTCGATCCTGGACAGTATTTCCTGGAGCTTCTTCGCTTCTTTGGCTATTTCCACGTTGCGCACACCCAGAATGATCACCTGCAGGAACGCGTAAAACGTGTTCGGGCTTACGGGGATCACCTTGCGTTCGGACGCGTACTCGTATAGCTGGCACGGATCGCCCAGATGGTTCTTCTCCGCTATGGTCTCATAGTATATCGCTTCCGAAGGTATGAAAAGAAGCGCGAATTCCGTGGTGCCCTTGCCCGGCTTGATATATTTGTCCTTTATTGAGTTGATCTGTACCTTGAGCGCTTTTTCATACGCGGACCAGAAATTCTTTTTCTCCGCCGGGTCGGACGCCGCCAGGTACTTCTGGTAATCCTCTTTCGGGAATTTCGAGTCTATTGGGATGATCACGTCCTTATATTTCACGACGGCATCCACCTTTTCATTGCCGTCTATCGGGTACTGGCGCTCCCACATGCCTTTCGGCAGTATCTTTTCCAGCATTTCCTCCAGGATGACCTCCCCGTAATTGCCCCTGAGCTTCGGGGACTGGAGCAGGTATTCGAGTGACTGCCCCAGCTGTTGGGCCTTCTCCTGCTGCTGGATAAGCGTGCTGACGACCTTGTTCATATTGTTGAGGTGTTCCAGGGTTTTGATGGTGCCGCTCGCGATGGCGTCCTTTGAACGCTCCACTTCCTGGCGCGTGGTATCCATCGACTGGCGTATCCTGTCGCTGAAAGAATTGAAATTCTCGTTCAGGACGGATTCCAGGCGGTCCTTCCCGCTGTGAGACATGCGTACATGCCACAGGAGAAAAACGACAAGCATAATGAGTATGGTCAGCAGTATTGTAACAATAACATCCATCATAATAGAACCTGTCATCTCGCGCGTTCGCGGAGAGGGATATATCCTTAAAATCGAAGTATATATACTACTATTATAAGGTATTCATAGCAAGATTTTTTAGATTGTCCCGGGATGACGCGGGCGGATTTTGCTAAAGCAAAATCCGGGATTATCCCAAAATTTGAATTAACATCCTGAACTTTGCAGAACACAAGGCAATCTTGCCGCTTTTTCATGCTTAACGGCAAATGGAGTTGCAGGCGTCTCTGGACGCTTCGGAGAAAGTGGGGTGTGCGTGGATGGTGTTTTTTATTGCATCCGCCGAAAGGCCGGCGTGGAGGGCCAGAGCGAATTCGTGGATGAGTTCGGATGCCGGGCCGCCCAAAATATGGGCGCCCAGGAGTTTCCCGGTCGTTTTGTCGGCTATTATCTTAACAAACCCCTCTGTTTCATCGAAGGCC
>JBDRFA010000051.1:0-3832 GCA_043819235.1 Candidatus Omnitrophota bacterium | reverse complement strand
CCACACCGGGCGGAGGGGCCCGGGTAGGAGTATAGCGAACGATTCCATCCGTTCATCAAAATTGGGACATCAATGTCAGTTGGGTTTAAATGGCCTGAGCAGAAACATCAAGGAGTTCTTCCGTGGGCTAAACTGTTACGAGGGATATAACGTAACAAACCCTTTTTCTTCCTTTCTATTGACTTAATCTAGATTTTGCTGTATAATAGAATATATAACTACATCATAATGAGATGAAGTTTTTCGGATATTCTATTAAAGGGGAAGCAGCAGATGAGAAGGCACAACGGAAAAATATATACGATCATATTATCAGGCCTTATCCTGGCGGTTTTAAATGGGCCCGTTACCGTAAATGAGGCCCCGTTTCCCGCTGTTACCTCGTCCGAGCTTCTTCAGGTCCAGTCCGTTTTCGCGCCTATCGCTGACAAGGGCCTTACCGGCAGGACCCTTCTAGAGGCGTCTTTAAGGTGTGTATGGGAATATTTCCCTGATATAAGAGATGTGAACACTCCGCTTACGCCGGAAATAAACGGGGCGAAGGTAAAACTTAATTTTGAAAGGACAAAAAACTTCGACCCTGCCGGGAACCTTTTGGTAAACTGTTCGGTCACACCTGCCGGTGAAAAATACAGTTCATTGTATAAAGCGGCTATAAACCCGCTGGACGGCGGGATAACGCTTTATTCCCGGCCATCTTCCGATCTCGGTCCGCAGGAAAAAACCCGCGATGCCGATTTCGAGACCATGAACATGGAAGGCAGTATACCTTCCTCCTTACGGATAGACGGGACGCTTTTAAAACAGATGGATGAAAAGGACATAGAAGATATCACGAAGATCATTTCCGGAACGCAAAATGAACTTGAAAAATTTATTATCGCGGCTGAAGGAAGGATAATACGACGAGGCAGGACGGTCAATATCAAACTCCGGAAAGCCCTTCAATATCACGGCAGGGCCATCACCATGATGAGGTTAAAAGGTGTCTGCCCCCTGTTGGACGATTCCGGGAATTTGACGGCCCCGCATCGTGGTGACGGCTATGTAGGCAGGCGGCTCGATATAGACCGGAACGGGGACATATTCGTAAAACCTGGCGAAGAAAACCTTGGCCCGGAAGGTACAATGTTTTACCGCAATGCCGAGAACGAGTTCATGGTAATGAGGGATATGGGTATTACGGAAGATGTGAAGACGGATATCCCCGTGGGAATAGGCAGATACGATCTGACTTTTAACTTTAAAGAGACCGGTTACGTTATATGCGGTGTAGAGGGAGAAGACATCAGGATAACGGATTCACTGAAAAAAAGTTTTGCTGAGATCAAAAACCTGATCCTGAGGAACAACGTTACTGGAGACGATACGGACACGTTGAACAAGGAGGAAGAAGCGGCGCTGTTCAGAGAAATAGGCCGGACGTTCAGAACATATCACGATAAAGGTTATTATCACGGGTATCCGCATTGGGGGAATATAGGTGTCGTAAAAAAAGACGGCGTTTTTGAGGTAATACTGCGCGACCTGGATACCACCGCGAACGCGTCGGAAAAAGATACGGACCGCCGGCGCGCGGGATCCCGTTTTCTTGACATAAGCCGTGTGATCTATGATCTCCAGGTTACAAGGAGCGTATATACCGGGGATGAATATGTTAACACCAATTTTTCGGAACTTGTGTCCCCTTTCCTCGAAGGGTATTTCCACGGCCTGGATACGTCCGGCCCCGGATTTAACGGTATGCTTATAAAGTGCATGGACGAGGTCTGGACAGGCGTTTCTATAGGTTTCGCGTTCTCGGCAAGAAGAGCCCAGTTGGTCGGCACGAACATGAAAGGGGATTCCGGGATAATAGACAGAGAAAACCTATCGGAAGAGAACCCGTATTTCGGCAAAATGATGGCTCTTCTCTATGATATCGAGAGATCCCCGGACAACAAAAACATCGCCGGGCCGTACGTTCCGGAGGTAGATGAATTCAAAGAGGCGCTCAGTTCCGTGGAAACTTTATCGACCAGGCTGGCGGCAACTACGGAATCCATACTTATGACCAGGCCGGTCATCCTCGCTTTTGACGGCAATATAGCCGGTTTTCAATCGGCTTCTCCCATGGTCATTTTCGAGGAACTGAGAAAACTCAAAAAACATGAAAAATTCCGTAAGATACTGAAAGACCTTACAATACTCGATTCCCGTTCCCCTGAAATACTTATCCGGAAGATAAGAGAGGAAAGCCGGAAATACCCGGATGACAAAAAACCGGAAATATTCATTTTCTCACGTGTGTCCGAAAAAGAAAAGTTCGCCGGCATAACGTCCTCCGCCAGGGTCCACCCGGCGTATATCAACGAAAAAGATCTCCCGTCGGATCATTATTATCCTCTCGTTGAGATCGTCACGATAACACTTAGCCGGTTCCTTGACTCCGGGGTATACACTCCGGCCGTCATTTCAAAACTCCTTGAGGAACTGAACGTGAACCTCGGGCCCGTCGAGGAAGACGCCATAGGAGGCCTTATCTTCACCCTCATCCCGAACGCCGGCAAATACCCGAAACACGAGCTCATAAACCGCTACGCGGCCCTGAAACGTTTCCTTGAATCCGCCTAATTATTAAAATACCCTCTACGGTGATCTGAAAGAAGATGGAGGGGTCAAGAGGAGGTCAATATCCCTTCCCACAGCTGTGTCAGGAAATCTTCCCAGGGAAGTATGTGGATACCGTTTATATGGCGCGGGCGTTTTTCCAGGGAAACAACCACATAACGCGCGATCTTTCCTTCTTCTTTAAGGGCGGCGATCCCGCGTATGTCCCCGGAAGATACGTTTTCTTTTGCTTTTATTTCTACCGCCAGGATATCATCGATTATAAAATCAACCTCATACCCGGATTTTGACCGCCAGTAACAGAGCTCATTGAAGTTATTATAGTCCACGTATGTTCTAAGTTCGTGCGCCAGATATGTTTCAAACGCGTCCCCGAATTCGGGCGATCCTTTTTTGAGCTGAGACCGGTTTTGAAGATGCCGCACGACACCCACGTCGAAGAAATAGAACTTGGATGTCGATATGGGTTTTCTTTTTACCGTCTTTTTCCACGCGGGGACATCGAACCCGATCAGAGTATCCCTCAGGATATGGAAATATTCCTGGACGGTACTGCAGGGGACTTGAGCGTCATTAGAAATATTCGAAAAATTGATCATCTTGCCGTTACAGAGGGCCGCGACTTCAAGAAATCTGCTGAACGCGGGCACGTTACGCGTCAGACCTTCAGCGGCGATCTCTTCTTTTAAATAATTGCCGGCATAAGCCTTAAGGTCTTCTTCCGGGGAGTCGGAAAACCAGATAGAAGGAAGTGATCCATAATTGAGCGCTTTCAACAGGTCGAAACGCTCTTTGAGCTCGCGGAAAACAAACGGATGCAGGTGTTTTGACCTCGCCCTGCCCCCCAGAAGGTTTATCCCTCCGCGGCGAAGTTTTCTCGCGCTGGATCCTGTCAATAAAAAATGGATGCCGTATTTTTCTATGATGCGGTGAACTTCATTCAGCAAAAAGGGGAGTTTCTGCACTTCATCGATAATGATTATTTTATCGTTCTCCCGCAGTTCTTCCTCAAGCCTTTTCGGATCCCGGCTTAACGTCAGATATACTTCGTTATCCAGGAGGTCATAAACGCGGTATTCACTGAGTGTTTTATTTATAAGCCATGATTTTCCGGTCTGCCTGGGGCCGAATAAAAATATGGATTTACTTTTCAACTCGCTGTTCAGATCAGGATATCTGGGAATATACATGTATGAACTCCTCCTTTTCAACATATATCTCG
>JBDRFA010000050.1:0-5745 GCA_043819235.1 Candidatus Omnitrophota bacterium | reverse complement strand
CTTTGTGGCGAACCTGATAGTGATAATGGCCGTATTCTCCCCGATCTTCAGCCAGCTGTCGTTCATCAGTTACCTTAAAAGCGCCGTGGCCAATTCATGGGAGCTATACCGCACCATATACGCCGCGAGTTTGGAATTTGTGAATAAGATGAGATTCTGGTAGAATATCCGCCTTTGGCGCGGGGAACGCGCATGGGGTGAGGAAAGCGAGCCGAGGATTGAAAATAGAGATTAGAGAATTGACCGCAATTGAGCCGGTGAGGTTTTAGCGATGGAAGCTCAATTGCTTTGCAAATTTTTTGGGAAGCAAAATTTGCGGAGGAGTGGCTGAGTGGTCTAAAGCGGCGGTCTTGAAAACCGTTGTCCCGCAAGGGACCGTGGGTTCGAATCCTACCTCCTCCGCCAGTAATACCAATTCGAACCCTTGTGCTTCTCATCCAGGAGCGCAAGGGTTCGAATTTTTGTATGGGCCACATAATAAGGCTTAAATGGCGATAGTGTAACATATTGTGGGCACTTTCCCCGGTGTCATCCCGATCGAGACATAATTGCAGACGTTTTATCCAAGCCATAGCGGTTAAAGTAGTTGCATAACAAATATTATAATCCGAGACAAACAAAAGCGGACATTAAGTGACCTTCCCCCAAAAAATAGGGACAGCCCCCCTATTTCCTATTTTTCAAGGTGTAGCGCAACGTGTTTTCTGAACTTTGATATGGGGATATCAGCGCGATCAAAAAAAATGAAAGAATTTTATGGGAAAAAGTGTCTACTATACTGTAAGCGGGGGGAGGGGATTTATCAAAATTCGAAGAAAGAGGTATCAATGAAAAAAGAACAAGAGACCCAAAATATGATTCCGCGGGAGACTATTGAGAATAGGATACTTCTGATCCGGGAGAAAAAGGTGATGTTGGATAGCGATTTAGCGAAGATGTATGGAGTGCTTACAAAATCTCTTAATCTGGCTGTAAAGCGTAATATTGCACGTTTCCCGGAAGACTTTATGTTCCAACTTAGCAAGCAAGAGAGTGAAAGTTTGAGGTTTCATTTTGAAACCTCAAAACGAGGAGGCCGACGGTATTGTCCTTATGCCTTCACGGAACATGGCATATTAATGCTATCAAGTGTACTCAAGAGTGAAAGGGCAATACAGGTTAATATCGCTATTATGAGGGTTTTTGTTAAGCTGAAAGAAATGCTTTCTACCCACAAAGATCTTGTATGTAAATTAGATGAATTGGAGAGGAAGGTCGAAAACCAGGATAAGGAGATCCATTATATTTTTGAGGCAATTCGACAGTTAATGGCACCGCCGCCGGCGAAACCGAAAAGAACAATTGGATTTCATAGCTATTAAATAAGGGAAAGGGGTCCCCTTAAACTTGGCGTCTGTCCATGAGTCGCCGATGCTGTGGCCATCCCATACGGGGTTACTGTTGTCTGAGTAAGTCCATGATGCCTAAGGATTTAGCGATGGCTTTGTAAGTCAGCCCCAAAAGGCACAAAAGGCGCAATTGAGATGCCTTTTGGGCATATTTCTGATATAATGGGATATCCTGGGTAGGATGAGCGACAATTATAAAAAATTTGTATCAGGATGACATGAGAAATAAAAATGTTTATATTATAGCAGGACCTAACGGATCAGGCAAAACGACTTTTGCGAGGACCTTTTTACCCGAATATGCTGAATGTGACAGATTTATCAACGCCGATCTCATAGCCGAAGGCCTTTCGCCGTTTTGAGCGTAGTACGGATAAATTTCTAAAAAATTACAGGTTATTAGCTGATCAATGGATGTTATTTAATAATTCGCAGTCCAGACCTCAACTTATTGCCCGCAAGCAAAATGCTCATATAGATGTATTTGATAAGAGTTTATTTGAAAAGATCACCAGGGAAGCCGGGGTTAACTTATGAAAAAAAGAATGACTTTACAGGATAAAGCCGAAGCCGCTCTCAAGAAAGCAGTCAGAAAGGTGGTCGCCCAGCATAAAAAAGATGGCCGTCCGCTAGTGGTGTGGGCTGATGGGAAAGTTAAGAAAGTGGTTGCTAAATAGATGAAGAAGATATAAAGGCGCCCCCATCAGACAAAAATGTCCATAACGAGGCCTGGCGCTTTTAGTTATCCGGCTTGCTTATGCGGAGAATATGGAATACATTCACCAGTTAGATATTTGGCCCCGGTTTATATGGGATCATGAGCAGATCGCCTCCGTTCTGGGGGCCGTGCGCAACCGCCAGGGGCGTTTGATCGGGCGCATGGAGGCATTGGGATTGTCTCTGCGTTCGGAGGCAATACTGCTGACCCTTACGCTTGATGTTTTAAAGAGCAGTGAGATCGAGGGAGAGATCCTTGACGCGAAGCAGGTGCGTTCGTCTATCGCGCGGAGGTTGGGGATGGACATCGGCGGGCTTGTTCCTTCCGACCGTCATGTTGACGGCGTTGTGGAGATGATGCTGGATGCCACTCAGAATTTCGATAAGACTCTTACGGAAGACCGGTTGTTTGACTGGCACGCGAGCTTGTTCCCGACAGGGCGCAGAGGGATGCATAAAATTATAGCCGGTGATTGGCGCGATGACAGCCATGGCCCCATGAGGGTTGTTTCCGGAGCCGTTGGGCATGAACGCGTGCATTTTGAGGCGCCGGGCGCTTGATACAACTGAAAACACGCTTGCCGGGGTGTTCCGAAAAGCGCGTTTTTGGGAATCTCATCCGGCCGAGTCGGTCAACGAACGGCAGCGAATTATGATCAACAGGCTGTTTGACGGCTTTGAAGGTAAGCTCACGTCTTCCGGGTGGGCCAAGATCACAAAGTGTTCGCAGGATACGGCTCTGCGGGATATTCTTGATCTTGTCGAGAAGGGTATCCTTATAAAAGACTCCGCCGGCGGGCGTAGTACGGGTTATTTGTTGAAATAGAGTAATAATGGAGGCTCCACTTGACAGCCGTAAAGACAAAAATCCGATTGACAGATGTAAAGAAATGCAATATTTGACAAACATCTAAAAATATGGTATCATTTACATGTATAAATCCGAGATTTACAGCGGATTTTGCTGTTGCAAGATCCGGGATAGACGGCGGAATATGGGGGAAAAATGACAGAACAGGAAAAAAAACAATATCTCTCCGTTACGGAAGCAGCCAATTTATTAGGCATATCACGGCAAACCGTTCATAATAAGATCAAGAACGGCGAAATTAAAGCGACAAAAATAGGCCGCGTATTCGCCATATCGAGAGAAGAATTCAAAAAGATAGTCGGCGATATTACCGGGCACTTCTTAAGTGAAGACGAAAAACATAAGCTTGATGAAATAATCGATAAAACCGTCGAAGAATACGGTGAAGTCCTGAAATGGCTGGGTAACACCTGATGGAAAGAATAACTATACGCGAAATAGAACATATAGCTTTTACTTTGGCCCGTAAAAGTTTGAGTTATGATGAACCTATACCGGATTTCGGCACAAGGTTTCCTAATATCCTGGAAAGCTGTTTGGCTACTCCCTTCGCGACTTTTGGCGGATCGGATCTGTTCCCCGGGCTTATATCAAAAGTGGCCGCCCTGTTTTACTTCATGATAAAAAACCATCCTTTTCAAAACGGGAATAAAAGGATCGCCATAACCGCTCTATTTGTCTTCCTGGCGAAAAACGGCCAATGGCTTAAAGTCGATCTGAAAGTGTTGTATAATTTCGCCATGTGGGTAGCCGAAAGCCCCGGCGACGCTAAAGAAGACGTGGTGAACTATACACAAAAATTCCTGGGAAAATATATAGTGCCTTTTGAAGGGAAGTAATAAGAGGTCAGGGATATATTTGGGAATATTTGTACCGTTCGCAATTGCAAACCTTCACAGTGCCACCAAATGAGTGAGATACAAAGGAGTATTGTTATGAAAAAAACCGCGGGATTCGATAATGAAAAATATTTAAAAGAGCAAAGCAAATGCATACTCGAAAGGGTGGATAAGCTGGGTACCAAGCTGTATCTTGAATTCGGGGGAAAAATAATTTATGATTACCACGCTTCAAGGGTCCTGCCGGGATTTGATCCTAACGTAAAAATGAGGTTATTGCAGCGGCTCAAAGATAAAGCCAATATAATACTTTGCATTTACGCGGGAGATATAGAAAGGCGCAAAGTCAGGGCGGATTTCGGTATTACTTATGATGTGGACGCGCTGAAGCTTATAGACGACCTGAGGGATCGGGAAGTGGAAGTCACCGCTGTCGTAATAACGCGTTTCGAGAACCAGCCTTCCGCCGTGATCTTCAAGAACAAACTGGAAAGGCGCGGGATAACAGTGTATACGCATCGTTACACTAAAGGTTACCCGACGGACATCGACCTGATAGTGAGTGATGAGGGATACGGGGCGAACGAATATATCAAAACGGATAAAAACCTGGTCATAGTCACGGGCCCGGGGCCGGGAAGCGGTAAATTGGCTACCTGTCTTTCCCAGTTGTACCAGGAACATAAAAGAGGCATAAACGCGGGGTACGCGAAATTCGAGACTTTTCCGATATGGAACATACCGCTTAAACATCCGGTAAATGTCGCGTATGAAGCCGCTACGGCGGACATTAAAGATTTCAATATGGTGGATTCTTTTCATCTCGAGGCATACAATGAAATGGCCGTCAATTATAACCGGGATATGGAGGTTTTTCCCGTGATCAAGAGGATATTGACCAGAATAACAGGTGAAGAATCGATATACAGATCACCGACAGATATGGGTGTTAACAGAGCGGGTTTTGGTATCGTTGACGATAAAAAAGTTCAGGAAGCTTCTAAACAGGAAGTTATACGGAGGTATTTCAGGGCTTCATGTGAATATCTTCTGGGTTTTGTGGATAAAGAGACCGTGCAGCGGGTCGAGTTGTTAATGAAAGATATGGGGATAAAAAAAGAGGACAGAAAAGTCGTTGCTTTCGCCAGGTCGGCCGCGAAAGAGGCGGAAGAAGGGAAAAAAGGCAACGAGGGCATATATTGCGGGGCCGCTATTGAACTGGAAGACGGCAGTATGGTGACTGGTAAGAACTCTTACCTGATGCATGCCGCTTCAAGCCTTATTTTGAACGCGATAAAAAAACTGGCAAAGATCCCGGAGGATCAACACATATTGTCCCCGAAGACGCTGGAATCGATCGCCAACCTTAAGGAACAGGTTTTAGAAGCGAAAACCGTAAGTCTTGACCTGGAAGAGACATTAATAGCTTTGAGTATAAGCGCGGCAACCGACTCAACCGCGAAAAAAGCTATGGAGAAATTGATCGAGATCAAAGGGTGTGAAGTCCATATGACGCATATGCCCACTCCGGGTGACGAAGCCGGGCTCAGAAAATTGGGAGTGAACCTTACCAGCGAACCCAGCTTCTCGACAAAAAGTTTGTTTGTAACGTAAATTGTGGAATATTTGGAATATTTGTACCGTTCGCAATAGATTAGCCCACGTAAGTAAATGTTTCGTCCAAAACTCAAAAAACTGTCGGGAATACCCACACCAGGTATCCCTCCGCTGCACCAAGTCACTTCAACCCTTCGAAAAACAAAGGCTTCTTTCGCCAGTTAATCTATTACAGGTAATTCCTGTTAACGAGGAAAAAGAAAGGCGGCTATTTATTCCAAGTAACAGTATTTATCGCTCCTGCCGCCCCAGTGTTCCCGCACTCCGCCGTGGAGACACTGGCACCCGTATACGCTTCCCAGAATGCGCCTCT
>JBDRFA010000049.1:0-18824 GCA_043819235.1 Candidatus Omnitrophota bacterium | reverse complement strand
ACCGGCACTTCTTTCGCCGTTCCCGCGGCTTCGAAATATTCGCGCGGCTGGGCCAGCCCCCGCATCGAAGCGAACATGCCGCCGAAAACCGTCCTCCTGTACGCGTTAAAAGTTTTGACCGCGTCGTTGTACCGCATCCTTTCCACGGCTATCCTGTTCTCGGTCCCTTCAAGCTGCGCCTGCAGGGTGAGAAAATTCTGGTTGGCCTTGAGGTCCGGGTAATTCTCCACCACCAGGAGGAGCCGTGAAAGCGCGCCGCTCATCTGGTTCGCCGCCTCGATCTTTTCTTCCCTCGTCGCCGCTTTGCCCCACTGGCTGCGCAGTTCCGTTACTTTCGTAAAAAGGTCCTTCTCATGGGCAGCGTACCCCTTGACGGTGTTGACAAGATTAGGCACCAGGTCGTTCCGCCTCTGAAGCTGGTTCTCAACCTGCGCCCACGCGGAATTTACATTTTCATCCAAGCCCACGACATGATTAAGGCCGCCGATCAGCCACCCGCCAAATAAAAGTGCCACAACAACAATCACACCCAATACGATCCACACTGTCTTCATATTCGCTCCTCCTCTCTGATTAATTACTGGTCATTCGGACATCTCCCGCGACCTGGCAAGCCGCGCCAACAGACCCTCCCGTTTCTCCGTACCTAAAACAGCGTTCCTCACCAATAGATAATATTTCGCCCGCTGGTTCGCGTCATAATCCTTCGGATGAGCGTCTTTATTCCTTTCTTCGCACAACTCTTTAATTTCCTCGACATATTCCGTCTCGTTCAAAATCGCCGAATGCCAGCTTATATGCTTGCGGAACAACTCATATATCGGATGCCCTTTCAATTTTTCATTATTCAAAAATTCTCTCATTTGCGCAAGTGTCGGTATAAAATCCTTTAATCAATACTCCCTCCGCCCACAGGGTTTAACACGTCTTTAACCTCTTCTATCAGCGCTTCCAGGTTAGCTTCGTCATAGCTTTCCAGCATTATTTCGAATTCATTAGCTGCAAACATTAATTTGATCTGCAACGCAAGCTTTGATTTTTGACCTTCCTGAAAAACAATATCTGCTCTGTACGCACTGAGCCGCATCTGTTAGACCAATTAATACAAGTTTTCTGCCCGGCTAAAAATCTTCCACATGTTCCGCTAACAGATAACCACCGTTTTTTCATAATAATTTTTTGGCCTATTTTTTCCTGAAACCAGTCATCTCCTGTTAGGCCAAAGATCCGCATAAATTTTTCTATTTCATCCTGCTTATCCAAATACCATACGAATTGTCGGGCTTTTGTTCAGCTAATGTTCCCCCCATTACCGCATCCTTTCACTTTCTTTAAACACTGTAAAATACTCTTATTCGCCGTTTTCTTCCTTCATCGCCGCGATGACGATCCTCGCGCAGGCTTCGGCGTCGGAGCCGGCTTCGTGATGGCGAAGAGGTATGCGTAAGACTCTGCATACGTCTGGAAGAGTCGTGGGGTAAATGCCCCAGACGTCCCGGGCAAGACGCATCGTGCATTTAAAGGGATGCCCCGGCACGTCTAAATTCGACTCTTCGCAACATCTATTCAGAACCGAACGATCAAAACTCGCGTTATGCGCCGCGATAAACTCCACACCTGTAAGTTTTTTTCTGAGTAACGGCCACAAATCCCTGAATGTGGGAGCATCAGCGACGCGGTCCCATGTGATACCATGTATATATGTAAACATAAAACTTCTGCGCGGAGGACGGATATAATAAAAAGTGCGGTCAGTAACAGCACTCCCCTTAACCCGTACCACGGCCACGGCACAGGCACTATCACGACCCGTATCCGCGGTTTCAAAATCGATCGCCGCGAATACCGGCACGCGCGATCTTCCCGTTTTTATGCCATCACTCATAGAGATTCTAACCGCCTGCTGTATCCCTTTATGGTTGTTCGTGGGTCGGTGGTTAACTTTTCTGCCTGAAAATTAAATGCTCATTTTAACAGCTTTTTATATTTCATGCCTTTTCCTGTCAATCTGTATTTTTGTTTACTGCTGCGAGGTTTATCCGGGATGGTCATTTCCACTATTCCTGCCTTAATGGCCGGAATAAGATATGCTTTTCTAAAATGCTCATCATTTTTTAACCCTAAGAGATATTTCAATGCTTCTCTCGATCGCTCTCCGGAAATAATGTTTAGTAGTTTATTGACTTCCGTGGTGACTTCCGTGGGGACTTCCGTGGTGACCCGCCCGGTATCTTTCGAAGAAATGGCGTGTTCTTTCACGAACAACGAATGCGCAGGGAACTCTACGGTAAGATAACTACGTTCCCCGTCTGTATGAAATAACGGGAGAGGTGATCCGTTCTTCTCGATTTCCTGAATAATTTTTGGAATCCCCGTGCCGCGGCCTTCCGTCATATCCAGCTCTTTTAAAAATTCGCCAACCCTTCGATTGCGATAACGCCGAGAAATAAAACTAAACGCTTTCATATCTTTATCAGAAATGGACCTGTCCGGGCCTGGAAAACTCCCGATTGTCAGACGATCCGGCAGTATCCGCACTTCGATGGGCTCCCGTATTTCATATGACCTGTGATATACCGCGTTACAAAGCGCTTCTTTCAGGGCAATAAACGGATAATTATAAAAACGATCCGCTTCAGGCCGATCGAAACGTTTTACGATTTTTTCCGTGATAACCTGATGCTTAATATACGTTAACGCCTCTTCCAGCATGATATGCACGGGGCCTTTAAATATCTTTTCCGAAAAAGAATCCGCCCCGGGACCTTGAGGGAAATGGACAACATCGATCTGCATCTGCGGGAAATACATATCCGGATGAGCGCTGAAAAACATCAGCCCGACATTTTTGGGTCTCACACGCTCATCCGGGCCGTCAACGATATTCATATTACGACACAACTGCATGAAATCCATTTTTACCGCCGCGTCAAAAAGATCACTTTTCACCTGCTGGAGATAGGCACGAATAAGCCCGAGATCAAGTTCTTTAAGTGTCGCCACATGATGCATCCTGTCATCAAAAGGAACGGTCGCGGCAAGTGCGAATAATTCTTTTTCATCCTGTGCCCGGGCAATAACGGTTTTAGACGCTTTGCGGATATAATACGCGTACCGTTCGTTTGTTTTCGACAATGAAACAGGCGCTTTATATGGCCGCGTCTGGCCCCCGACACACCACAGCACCAGAATATGTTTACGTCTATACACTCCCGGGACTATGATAGGATGATAGTAGGGCTGCATTTTATGCCCGAGTTCGACTATTTCTTTTTGGATTTTATCGATCTGGTTAGATTTTAACCCAGCCGCAGGCAAAACGGCTTTCCCATTCCTTTCGGCAATCCCGATGATAATATACCCGCCGCCCAGATTATGAAAGTCGTTGGCAAACGCGCACAAAGAATGTAAAACCGCTTCAGGGTTCCATCCCTCCTTAAACTCCAGCCGTTCCCATTCGACAGTCCGCGCCGTCAATAGATCATCGATGTTGATCGGAAGATTCATATTTTCTCTTTTCTATGCCTTTTATTATCCCGGATTTCTATCCCTGTTTTTTTACCCGCTAAAATCCTAACTCCAGCCTGCGGCAAACAACGAGCGACGTGCGACGCGCGACGACATCACCACGACCCCGAGGCCCCGCCGCCGCCGGAGGAGCCGCCGCCGAAACCACCGAAACCGCCGCCGAAGGATCCCCGTCCTCCACCGGACCAATAACCTCCGCCCGAGCCCATTAAAAAGAAAAGCGAGCCGAACCTGAACCCGAATATCAGGATGAAAAAGAGCAGTGTAAGCAGGCTTCCGGCCGCCGAAGCACCGCCCCGTGCGGGCATATCGGGTGTTTCCGGCATACCGCGCGAGATGTCAAGCTGTACCCCGTATTTGTCCCTTATGATCTTGACCAGCGGAACCACACCCGAAGCTATCCCCAGATCATACCCGCCTTTTTGGAACGCCGGCACCATCAAACGGTCTATTATTATGCTGCTGTCCGCGTCGGTTATCGCGTCCTCCAGGCCGTACCCCACTTCTATCCTTACCCTCCGGTCTGAAACGGCCAAAAGAAGCAGTACGCCGTTATCCGCGCCTTTTTTCCCTATTCCCCATTTTCGGAAAAGTTCGACCGCGTACTGTTCTATCGTAAGCGGCGAGGTGGTCTTAACGGTGACCACGGCCACTTCCGCCGTGGTCTTTTTCTCGACCTCGCCGAGCAAAGCCTCGATCTCGGCCTTCGCCCCGCGCGACAGCACCCCCGCGTAATCGTTCACATACCCCGCCGGCCTCTCAAAACGCGCCTCCGCCGCCGCGCACACCCTCGCCGCGCACACACATACTAGAATTATGGATAATATATTAGCAGCTTTTTTCATGATATAAAACCCACTCCCCCCCGCCTTCAGGAACACCTGACGTGGGTATTCTCGGAGGCGCCTTTACCTAAACTCGTTGCATATCGCCAGGGGTGTTCGCTATGCTCCGTACCGGGAGGATCCACACCGGGCGGAGGGGCCCGGGTAGGAGCATAGCGAACACCCCTGGCGGTAATCTCGTTGGGATAATCGGACGTCCCCGCAGGAAATACCCGCGCCAGGTGTTTCCCCTTACATCACAGCCTATCCACACTCTCTGAAAGCCTTTCCAATTGAACAATAAAATCAGCAATAAATATCCCCGGATCCTTACCGCCTACACGCCCGTCCATCTTTCTGTCCCGGAGGACTTCAAGGAATGACGACACATCTACCCCCAATTCGCGCCCGAGGCTCTCGATCATCTCTTTCTTCCCCTCCGGCGGAACAGCCCCGGTCTTGAGCCTCAGTATATTGCGAAATAGCGGCATCAGAGCGCGAAACGCGGACTTTATGAGCCGTTCGAGACCCTTCCGCGTTAACGCCTGTTCAAGGTACGCCTGACGGATAGTAAGTATCTTCCCCTTCAGCTGGAATTCACATTCCCTGCGCAAATCGTCCCTTTTCGCCTCTATATCGCGGAGCACATCCTCACCTAGAAGAACGAGACGGGTATCTTTCATGGACATGAACTCCATCGGAAAAGTGTCCAGGGAATCCTTAATATATTTTTCCGTAAGGAAAAGCGGTACAGTGATGCGTTTTTTCAGGCCCGCCCTGATGATCTTCAGCGCCGGTTTAAGCTTCCCGACCGCGACGTCTTTCATGACGACCGCAACGTTGATATCGGAATGCTTCGGGTCATATCCCGCGCCCGCGGCGCTTCCGTAAACGAAGACCGACACGATATCTTCTCCGAAGGCCCCGGACAGTTCCCCGGCAAACCAGCCCAGCCTGTCCCGCACTCCTTCCGGCAATTTTTCCAGATTTTTTATATCCATAACTTGACCTCCGCGCTTATCAGCTTTAATTTGACGCGTCCTTTTCCACGGCAAACCCGCGGCGCCACCTGTGCCACAGGAACAGGTATTGCGGGTTCTGCCTGTGGCTGTAGAGATTGTCCGTCACCAGATGCAGCGTCATTCCCGACGCCAGAGGCGTGAGCCAGCTTACAACGAGGGAAAGAGCCCACAACATAAAGACTATTTCCCACGAATGAAAAAATATATAACACTTCCCGCAACTCTGGTACCTGTGGCAGAAAAAATCCGCGAAATTGAACCTCCACCCGTAAAACAGGAAGTGGTCGATAAAATGGTCCGCGTCTATAAGTATCCCGCCCGTGACCGCCAGCGCCGGCCATGCCCAGCCGTTCGTGAGCCATCTGAAATATCCGGCGAGCATGACGGTGAGAACAAAATGCGTGACAAGATCAACAGCCGTTTTAACTTCGACCGTATCCCATCTTATCATTCCATCCTTCCTCCCCGCCCTCTGGCCATTTGATTTTTTATTGTATCATTTTACCATTCGTCAGGCAACTCATACCTCAAAACTTGCATATCATCATCACCCGATATATAATTGTATACAAACCTGTTTATCTTGTATAATGTAAATAATATGCGTTATCATTTTAAGGAGCCCGGTTTCTTGAGAAAAGGTTTTTTCCTTTGTTTTTTTTGTTTGCTGTTCGCAGCATCCGCGGTTTCAGCCCCCTCCGGCGGTTCGGCCGTTCCGGAATCGGCCCGGGATAAAAGTCGTCAGCTTGTTTTCGCGGGCGATGCTGAATACTTCCCTTACTCTTATATGTATAACGGGTCGCCCGCGGGCTATTCCGTGGACCTGATGAAAATACTTTCCCTTACCGTATATTCCTTCATCTCAAAAGACGTCACGATACGCCTCCTTCCCTGGGACCAGTGCCTTTCGGAACTGCGGGCCGGGACCGTGGACGGCATTATCGGTTTCCCTGCCTACGGCAAACGGGAACCGGGCATAGCTTATACCCGGCCCGTGGCGGAAATAGATTTCGCCATATTCGTCAAAACCGGCAACAGTTACGTCAGCTCTTTACAGTCGCTTGAAGGCACCGTCGTCGGTGTTTATGAAAAAAGCCCCATAATCGACGAATTATCCCAGGACCACCGCATAAAACTTCTCAAAACGCCGACCGTCCTGGAAGCCCTGCGTAAACTGAAAAACAATGAAGTCACGGCGGTCATAGCCCAGAAAGCCATGGCGGTGCATTACATACAGCACGCCGGGCTTACGGACCTGAAAATAGTGGGCCCGCCCGTGGGTCCGGTTTACGGGTATTTTCTGGCAGTCAGGAACGACGATCCGAAACTGCTTGATGACCTCAACCTCGGCATTGAGACGCTGGAAGAGAACGGCACCATGAACAAACTGCGGCAGAAATGGTTCGGCCTGAACCTCACCGAGACCTTCCCGTGGAAAATGGTATCACTGGTGATCGGCGGAATAACCGGCATACTGGTGATGCTGATGGCCTCACTCTGGGTGATATCCCTGAATGCCACGCTGCGGATAAAAACCCATCAGATACACGTGATGAGCCGGAAAATCGTCGAAAAGGATAAACTGGCGGTGCTCGGGAAACTCGCGGGCCAGATCGCGCATGAGCTCAGGACCCCTTTGAGCGTTATACACAATACCGCCTACCTGTTGCGCAAGGAAGGGGCGCGGGACGAAGCGCTGTTCGAAAAACGGATAAAGATGCTGGAAGACAAAATAAAGCTCGCCAGCAACATCCTGGAAAGCATCCTCAGCTATTCACGCGTGAAGGCTGAAGTCGCGACGACCGTCTCGGTCAAAAAATGTATCGAGGAAACGTTGAAGGACATGGAGATCCCCGAAGGGATAGAAAAGGACATATCCTTCGAGAACGAGGATTCCCTCTTCGCCTTTATGGACTTCCACCAGCTCTACAGCGTCTTCAGGAACCTGCTGCTGAACGCCGTACAGGCCATGGGAGATACGGGCAAACTGACCATAAAGGTCTCCCTTTCGGAGAACGACAACATGGTAACCGCGCATATCCAGGATACGGGCCGGGGGATACCGGAAGACGCGCGCAATAAGATATTCAACCTTTTTTTCAGCTCCAAATTCACGGGCACGGGGTTGGGCCTGCCGATATCCAAATCTATCATTGAAGCCAACGGCGGCCATATATACCTTGACCGCACGGGTAAAACGGGTTCCTGTTTCGTGGTAAAACTACCCCATTCGAGGACACACGCAAAATGACCGTACACGCCAAACCTGAAATACTGCTGGTGGACGACGACCGGGACATGTGTGAATCCCTGTCGGACGTGTTATCTCTGGATTCGACATATTCCGTCACTTACTGCATTGACCCCCTTAAGGTGCTTGAAATGCTGAAGACCCGCACTTTCGCCTTGATAATCCTGGACTATAAAATGCCCGGGATGAACGGGATGGAACTCATAAAAGAAATAATAAAGTTTAAACCGGATTCCGTCATCTTCATGCTCACCGCCTTCATATCCACGGAACTTATCAACCAGGCGAAAAAAGAAGGCGCCGTGAAAGTCCTCTCCAAATTCATCTGGCCCGACAAGATACTCTCGCATATAAAGGAAACATTGAGTTAATGTAGTTGCCGAACATCTTTTCCTGTTGAAAAACCCTCAAAAATATGATATCTTATCCTCTGTTTTAATCCTTTCTTAATACAATTATCAAAAACGAGAAAAAAAGGGGTGCTTTATGTTCTACGTTCCTGTGATCGGTGTACTCGGGCTCTTGTTCGCCCTGATGACGTTCATCATGCTCCTGAAAAAACCGGAAGGCCTCGATAAGATGCGTGACATCGCTTCCGAGGTCCATAAGGGCGCCATGGTCTTTTTGAAGAACGAGTACCGCATAATACTTGTTTTCGTAGCGGTTATGTTCGTTATCATGGCAAAATTCCTTTCTCTCGAAACCGGGTTAGCTTACGTCTCCGGGGCTTTCTGTTCGATGCTGGCCGGGTTCATCGGCATGAAGGCCGCGACCAGGTCAAGCGCGAGAACGTGCGAGGCCGCCAGAACTTCCGGGGCAGGCGAAGCCCTCAGCGTGGCCTTTAAGGGCGGTTCGGTCATGGGAATAACCGTCGCCGCGCTGGGCGTTATCGGTGTCGGCATATGGTTCCTCGTAACAAAGGACACGGCGGTCATAACGGGTTTCGCGCTTGGAGCCAGCTCGATAGCGCTTTTCGCCCGTGTGGGCGGCGGGATATTCACCAAAGCCGCGGACATGGGCTCCGACCTCGTCGGAAAACTGGAAGCGGGCATACCGGAAGACGATCCGCGCAACCCCGGCGTTATCGCCGACAACGTAGGCGATAACGTAGGCGACACGGCCGGCATGGGAGCGGACCTCTTCGAATCGTACGTGGGTTCGGTCATAGCCACGATGGCTATCGGGTCGCTCATGGTAAACCCCCTGGCGGCCATGTCTTTCCCTATCATACTTATAACCATAGGGCTTATCGCTTCGATAGTGGGCGTATTGTCCATAAATTTCCTTAAGAACCTCAACCCCCAGACCGCGCTCAGGAACTCCACTCTTATATCGGCCCTGCTTTTCCTGGCCGGAGCTTTCGTCGCGTCGAGATCATTTTTCGGAGGGCTGAACCAGTTCTGGGCGATACTCGCCGGGCTTGCCGCCGGAACGCTGATCGGGATAGAAAGCGAATACTACACTTCCGGAAAACCGATAAGGGATATCGCCGAAAGCGCCAGGTCCGGACCGGCCACAACGATCGTTTCCGGGCTTGCCGTTGGCTTTGAAAGCACGATACTTCCCATACTCACCGTGGGCGGCGCCATACTGGTGTCTTATCACTTCGGCAATCTTTACGGCATCGGCCTCGCCGCGGTCGGCATGCTCTGCACCATAGGCATAGTCATGTCCACGGATTCATACGGCCCGATAGCGGATAACGCGGGCGGCATAGCGGAGATGGCGGGCCTTGATAAAAGCGTGCGCAAAATAACCGACAAACTCGATTCCCTGGGAAACACGACGGCCGCTATCGGAAAAGGCTTCGCCATAGGCTCGGCGGCCCTCACGGCCCTCGCGCTTTTCGCGGCGTTCCAGAAAGTAACGGGCCTTAAGACCATAGACCTCACGACCCCAATGACGGTCGTGGGCCTTTTCATCGGGGCGCTGGTGCCTTTCGCCATCGCGTCCATGACGCTGAAATCGGTCGGTAAAGCCGCCGATAAGCTCGTCCAGGAAATACGCAGGCAGTTCCGCGAGATCAAGGGCCTTATGGAAGGCACGGCCAAACCCGACACGCAGTCCTGTATAGACATCGCCACAAAAGGCGCTCTTACGGAGATGATACTCCCCGGCGTAACGGCGATCGTCTCCCCCGCCCTGGTGGGCATATTCCTGGGAGTCGAAGCCCTCGGCGGTTTCCTCGCGGGAGCGACGGTATGCGGCGTGCTGCTCGGCATCATGATGTCCAACGGCGGCGGCGCGTGGGACAACGCTAAAAAATGGATCGAGGAAGGCAACCTCGGAGGAAAAGGCACCCCAACGCACCAGGCCGCGGTAGTCGGCGACACCGTGGGCGACCCCTTCAAGGACACGACGGGCCCCGCGATGAACATACTCATAAAGCTGATGGGGATCGTATCTCTGGTATTCGGGACGCTTTTTCTTGCGCTGCATGAAAGCGTTATGAAATTGTTCTAATATGTCTCGCTTACGCGACAGATCCCGCTCAGAACGGATAAGTTGATATCTTTTTGACCCATAACGCAGAAAATAGAATTACGACACCGCCCCACGGAGGCAATTCCGGGATACCACCCCCCGGTGATCCCATAGGCGTGCCCGCAAGACCGCTTCCAAGATAAAAATAATATGTCCCGTCATACCATGAGTCATAATAAACGTGCCCGGGAATATCCTGACCAAAATAGCTCCACTGCACCTCGTTAATGGTCAAAGGAGTCGTATTAAGTCCGGCTTCACCGTCGAAATAGAGGGTTGTCAGTCCGGCAACCTCTTCATCCGTAAAAGACAATACCCCGCCGTTAAGGAACTGATGTTTTGACCTGATATACTGGTACACCGACGACCCCACCACCCAGTAATTGTCGATATCCCTCGTCACCCAGAGCGGCACCACGTTGCCATAAGTCGAGCTGCTGCCGACGATCTCCATTCCGGAAACCGCTATATCGTATACGCTGTTGATATCTATAGATTCAAATGTTAAATATGGGTCTTCGTCCGCGCCGATATACACGATGGAATCCTTCTTCTTATTAGAAAACAGGAACAGTATATCCGGAAAACTGTCCGCGTTGGAATCCACTATAAAAACATCTTCTGCCTGTTTGGTCGCCAGGTACATTACATCCGAGAAGGTATTTGCCGCGTCACCCCAGTAAATAACAGAATCCCTGACGAAATCCGAGAACACTATATCCATATGGCTGTCATAATTAAGATCCGCCGCCGAAACACTTGTCGCCTTGTTGGTCCCCAGCGTCATGTACTCCGAATAAGAATAGGCCGGATCTCCGAAGTAAATGATAGAATCTTTCTTATTGTTCGCGAAGATAATGTCCAGATACCCGTCATTATTCAAGTCCGCCACAGAGTTCCCGTAAGCTCCATCCGTCGCCAGGTACGTCGTCTGCGTAAACGGCTCGTTCTCCGAGCCCCAGTAAACGACAGAATCACCTTTGTAATTTGAAAACACTATGTCCATCCGCCGGTCTTTGTTGAGATCGCAAATAAAACTTCCCGTAGCGCTGTCGGTCATAAGTGTCCCCGAGGTCGAGTAGGAACTATCCGGGTCTCCCCAGTAAATGACCGAATCATCCTTGAAATTCGCGAACACTATATCAAGGTACCCGTCGCCGTTCAGGTCCGCCGTGGAACTCCCGCATGCCCCGGTAGTCGCTAAAGCGGTCGTCTGAGAAAAAGAATTATCCGCGTCACCCCAGTAGATCATCGAGTCCGATTTATATTCCGCAACAACTATGTCCATATAACCGTCACCGTTAAGATCTACACCCGCCCACGCCCGTACGCTGACGCTCATTATCAGAAGCGCCGCTAACGGAAAATATTTTTTAATCCACAATAATATAAACATATTATTCACACTCCCGCATACAAAAAGACCGGCACATTCTGAAACAAACGATCCTTGAGCTCCTTACTACATTTCATCGCGCGATGCGCGTTTTGCGTGACGCGTACCGCACAAATCCTGAACCGTTCTTCCTTTCCGTTATTTTACCATCTACATGCATAGTGTATCTTTTAAGTGTTAAGAAATGGTTGCTTTTTCATTATTTTTGTGTTAATACTTTGTAGATATAGCCCCGGCTTAGACGATTGACTGCAAAGAGAAAATGGGCGATCCTTGTAACCGATTATTATTATTCAACTTATAGCCGGACAGTAGTGAAAGCATGTACATATCAAACGTTTTTTAACCTTGAAAGACCGAATACGTATTCTGATATCTGAAAGCCGTATTTACACGAACAGGTTCACAAAATCGAACTGTTCCACGTCCACGAGTCCCTCATCGGTGATCTTCAATTTCGGAATGACAGGAAGGGCTAGGAAAGAAAGGGTCGCGAACGGGTCTGTTTTAAAACCCATTTCCTTAATAAGGGCATCCAGTTTTTCATGGTGTTCAAGGACCTTGTTTATATCCTCCAGCGACATCAGTCCGCCGAGTTTCAGGGGCAGGGCCTCCTCTTTCCCGTTAAAGACCGCGGCGAGCCCGCCGCCTTCTTCTTTAACCCTGTTTATCGCCTTTAACATAGATCTCGCGTCCTTACCCGCTACAATTAAATTATGTGAATCATGAGCGACCGTCGAGGCTATGGCCCCGCCCGCGAAATCAAACCCCTTAACGAACCCTACGGCGATATTCCCGGTACCTTTGTGGCGCTCGAGAACAGCGACTTTCGTTATGCCGTTCTCCGGAGGCGGTGAAACTTCGCCGTGCCTGACCGGCATGACCTCAATGATCTCTTCCGTCAGAAGAGAACCGGCCTTTACTCCTATGACCCTGACTTTTTCGGAAAGGTTATCCGACTTAACCGCCAGGATGTTTTCCTTCAGGGCAGGGACCTTAACCGGATGCCTGTATCCCGTATAATCATACGCGGCCCTGTCACCCGTATATTTACCGTCCCTCGCGACAACACGCCCCCGCGACAGGACAATAGAAGGTTTTATATCGGAAAGCGAATCGAATACGACGATATCGCCGGAAGCGCCTTCTTCTATCACTCCCGTGTTCTTGCGAAAATGCCTGGCATGGTTCACGGTAGCCATGGATATCGCTTCTATGACAGCCGACTCGGCATCGCATCCCCTCTCTTTCTCTATAATAGCCGCGGCTTTGTTCACGAGATAATTCATATGCCCCCGGGAACGGAGGTCCGCCGCCGACAAGTCGTCCGAAACAAGCCCGAAGTTCTCCAGGTTCAGTACCTCGCGGCACACTTCGGGAAGAATATTCTCAAGGTCTTTCGCGGCGGAACCGTGCCTGAGCATGATATACATGCCCTTCTCCCATTTTTCGACCGCTTCCGCGGGATGAGTACATTCATGGTCGGAGGATATCCTTACCTCACCGTCAAGCTCGCCGTTCGATATATAGAGCGCCAGGTCGCTCCCCGAAAGCCCGGGCGCGTGGCCGTCGGCTATTTTCCCGGCTTTAAGAGCAAGGCGCACTTTCCCCCTGGCATCGCCCAGGCCGTACACGATACCCGGGAAGTTCATCATCTCGGCCAGGCCGTATACCCTCTCGTCCTTCAAAAGTTCTTCTATATCTTCAACGCTTATAACGCCGCCGGCGGTTTCCATGCCCGTGGCCGGGACGCATGACGGTATGCCTATATTCATCGTGAAAGGCACAAGTCCCGCCTGGTCCAGGAAAAGATCGATGCCTTTCCGCCCGAGGACGTTAGCGATCTCATGCGGGTCCACGAAGACGGAAGTCGTCCCGTGCCTTACCGCTTCGTACGCGAATTCCAGGGGCGTAAGCATACTGCTCTCGATATGGATATGCCCGTCGATAAACCCGGGAGATATATACGCTCCCTTAAGATCGATAACCTCGTCCGCGTCATCCGGGGAAAAAGAGAGACATATCTTCCCGTCCTTCACCATCACGTCTTTACGTACTATCCTTTTCCCGACGACATCCACGACACGCCCGTTACTGAACAATATCCCCGCCGCCATTTTCTCAGCCTTCCTTTTTTTTGCCCCGTCCCTTCGCGAAATAACGTTCGTTCACGGCGACTATGTACGGGAGCTCCCTGAAATGTTCCGCGCAGTCTATACCGTAACCCGCGATGAACATGTCAGGCACCTTGAACCCCGTGTAATCCACATGGAGTTTACGCCGTAGTTCGGGCCTTCTCCGGGCTCTCTTATCGAGCAGGGCGCATATTTTCACCGATGAAGCCCCCCTTTCCTCAAGCAGATATTCCTTTAACCTGTCAAGCGTCTGACCCGTATCGATGATGTCCTCCACTATAAGGATATCCTTGCCGCGTACGTACGGGAGCTGCCCGCTTATCCTTACGTGACCCGAAGACGCGATATCATTGCCGTACGACGACGCTTTTATGTAATTGAACCTCACGGAGGGGCCGCCGCTTTTGAATATCTCCTGCGCCAGCATATTGGCAAAGGTAGTCGCGCCTTTGAGTACGACCACTATCTGAAGCGCGCCTGTTTTTTTATCCGAAAAATCCCTGATTATATCTTTCGCCAGGGAACGTATCCTCTCCTGCAGGTACGTGGATGATATGAGCACGTGCGATATCTGGCCCCTGAGGTCTTTCCTTATCTTCTGTTCTCCTCTGTCATGGGCATGGACCCGGCCTTCAGGCGGAATAGTTACAGCTTTCATACAAAACACCTGCCTCTTCTTAAGTTAAATTTTCCATACATTTAGTTATTATACAACTCTGCCCGGCCGATTCAACACAAAACGAATGAGGCCGGCTGCCCCGCAGTATGGGAAGCTGGACTAAAAAGCTGCCCCACGGGGGCAATTCCGGAACACCGCCGCGTCTCCCCGGTAGATAACAGAATCCTTGACGAAATCCGCGAACACTATATTCATATGGCCGTCATAATTAAGATCCGCCTCAAGCGGAAAGCGCTACCACAGTAAAAATGATCGCTTCCAAAATCGCGGGAATATGAGATAATATGATTTATATGAAGAAAAATATTATTATTATCTCTCTCACTTTATGTTTTATGTTCTCCGGGCAATATTACCTATTTGCGGAAACCGCCGCAAAACCCCGTCTCGGCATATGGATAACCGCCTTTTCCCCGGAAAAAGTGATGTATTCGAAAGAGAATGCCGATACATTGATACGGACCTGCACAAAATGCGGCATAAATGACATTTACCTACAGTTGTACCGGGCCGATAAGGCTTATTATGATTCCGGCTTAACGGACAGGACCTCCTACGACGCCGCCTTTTCGGAAGCGCGTTCCGACACCGTCACCTATCTCATAAAAACGGCGGAAAAAAATGATATCCGGGTACACGCGTGGGTGAACCTGCTCTGCATCGCCCAGAACCGGGAAGCGAACATATTGAAAAAGTTCGGCGACGGCGTACTTACAACCGACCAGTACGGCCGGACCTCCATGCAAAAAGACCAAAAGGACACCCTGGACAATTATTACATCCGCGAAAACCAGCTCTTTCTCGATCCCGGGGACGGGCGGGTCAGGGCCTACCTCGCGGGTATAGTACAAGAGATAGTTTCCCGGTATCCCGAACTCTCGGGGGTACATCTGGATTATGTGAGATACCCTGCGGTAGTCCCGTTCGTGCCCGGCGCGCGTTTTACCTCACACGGCATAAGTTACGGGTATAATGCCGCTAACCTGAAAAATTTCAGATCAGCGACGGGGCTTGACGCGGCAAAGATGCCGCAATCCCGCGGGAATTTTCTTTTATGGGATAAATGGCGCAGGGACCAGGTGACTTCACTGGTAAAAGAGGTGTCTCAGACAGCGCGGGCCGTATCTCCGGCTATAAAAATATCATGCGCGATAGTCCCTTCAGTGGAAAGGACTTACCTGACGACTTTCCAGGACTGGACGGCCTGGCTCAAAGAAGGCTACGTGAACTACGTGGTCGCCATGAACTATACGGACGACACAAAACTCATGGAACTTAATACCCGCTCCCTAATGACGGAAGGGTTCAAGGAAAAGATACAGATAGGTGTAGGCGCATATCTTTTAAAAGACTCACCGAAAACACTGGAGGATCAGATCTCCCTTTTACGAGGCATCCCGGTATCAGGCATAGTCATCTTCTCTTACGACGACATCGCCGCAAATAAAAACCTTCAGGACTTTCTTATCGATAATTCGGGAAACTAGCCTTTAAAACTCATAGCGGACTATTCACTATTCACCAAAAACCATCCACCCTGCTAAGACGGCCCCGCAGCTTTCCTGAGCCGGTTCATCACCGCCAGGCCCAGGCCTTTTTCGGGGATACCCTCGGCGACTATCACTTCTACTTTCTCCGCGTCGAATTCTCTCAGCACGTGGAACAGCCGGGACGCGCAGATCTTCCCATCGTTCCCGGGCCCGAGAACTTTTACATCGACGCCTTTATACGAACGGGCATTCTCCTGTGTCGCCATAACGGCGGTCCGTTTACCGATCTCTTTCATCGCCGCGACGACCGAGGCCACGGTATCCACCTGTGAGAGGTCATCTTCGACAAGTATGACCCTGGCCCTGGGAGAATAGTGGCAGGGATATTTCCCCGGGGACTTCAACATATCTTCGGATCCTGAAAGGACTTCGACGGGTCCCGCTACGCTCTCAAGTTCCTCGACGCTCACTCCGCCGGGACGCAGTACCACTATTCTCCCGCCAACGACCTCGACAACGGTGGATTCCACTCCTATATCGGTCCTGCCTCCGTCTAAAAGAACGTCTATCCTGCCGTCGAGGTCATCGATAACATGTTGTGCCGTAGTGGGGGAAGGCCTGCCGAACATATTCGCCGAAGGCGCGGCCACAGGCACGCCCGCGGCTTTGATAAAACTCCTGGCGATCTCGCCCGAAGGCATACGCACCGCCACCGTTTCCAGGCCGGTAGTGACGATATCCGGCACCAGGGCGGTCTTCTTCAAAATGACGGTTAAGGGCCCCGGCCAGAAACAGTTCACCAGTTTTTCCGCCACGGCAGGTATCTCCGCGACAAGCCTGTGAAAATCCTCAATGTCCGCGATATGCACTATAAGCGGGTCATCAAGCGGCCGCTTTTTCGCCTCGAATATCCCGGCTACGGCTTTCGGATCAAGCGCGTTCGCTCCGAGGCCGTATACCGTCTCCGTGGGGAACGCGACAAGCCCCCTGTTATTAAGAACAGCCGCCGCCTGTTTGATAAGCCCGAAATCTATATTTTGAGGGTCGATCCTGAATATGCGTGGTTTCATAACTTGTCACTGATCCTTGTCATGTATAAGTCCTGCCTTGACCCTGTCAGAGTTCTTTTCCCGTAAGCACACGATATGCCTCGAGGTACTTCTCTCTCGTTTTCCTCACTATCTCTTCCGGGAGCTCCGGCCCGGGAGGGGTCTTGTCCCAATCAAGGGTCTCAAGGTAATCGCGCACGAACTGTTTATCGAAACTTTTCTGCTGCCTGCCGGGGCTGTAATCGTCCATGGGCCAGAACCGCGAGGAATCAGGAGTGAGCGCTTCATCCATAAGGATGATCTTGCCTCCGACCCTGCCGAACTCGAATTTGGTGTCGGCTATTATTATACCTCTGGCCGCGGCATACTCACGCGCTTTCATGTAGACCGCGACGCTTTTTTCCTTAAGGAACCTGAATGCCTCCGCGCCGACGATGTCCTTCATCTCTTCCTGTGAAATATTCATGTCGTGGCCCGCTTCGGCCTTTGTCGAAGGGGTGAATATGGGTTCTTCCAGTTTATCCGAAAGCCGCAGACCTTCAGGCAGCCGTATACCCGACACTTTCCCGTCACGCAGGTAGTCCTTCCACCCGGACCCGGATATATACCCCCTGACTATGCATTCGACGGGTAAAGGCTCGGCTTTCCACACGAGCATTGACCTCTCAGAAAGCGTATCACGGTACCCGTCGAGCACCCCGCAGCATGATATTATCTCGTCGATATCCACGGATATTATATGGTTCTCGACAATACCTTCAGTGAGGCCGAACCAGAAAGCCGATATCATGTTAAGTACCCTGCCTTTATCGGGTATACCGTTCGCCATGATGACGTCAAAGGCCGATATCCTGTCCGTGGCGACGAAAAGCAGTTTATCCCCGAGGTCATACACGTTCCGCACTTTCCCTTCCCTGAAGAGCGCGACCCCGGGTATATCCAGTTTCAATAATGTCCCCGTTTTCTCCATGTTACCTCCTTACGTCTGGTTCGCAAGTTATTTCACCATGGCCTCGCCATACGCGCCATGACCGGTATATGTTATATTATAAGTTTTTCCATGTCAAATACTCTCATGCTCCGCAAATCTCTTGACCCCCGTTCGCCTTGATTATATAATCTACCTGACCATATAACACAAGGAGACTGTACATGAAAAACCCTGTCATCCGGCTGCTGGCGGCATGCCTGACCGTATCCCTGGTCAGCGGCTGTTCTCTTTACTCCATAAACTCCGGTTCACTTCTCGGTATAAACGTGCAAGACCTTGAAAAAGCGCGCGATAACGGGCTGACTAAAACTGTATCCCTTGACTATTCCGCCGCTTTTGACAAAGTAACAGGTATTCTGGAAAATAAAGGCCTGACTATATATCAATCGGACCGTAAAAAACAGTATATCGTAACCATGGGTTTCCCCAAGCAGACCGATACCACCCGCGTAGGCATATTCTTCGATCGTCTGCCGGACGGCGGGACAAAGATCACCTTGAGTTCTCTAAGCTCAACGGCCTTGGAAAAAGCCCGGACAGATATATTCGGAGAACTTGATTGACGTTTTTATGCGGTTCAAAAATCTTCACAAATGGAACATACCTTCATCTATAAACCTGATCCTCTCCTGCTCCCCCAAATACCGCATCCCCGCCCCCATCCGCTCCGCCCACAAAGCCGCATCCCTCGTATCATAACCCCGCCTCAAAAACTCTCTAAACAACGGACAAACGTGAAAACCACCGGCGCACCTGGCACAGATGTGGTAGCGCAATCCTCCAATACGGTCTATACTGCTACATCCAGTCTGTAGCTCTGCTATGAGAGAGGTCGCTATACTCCGTACAGGGAGGATCCACACCGGGCGGAGGGGCCCTGGTAGGAGTATAGCGACCTCTCTCATTCGAGTATAACCGTGTTGTGTATGTAACGAATTAAACGTGAGAAACGATTCATTGAACGCAGAATGGGCT
>JBDRFA010000048.1:0-6516 GCA_043819235.1 Candidatus Omnitrophota bacterium | reverse complement strand
CATCATCCACGGATAAAGGTACCTGCGCTTCCGTGACGGCTTTCGGCGCGTCAATATTATTTTCCGGCACGGCATATCCCACATTATAAAGTGAAAATGCCAGCGCCAGAACGACACTGATCGTTTTAAAGAAAATAGATTTTTTAGGTAAGCTTGATATCATGTTTTTTCTCCTCTTTATTTTTCCGTGTTTCCGTTAACTACAATTATATGAAGATCCGTTTAAGTGGTCAAACCTTTTCTTGCTTTTCCAAAACTTACACACAAGAGTATTGTAATACGATTTCTCAATTATGTCAATATTGTATTTTCTTGCTATTTTATATCCTAACATATTGTTTTTTAAAACTCCTTTTCCCAGTTTAAAAAACTTACACTATATACAAACAATGCGAACTCTTTCTTGCTTTTGACTGATTTACTCTGTACTAGCAGTATACAACATATAAGCGTATATGTCAATAGCATGCAAGGCGACTATTTTAAACTTAACAATATACGTTTACGCCTTGCCCTCCCCCGCCAGCTTCCCTTCCTTTATATAATACGGCTTTAACTTAATCAGTATTGTAGCTATAGCACAAAACGAAAACATTTTTATGATGGGACTGTTCCCTATGCTCCGTACAGGGAGGATCCACACCGGGCGGAGGGGCCCTGGTAGGAGTATAGTGAACAGTCCCATCTCGGTTATCACCAGAAATAACAATACCAATCCTGATGCCCAACCATATTCATTTGTGAAAGTTACGCGCGGATGAGTATCTCCCTCGCACGTTCATATATCATCTTCAGCTCTTCCATATTCACCGGCATTATGGGCAATAGCCTTATCAGCTTGTTCAACGCGGATATCATCGCCGGCATATCGCCTCTGGCTATGCTGATCAGATCATCTCCGCTAAGGTCAAAATCACGCGGCTCCTGCCCCTGTGAAACACACAGGGCCATATACTGGGCCAGCGTGTAAGAAACAAAATTGCTGTCCTTCACATAATCCTCGTTACGGGCTATCTCGGATAACCGCAACCCCAGGAAAACGCTCCTTATGATACCCGCTCTGTCGTAATTATAACCGATCGGCGACACGATGGTGTCCGTTACCGGTATCCCGCCCAAGTGCCATCGCCGGTTCTTCCCGCTTTCGGGAAGCTCTTCGCCCTTGAACACGGGAAAAACAGAGACCGTGTTCGAACGGTTCTTCAGGAAACCATCCGGCAGTTCTTTTCTGGTTATACCGTATCTTCCGTAAGCGTTTTCACTCACTCCCAGAGGGTCCGACGTTGAATACAGCTCGACATACCCGCGCGGGGTTCCCTGTATAGCGGCGAGAAAATCCTTTATGTTATCGATCCCCACGCTTTCGATAGACTCCACGGCTACGCGGATGAGTTTGTCGTTCTCCGCGGCGGGGCCTAATACCTCCGAAAGGAAATCCAGGTTATCCTCAATGAATGCTTCCATATTTTCTCTTCCGCCAAGCGAAGCGTCCCTCATTCTATCCCCTCCCGCGGGCTCAATATCTTTTTCGACGGCATCGATCGGTTTCAGTTCCATATTCGACGGGCAGGCCTCGCCGAAAACATGTCTTTTTTTGATCACGCCCGCGAATCCGCCTACCATTTCGGAAAGGCGTTCCCCTGTCAGGTTATTGTATATGCCCAAAAGGGTATTACCCTTTCCCGGGACATTGACGAACTCTTCCCGCGCGTTCGTTATCCATTGGGCGTCGGGTATGTTTTTATCGACTTTTATGGCCGTCGGTTTACCGTCAATAATTCCCGCGCCATACGGCGCGTATTTAGCGCTCCCCGCGGCTTCCTTGATCCTCAGAACCTCTTCCGCGTCGTTAAAATCCACTTTATCATTGAACATTTTCGCTTCTTCGGGAGTAAGGACCGTGGACATATCGTTAAACCGCAACCCTCCGAGATTGACCATGTAATTTTTATACCCGGGAAGCGCGAGGCACCATTCTCCGGCTTTTATTTCCTGGGCGATCACTTCCAGGACCTTACCATCGGCGCTATACAGGACATTGAACTGTATCCCCTTTCCTTCCGTGACATATTTTATATCGAGGCTGCGCCACTGGAAATGTCCCGCGCCGGTACTCGTGAATTGCCGCGAACCGGGCAGGCGGTCGTGCACAAAATACGTTTCATGATACGTGCTGACAAGCCCCCCTTCGGTAGCTTCCTTAATGGCCCCCGGCACTTCCGTGACGCCATGGTCCATTATATACATCAGATAACCCGGGCTTTTGGAGTTAAAAAACTTCTGATCGAAAATAAGCGGTTTCAGGATGTTCTCCCCGCTCTTGCCCAGTTTGCCTAATGACTCAACACCTCTCCAGAAAAATCCGGGGCCGCCTTCCTCCTTCACTTCTTTTGCCCCTTCCGGCAGGGTCTCGGTATCTACGAAACTCCTTCTTTTTTCCTTCACGTTCCGCGCCATTTTTCCATCTCCCGCCGCAAGCCTTATCCCTTCGGCGCCCTTCACCCCGGCACTTATCCATGAAATGATAGTCTCCCCCTGGCCTGTCATAAGCTGTACCGATCTGGCGACGTTCAGGGAATCATGATCGCTGCCGGAAAAAACAAAGATCCCTTCATCCAGCCTGTTGAGAAAAGCCTTGATATCCGTACCTCTGGTCCTGTCTTCGGAGTACACTTTTATGAACTTGTTGATCATCTCCGCTACCAGACCAAGGTTTTTTCCCAGCCCCTGGAACGACTTATCGGTAAAGAGCAGGTTGATCGCCTCGTCCTCCCTGCCGTCCATTACAAGTCTGCACGTCTCATATACTAAATATTCCCCCGGTTCCTTAACGGGGTCGGGGCTTTCGACCTGGCCGAGCAGCGTCAGATCCCTCTCTTCCATTTTCAGCATCTCCTCGTATTTTTCCCGCGCGTCCAGTTTCGCTTTCTTTTTTCTCACGGCCGTGTTGAATTCCCGCAAATATTGCCCGCCGGTCAACGTTGATTTTAGGGCGCGGCTGAGACGCACGGAAGTCGCCTGATAATGAGAAAGGCCTTCAAGCCCGAGGTCCAGCGTCCGGTTCATTATGTCAAGATACGCGCCGGGAGTCCAGTTGGCCGGGGTTAAAGTGTTCCCTTCCCCGGGAACGTCAAAGTTGATCGGCATCCCCTGAACTGTCATAAGCCCTTCCCCGATACCTTCCCGCGGAGGCGGCAGCTCCAGCCCGCCGCAGGCGGAAATATCGGCTTCCGTATATCCCGCCGCTTCCGAGAACCCATGGGAGTCCTGTACCTGTATGTCTGTCGCAGCGAGAAGGGCCCTCTGGTCCTTGAGGCTGAACCGCGGCACAAATATGAGTTTCCCCGGGTAATTATGGGCTTTCAGTTTCTCCGTCAGGGCGATCAGGCCCCTGGCCAGGGTTTCACTGCTTTCATTATTGGTCTGGAGGTTACCGTATATCAGGACCTGTACCCCGCGCGCGACAAGCGCTTCTATATTCTCATCTATAAAGGCCCTTTCCCTGCCGGCTTTTTCATTTACCAGTCTTCCTGAATAAGAAATGACGGGCTGTCCCGGATCAAGCAGTCGCGCGCCCGCTTCCGGCTTTTCATGACTCGAATAGTAGACCTGCCGCGGGGAAAGGCGAAGCTCCTCTTTGGCGAGCCGTTTGGCGTTGTATACCTGTTCGGCAGTCACGTGCTCAATATCCATATCATCCCCGTAAAGTTTTTTCAACGCGTTCCTGAATATCTCCGCGCTATTTCTCCTGCGGTCCCCGTTCGATATCCCGACAAGCTCCACGCTGACTTCCAGTTCCCTGAAAACTTGCTCAAGGTCCAAGGCCTCCACGAAATTCACCCATTCGTCGAACATCGCCATGTCATCGCGGTGCCTGCGCGCCACCGCCCCCTGTCCGTCCGCGCTCCGGAGGCCTCCGGAAGCCATGTCATACACGTATTTCCCCCAGCTACCCTTTATGTAATGTTTAAAAAGTTCCCTGTATTTATACGGCACCTCCATGAAATTCAATACTTTATCGCCCACGCCGGACCCGACGAAATACTCTCTCCGGTTGGCGTAAGTGTGCGTGGTAAAAAAGACCGTCATCTCATCCAGTACACGGTCAATTCCGTCGCCCGTCTCCCTCTGATTATCGGCCAGTATCTTTCTATAAACCGACACCAAAGCCGTCTGGGAATCGTTGGTATGGACAACCGGCGCCTTCCACTCTTCTCCGGAGGATTCTATCCTTTCCTTTTCCTTTCCTTCATACCGGCGGATGAATTCCAGCGACGCCTTGGAATAAAAAACACTGAATTCCTCCCATGTGGGAAGCTCTATCTCGTGGTCCCAGGGATTTCTGTAGTTATAAAGGGAATGCATGTAATAGCTGTCCCCTTTCGCGGTAACATCCCGAAGCATAAAAACCTCTATCCCCAGATCATTTATCCCCCTGTTGACGACAACATTTATCTCTTTTCCGCCGACAGTGACCGTGAACCGGTCCACTTCTTCGAGTTCCCGCACCGGATGGGTAATATCACTCGTATAATCAAGGTATTTCGCCTCTCCGTCCGCGTCAATACGGTAGTTATACTGCGGCTCAAGCTGTCTGAACCGCACGTCCGACTTGCCTATCAGTTCTTTCATAGCCGCCCCGTGATACTGCATGACACGGGCAAGCCCTCCCGCCTCATGCCATATTTCCGGCGATATCTGCCACAACGACCTCCCGACAAGTTCGGGCGCGTGCTCTTCCACCCATCCTTCTGTTTTCTCCACGCCGTTCAGCATCAGGAGAATATCATCCACAAGTACACGGTCCTGATATTCCGCGAAACGCGGACACTTTAATATCCTTTCAAGTTTATCCTGTTCTTCCTTCGTCAACAGCGCCACCGCGTGTTTTACCGGATATCGGCTTTCCACGGGATACTGCCAGTGGGACAGGGATATTCCGTTCAATATGGAAATGAACCGCATCATCCCTTCCTCATCACCGGCTTCCAGGAATCCCATTATTCTGCGCTGTATGGATTTCACGTCTCTTTCCTCCGCCATGCGTTTTATCCTTTCCAGTTCCTCTACGACAGGCCTTATGGAATCAAGGCGCCTGCGGTACTCTTCTTCCGTACCGTGGTCCAGTCCGCGCAGATGCCTGAGTTCATCGTTATCGAGTATCTCCCTGCGCTGTTCCTCGTTCCCCTCCCTGAAAAGATATTTCAAAAGGGACCCCCCGATATAAACGGCCGCGTCCCGGAGTCCGGCATGGGAGATATTGGAGTGTTCCATATCATCCTGCCACCCCAATGCCCCGGAACCCAGTAGAACCCTGAATTTTACCGGAGATCCCCTGACAGAGTTAGCCCTTATCCATTTCTCGAGGTTCGACGCTTCATCCCGGGTAAACAACTGGTTTATATCCATCCACTGTCCCAGCCACATCTCGCGCGGAGTGACCATGGGGACGTAATTCTTCAGCCATTTGACCTTGTTGGCCATGAGGGAATCCGTTTCCCCGTCCAGATAGACCTCGACTACCCGTCCGCTCTTTATATGGTTCGCGATCACCGGATCAGTGGGGAGAGCCTCCGGACCTTTAAGGTCCCGCTGTCCCGGCGCGTGAGGACCCTTATTATCCGTGACCGTTATGGCGTATTCGCCGGCAATGTCCCATCCCGAAGCGGCGGCTTTTTGCTCTTCTTCTTTATCGCCCGGCCTGCGGATATCCTCACTTTTGCATATTTTCGCTATCTTTTTGATATCATCTTTTTCAAATGGGATAGATACCGTTCCGCCTTCCAGTGTTACGCCGCCGAGATCGATCTTCTGGTCCTCGAGGAAACGGAAATTATCGATAAAAATGTCTTCAAGCCATGCGCGTAACCCCTCCGCCCGGCCTTCCCACTTAAGAAAATGGTCCGCTATCGTAAAAGCGACCGTCATGAACCGCATCTCGCGCAGGGCATTGTCCATGAATTCAGCCCTTTCCTCCGTCGGGGCATCTTCCTGAAAAATAAGAGAAGGCGATATAGTCCGACAGGCTATTCCCGAGCCACTGGCTACGCCGTTAAAAAGAAAAATACCGGCGATAAAACAGCTAAAGATTTTTTGGAATAGTGAAGAATGTTTTGTCATATTAGTTCTTTCCCATGTTTTAAATGTTCAATAATATTCGGACTTCTTGCTTTTCAATGATTTATATTATCTTGGAAAAACATGGTAATAATAACATAAAAATCTATTTTAGTCAACAAAAAAGTTACATTGCAAACTTTGTTTAGTCAAACAAATGGATCTGCTCAGTAATAGATTAGCTGACGAAAGAAGCGCTTATTTTTCAAGTGGTTTGAGTAACGAGGGATACCTGGTGTGGGTGTTCCCTGCGGGGACGTTCGATTTTCTTAGACAGATCCCGCCAAGGGTATTCGCTATACTCCTACCCGGGCCCCTCCGCCCGGCGTGGATCCTCCCGGTACGGAGCATAGCGAATACCCCTGGCTAGGCGTTAACGTGTTACCAGGAAACCGTGCG
>JBDRFA010000047.1:0-7362 GCA_043819235.1 Candidatus Omnitrophota bacterium | reverse complement strand
GCCGTTAAGCGCCGTTAGTTTCTCCTTAAAACGTTTGCATGCTAAGTACCTTTATATTGCATCTGTTGTGTTTCTTTTCGCCGCGGTTAGACTCTTCTTTTTTTTCTCACTGCCATGGGGATCGTGGCTGGGGGGTATGGGTTACGAAAGACGAGAAAAGATAACGGAGAGAAAATCGAGGAGCAAAAATAGGGCAAGTAGTGTAGACGGGGCGTGGCGGGTCCTGGATCCCGGGGTATCTTTTGCAGAATGCCTCTATTCGGAGAGCAAAGCGTTTTCAGCGTTTTTATAGTTTATGATGCTATTCTCGTGAATGTTTTGTTCGATGTTTCCGCCGTAAATCAAAAAACCCTTGCCGGTTCTATCCGGTATGAGTTTTTGCATGAAAGTTAAATTTTTCAAAAATTCGTTATTAAACGTCAAAGCCGATTTTATTTCGATAGGGGTTAGAGTGTTTCCATGTTTAAATAAAACGTCTATTTCGTTGTGGTTACTGTCCCGATAAAAGTACAGGTTATGGTCGAGGGCCTGATTATATCTTGATTTCACGAGTTCCGAGATGACGAGATTTTCGAATAATCCGCCCCGCAGGGGGTGGGTCGCGAGCTGGTTCGTGTTTTCGATCTGCAGGAGGTAGGACGCGAGCCCCACATCGTAAAAATATATTTTCCGTGATTTTACGACACGTTTCGCGATGTTCTCGTGATAAGGCTGTACGGAAAAAACTATAAAAGAAGCTTCGAGGATCGACATCCAGGACTTAATACTCGCGGAGCTTACGCCGACCTCATTCGCGAGACTATTCGCGTTAAAAAGCTGCCCGATCCTTCCTGCGCATAACCTGATGAAAATCTGGAATAAGTTCAAATCTTTTATGGTGATCAGCTGCCTTAAATCTCTCTCTATGTATGTTTCGTAGTAATTCCTGTAAAAAATGGTGGGATTGAGTTTTTTTTCATAAACGGCGGGGAAAAAGCCGTTAAGCAGATAATCGTTTGTCGAGAAAGACTTCCGGTACCCGGTGATTTCTTTCAATGTAAAGGGGAGCAGCTTAAATATGGCCGTGCGGCCGGCAAGAGATTGGGTGATGTTAGCGAGGAGATTCAGGTTTTGACTGCCGGTCAATATGAACATGCCGGATGACGGGTTTTTATCCACGATGGTCTGGATATAGGACAATAAGTCCGGGGCTCTTTGAATTTCATCAAGAATCGCGCCCTTTGGAAATTTTTTCAAGAACGCTCTTGGATCGTTTATGGCGAACGCGCGTTCGTCCACGTTTTCAAGATTGCAATACGGTTTATTTTTAAAAATACTTTTTGCCAGAGTAGTTTTGCCGGATTGTCTCGGCCCGGTAATTGTAATGACCGGATACGATTTGGCAAGAGATATCAGCGTTTCGGACATTATGCGGGTTATCATACGGCTCCTTTCGTGTATTTTCACATTAAGTATAGCATGTCGGGCTCATTTATGCAAATTTGAAGTTCAACTTACGATTTGAATAAACTGCGAGTAATGCGGGACGTTTTCGAGCTTATCTTGTCGGACAGGAAATTTCGCTTAAATCAAAAAATAACTTGACAATACATCAAAAAGGTATTACGATACTTTTGTTTCTACAAGTTGGATCCCTCGGCTTCGCCCCTCCGGGGCTTCGCTCGGGATGACAACGTTCAACGACAAAGATCCCGCCCCCCAGGGTTCTTACCACGACTAAAAGCGAGGTAAGTTATGGGACACGTTAATTCGCGAATGTTCATCAAGGTGACCGCCGTCATCGTTTCCGGTATTTTTTTGTGGAACCAGATCGCGTGGGCGGGAGACCTGTTCGGAGAACAGACAAGTCCGGCGGAAACTATCCCTGTGACGATGCCGGCAAACCAGTCAGCAATAACATCCCTGATCGACACTAAGAATGCCATTGAAGATGGTATGAAGTATGACGCTGTAAAAGCCAGGCCGAACGGCTGGCATCTCAATTTCGCACCACCGGCAAGGTCTTATATCAGAGATGACATTGCTAGTATCCCGCCGCGTCCCGGATGGTGCTCAACATCTTCTGACGGCAGTAGATATATATATGACGGGAATGGCCGGATCGTCCGCGTAGAAAGGACGAACGGTTGCAGTGAGATCTATCTCGAGTATTATCCCGGGAAGAGGAAGAAGACCGTTGAATGCTGCCGTCCCGACGGAAGGACGGAATATACTGCCACATACCATTATGACGAGGCCTGGAACTGTACGGGCCGCACAGCAACGTATCCCTCCGGGAAAATATGTGAACAGGATACACAGTCCAGGGATATTAAGGTAACTAACGTTGACGGCAGTTATACGGTGTTCACGAGGAACACGGACGGCAACGTATCAAGTGGAGAATATTTTGACGCTGAAGGGAACATCCTTAAGCGGTGGGAGTATGATGAGGCCGGCAGGATAACGGTACTCTCGGACGGCGCGTATGAGGAAAAAAGGCGTTATATTTTTTCGGGGAGCGATGTTCTTTATACCGCGGCGCTTCATGAGGGTACGGTTAAAACCGTCCGTGACGGGTATTATACCGGGACCGATCTTATATCGAGGACGGACGGCATGGACGCGTTCGGGGATATCTCCGTTACGTACGACGGCGATATAACCGTCAGTTACGCCGGCGGAGCCGTCAAGGCGCTTTCCGTGGATGGTGGTTACGTGAACTTCTATAACGGTAACGATATCGTTCGGCAGAACGGCCCGGCAGGGGAGCTGTACCTTTTTGAGGACAATTTTGTCAAACAGGTATTCACGGTTTCAGGAAATGTCTATAATTTCGGGAAGACGATCGAGGAGTCGGGTATTACCGTGTCTATTACGGACGCCATAGTGGACGGCGTACGGCATGATCTTTCCGGCGATAATATCACCGCCATGCGTGGTGGGCGCGGCACGGACGGTATCGATATACCCAACATCCGGTTCATTTATTCGCCGGACTGCCGGATCAGGGAGATATTGACGAGCGAGTACAGCCGCGTGAATTTTACGGACGGGTATATTTCCGGTACCGTTTCGGCGGAGGGGGTAGAAGCGGAGTATGAGATCATAAGAGAAGGCGATGAAATAACCGGGCTCCGCGTTCTGGAAGGCGGCTCGGTCCGCACTTTCGACGGCGCCGGTAATCTCGTTTCAGTGGGACTCGGGTCCGGCGAGGGTTCCTCGGAGATAAAGTTTGACGGCGGGGAGCTTACGGAGATAAGTTCGGCGGGCGCGCTTTTAAGGGACATCACTTTCGCGCCCGGCGGCGCGATAGATTCGGCGAAGCTGTTAAGAACGGACGGGTCCGAGTATTTTTTTACCGGCGGCGCGCTGAGCGGTTTCACGGGCGGCAATGTCGAGTACGACGTCGATGATACCGGCAGAATAACACAGCTCCGCAGGCCGGATGCCGGAGAAACGTTCACGGTGTCCACCTCTTTGGACACAGGCGGCGGGCCGGACCTTACGGTTTTCACTTCCGGCTCCGACGGCACGCAGTACCGGTACAGGGGCGATATGCTGGCGTGTATAGCCGTTCCCTCAGGGCTTCGCGTCGATTATGAATATGATGACGTGGGGAGGACACGGGAAATAGATATCTCTTACGGCGGGGTGAGGAGTTCTTCTTACCTTTATGAATACAACGGGCCCGAGACCGTTATTACGGACGAGCTCGGCAACAGGCGTTACTATGACGGCGGGAAAAGGATCGTAAAGCTTAGGACCGCTTACGACGAGACCTATGATTACGTGTACGACACGGACGCCGGCGGGAACCCGATAACCGTAGTCAATTATTCCCGGAAAGACACGGATGAGGGCGGCAGTATACAGTATTTCGAGGGACGGATAGAAAGGATAGACGAGCCGGACGGGTCCTGGATAGATAACATCGAGTTCGACCGGTATTCGCAGGAACTTAAGAGGTTCTCTCTCCACACGGCGGACGGCGAACACAGGAACGTCATCATCGACGGTGACTTTATCCATCTGGAACTGGAAGATTCCACGCGTCTTGTTTTTTATGAGAACACGCTGGTGGCCCTGGCGGGTTCCCAGGGCATAGCGCCTCTTTATGATATGGAGGAGCTGGAAGGCATCGTATATTCGAGAGACCGACCCGATTCCCCGGAGGGCGGATCACAGGCGGTTGATATAGACATAGCCGCTTCAAGCTGGAGGCACCAGACGTATGACGATTCCCGGGCCATACGGTTCGTCGAACGCGATTATGCCGGCGAACAGTGGGTGGTGCATCTTGACATGCGTACGGGTGACGAACATTGTTCCCGGGGCGAGATGTACCTGGATATGAGATACGACATTCCCGGGCTCGCCTGGCAGGCGCCCATAGACATGCGCGGGGAAGAGATAAGTTTCCTGTTCAAACTGGACGAAGACTTTGAGTATGACCCGCTCTTCCCGTGTAATATCCAGGTATTCGCGAAAGACAGTAACTGGAACACGCAGTACGGCACGAAGGTCGAGATGGAGAAGTGTTCCGACTGGATCCGTGTGTCGCTTGTCCCGACGGAAGGTAACATAAATTTCGGGTACACCGACGCGGGTTTCGATCCAGCGGAGATAGTTATGATAGGCCTCAGTGTATCGGAGCCGGACGGAGCGCAGGAGGGGAAGGATCATTTCGGGAAGATAAACATCAAACACGACATATTGCCCGACCTTTTCGCGAACATCAATACCGAAACCAGCCCGCTGGACGGCCTTTACGCGGGCCTGGGGATACAGAGGGACCTGGCCCGCCTTTACGGGGAGGACGAAGAGGCCGGTGTCGAGGAATATCTCGTGTCCTTTGCCGGGGCCATGGCCGACGGCCCGGCGGATATTTTCCAGGAAAACATGCTCCGGCAGGTATCATGGCATCCCGAAGAGACGGATCCCGGGATAAAAGGCGTCCGGTCGGTCTACCGGGACACCGGCACGGGGGAGCTGGTGCTCGATGTAGACCTCTCTTCGGGATGCACCTCCGGCGAGACCGAAGGTGAGATCTTTTTCGACGTTACGCGTGACGTGCCGGGGCTTGGCTTGAACGGCCCGGTAAACCTTACGGCGCGGCCCGTACGCATGCTTATAGAAGTCCCCGCGGGCCTTGTGGGGTCGGAGACGTCTCCCAACGGTGCCAGGCTTTTCGTGAAAGACGCGGATAACAGGGTGCAGTACGGCACCTGGGTTAACCTTAAAGAAGGCGGCAAGTGGTACATGCTGGAACTCACGCCGACCTTCGGGGATATTCCCATGGGATATACGGAAGAAGGTTTCGATCCCAGCAGGATAATAAAAATAGGCGTTAACATCGCGACGCAGGCCGGTTCCGGTACGGATTACGAGGGCGAGACGCGGTTAAAATTCCTTGACGGTCCGGCGGACCCTTCCGGTGACGCCGGCGTGATCAATACCCCGTTATGGATGGATATAAGGAACGTGAAGGAATACCTGGTGGACGAAAACGGCAATTACGCGCGGATACCGTCGGTGAATTACCTTTCTGAAGGGCATTACAGTTACGTTTTCAACCGGGGAAGCGGCACGGAACCTTTGGCGGACTTTGGCGCGGCCGAGCGGCCGGATACGCGCTGGCAGGCGCAGGGAGGCGGTATAACCGGAGTGAAGTGGGAATCGTCGGGGAATGTGCTTACGGCGGATATGAGCTTAAGCCCGGGCTGCGCGTCGGGCGAGATCCTGCTTGACCTCAGGTACTCATGTTACGTACCGGGAAAGAACTGGCAGGACGGCGCGAGCCTTGATATGACGCGGCAGGAGATCTCTTTCTACGTGCGCGCCGCGGACGGATTTTCATCGAGCGGCGGACAGCGGTTCTCCGTGGAAGCGTTCGCGAAAGACGCGCCTTCATGGCGTACGGAGTACAGTGACAAAATATACGTGGATCCGACCGGCGCGTGGCAGAAGATTACGCTTACGCCCAGCCCGGTCGAGTTCAACCGGGGATACGTCGACGGACAGTTCGACCCGCAAAACGTTATCGCCATAGGCCTCAGGTTCGGGTCCTTATCCGGCACATATACATATACCGGGCCCGTCGAGATCAGGTACGAGATAAACGCCCTTGACCTGGGTGTGTACGGGCAGGGCTCAGCCGGTCAAATGCCCGATGGGCCCGTCTGGGCCAACCAGAGGGACCTTGCCCGGTACTTAAAGGACAACGCGATCGCGCTTTACGGCGACTATGAAATAATGGAAGAGATAAACCGCCTGATCGGGCGGATCCCGGATGACCGCCTTCCTTCGGGCCTGGCCGCCATGACGGTATATGATAAGGATGAAAAGGTCGTTTCAGTCTCCCGGCCGGACGGCACGACGACATATTTTGATAATGACGGCAGGATAGACTATATATCGTTCAGCGACGGGAGTGTCTTTATAGATTATAGTTACGACGATACCGGCGGCCTGGCGGGCGCCGCGCTCCTCAGCGCGAGGGAGAACCTCAAGAGTTCAGCGTCCAATGCCGTTCTCGTCCTTGAAAAAAAGTCGGCGGACATACTGCTTTTACTCGCCGAACAGAAAAAACTCCTGGCGGAAGATTTCATGGAAGGCGTGAACGCGCAGAGGGAGATCTTCGCGCGGGCGAGGGCCCAGCTGGAGGGCCAGAGGTACGTCGAGATAGAACACAACTTCTTGCTCTGGTCATGGACAGAGAGGGTGGAGCGTCAGGGAGTCTCCGGGGAAATAGAGAAGATAAACATCCAGGGATCCGAATATAACCGCGCCGTAGCGGAAGAACTCGCGAAACTTGACGCTGAAATAGACGTGAAAAGACAGGAGATCCTCGCGGAAAAACAGATCATCCTGGACGAATATTCCAGGCAGGAGAATGAACTCCTTCTTTCTATACTGCGGGAGGAATCCCTGCCGTTTCTGCATTACTATTACAGGGACATCCTGGGCAGGGACGCGACGGTAGAAGAGATCACGGCCGTATTCAGCAGGATAGACGGAATAGACGCCTTTGGCGCCGGGGCGCTGAAGGCGGAACTTTACGCTTCGGATGAATACCTCCGGTCGAAAGCGTTCAAGGATGATGTGATCCTTCTCGTAAAAGACAGTCTCGAGAGGTATCTGGCGGGTTCCGGCGAGAAGGCTCTCATATTGTCCGGCCTGGGCCTTGGAGACGGGGAAGTCATAACGGTGGACCGAGTTTTTCTCGATACGCTTTACGCCTGGCTCGAGGGCCAGGACATACATTTCGGACGGAGCGCTTTCGGGGCCCTTTGGAAAATGATAGAAGGAGCCGCTTCCTCCGAAGCTATCCCCGCGGGAGAGTACAGGGAACTCGCCAAAGAAGCCCTTCTCATGGACATC
>JBDRFA010000046.1:0-17957 GCA_043819235.1 Candidatus Omnitrophota bacterium | reverse complement strand
GAATTATCGTTCAAGTCATAAAGGAATTCGCGGGAGAATTCACCGCGGTCTTCCCTCGCCCAGAAACTCCTGTCATCCGGCAGGTTCATGTCCATGGCCAGAAGCGGCAGGGCCATAACATACCTGGCCAGCGGCGGTGTCTCCGTAGAGAACCTCAGGTCCCCTTTCGTCAGCATCACATACCCCGACGCGATATGATGCGCCGCCTCATCGCACGTAGGCGATTTCCTAGCCATACTGGTTATCCCCAGCGCGAGAAAAACGCACAACAATAGGCCCGCGATAGCCGTTGTTCTGACCATAGGTTTCACCGTCTGGTTCATGTTCGTTTGTTTGTCACCTTTGTTTTATCTACTTTTTAACTAATCTACACTAATTGATTTTTTATAACTTATTATAGAAAATAGACTTACAGTAATGCCTATATCTAAAATCCGGTTCCTATAGCTATTGAAGCTTCTTAGTTAACTTCCAAGTCCCTTCCAATTTAGAAGAACCATCAAAATAAATCTTACCATCCCGCTTCAATTCCTGAAGTATATTGGAAAAATCTTTTGCCGCATATTCCGGAAAACCCTCCGACAAACTTCTGACATTACATGGCTTTCCCTGTTTGATGTGATTTAATATCAGTTGTTTAATATGCCCTCTTTGCAAGCCTTTTAAGCGAGTATATTTACCACTCTTTCCAATCGTTTCATAATAACGCTGTGATAATATATATTTTGATCCTCTCCCTTTCCCAACCTGTTCAATAAGCCCCAACCTGAAAAATTTATCTTTAAATTCGGATTTACTAACCTTCTGCCCTTCCCGAATCCGTTCCAGCTCATAGATCTCCTCAAAAGATAAAGAAATCTGTCTCTCGTTACTCACACGTTCCAAATACAGTATAAAATCCTTATCTTTGACCTGTGCCGGAATAGAAATGCGGACTGCATGTACCTCATTTTGAGAAATATCCGGCAGTCCCTTTCCGTCACGAATTGCCTGCTCAAAAATATCATCAAGCCCCTGACTGGATCGCTCGACTAAACCTATTTTTTCAAGCGCCTCGGCCAGCAACCGATTGCGCCAGGATTTCTCCCAAAGACAGTTTTCGGATGTAACCGGCGGAAAGAACCCCCCGGGGCTTTCTACAAAAAACTCTTCAGGAGAAGCCTTGATAAAAATAGACCGGCCTTTTAGTTCATAATCTCGATGCATGACAGCGTTGTGTACGGCTTCACGCACTGATTTTTCATCAAAAGCCCAGATTTCACGCTGAAAAAAACCTTCCTGAAATGGAATCCTCAAATTGCGGCTGTTGATAGTTGCCCAGATTTCATCATCAATACTAACAAAAGGTGCCCGCCAATTTTTCCTGAAATCATAATGCGTTTGGCGGGGTTTATTCCTCCATTCAAAAATAATTTCTGCATCCGAAAGATATCTTTGCAAAGCACGTTCACCCCCGATAAGGATCAAAGCCGCGAAACAAACACCACTTTCTGTGATCAATCCGGCATTATTCAGGATTTTTCTGTCATCAAAACTGAGATAATCCACTCTTCGGGATTTTTCGGCCCACTTGTGGCGAAAAACATCAATAGCCCCTTCATCCAGGTCCTCTATCTCCAACCCTTCAACGCTCAAAGACGTAAAGTCAGAATGATTTTCGTTCAATATTTCCTTTGTTTTCTGATCATCCATCTCCGCGAGAGATTCTCCGCGCCTGATCGGATACACATACTTATCCCCTTTTCCACCTGATCTGACTCGTATCCCGACAATATGTCTGGGAATATGAAATATCAAGACGCGTTTAACCTCGTAGAAATATTCCTCAACATCCACATGAATGCGAAGCCTATCCCAAATCTCACGGGAAAGTTGATTATGCGTACCGTTTTTATATAGAGTTCCAACAACATCCCTGGGCTTTTCTCTCACCCCTAATATTATTTTCCCGCCGTTGTCGTTGGCCATTGCGGCACAGTAATCAAATAAGGAGCCGCGGCTCGAATCAAAGTTATTCCTGGCCTCTTTAAATTCCAAGTCATTATCTTCGTTTGACTCCAGCCATCTCTCAAATTGTTCCCGAGACGTCCTCAACATGCTATATCCCTCCCTAACAAGAAAACTTCATTATCCCGTACTTACCCCAACAGCCCTCTAACCCCGTCACCTTCCGAACGCCTTATAAACGAACTTCACGCTGTGGGCGCCTTTTTCCAGTTTGACCGCTTGTATCACGGAAAAAGGAAGTATCTCCCTTTCCTCTCCGTCGACGTATACCTTCCACCCGGGATATCTGTTCTCCGAAAAGGCCAGGTAACCGTCATAGGGCATATCGGCCCTGAACAATGCTTTTCCTGAACCATATTCCAGAATGTTCACTTTCGCGTTTCTGTCAATCTCTTCAGACAAACGCTGTTTCGCGATGAATGCCCGCGGAAGGCTTCCTTTCAGACGGTAAAGATATCTCCCATCCTCTTCGGCCATGAGATCCAGAAAATCCTTTTCAAGGATCTCCGTGCTTATTACGTATTTTACGTTAAGCATTCGTATTAAATCCAGTTTTTTATCAAGCGCCCCGGGTTCGGGCATCTTCAGGCCAAGAGCGTTATCCACTACTTCCAGAGGGGCAAGCTCTTCTCTATAATAATCGTTCACCAGAGGCGTATACAAAGCGACATTATCTATGCCATATACTGAATTTAAGCTCGGTTCGGCCCAACCGGGGATACGCGCTGAAGCTATCCCGTAAGGCAGTATCCTGAATAGATCTTTATCGCGCTGAACTATATCGAAAAGCGCGGGGCATTCCGGCGCTAATACGTCAAAACCCGTTATATTCCCCCTGAAACCCGTTCCATAAAAACTGGCAGCGTACAGGTCTAAAAAAATAATCGTTATGAACAAACCTTTGTACCACGGCCTCAAACGCTTTTGTCTGGATAAACGTACGCAGATAATAAGGGCGGCCACGCATAAACCGAGGGATATAAGGATGAACGGGTTGGTTATCGACATATTCTGGAGCAGCACAGCGTGCATGCTTTTGACCTTACCAAAGTAAACAGACAGGTCATACCGGTGAAAATCCTTGCCGTAAATATGGTTAGTCACAAACCATTCTCCCATATCGATCATCTTTTCGCCTAAAACAGCTATCATCATTTTCGTGAAAAAAAACAGGGCAAGCATGATAGTGATAAATATCGAAAATGCGCGGACGCTCCGGGTTTTCACCTCATCCCACCCGTTCTCGAAAAACCTTGTAAAACCCCGGCCCGCGAGAACGGAAGCGGCAAATATTCCCGCGAGCAGGAACTTGTTCGGCCCGCGCAAACCATATAAACGGAACACCTTGATGAACAACACGTATAAAGGGTTATATTTCCCCAGGGCCAGGAATACCGAGGCCAGAAGCACCAGGAAAACAGGTCGAAGCTTAATGTCCCGCTTTATGCTCAAAAAAGCCGTTACCAGAAAAAGTAAACTGAAAACGCCGATATAAAAACGTGCCCCGCGAAAAATTACATGAGGGATCGTCACACTCATGAAATTCAACGGCGAAAACGACCCCGATAAAGCAAACCCCAGGGAAGCCCCTGACCTCCATGAAAACTCCGCGAGTTCAGAGCTTAAAATGAACTGCGGCAGAAAAATGATCGCCGCGATGCCAAGCGCCATAAGGATATTCAGTATATCTTTTATCCGTAAATTATTGCGGACAAAAAGCCCGTAAGTAAAATAGAGAAAATAGAACACTGCCATATAAAGCGCTATCTGGGTCGACCCGGCCAGAAGCTGTATGCCCAGAACAGCTCCGGCCGTGATGATCAGAAAAAGCTTCCTGCTTTGAAAATATCCCTCAAATAACCACAGGACAAACGGGAACCATATAAGCGTCTTAACGGTAGAAGTATTGATCATACATCCCGCGTACGCGCTGCCGAAACAGAACAATAAAGCGGCTAGCGCCCCTCCCCACTGGCAGGCGCCCAGTTTCCTTGTCAGCATATACGTGAAAACCCCGGCGAGGACAAAATGGGCAATAACGATATAGTTATACGCGATATGAAAAGGCAGAAAAAAGAAGAACAGCAGGTTCAATGGATAAAATCCGCCGACCTGTCCTTCCGCCATTAAAGGGAATCCACTTTGAAAAAAACGCGTCCAGAAAGGGAACTGAAAATTTTTTACGCTTTCGGCGTAGATCAGGCTCCAGGGATACACCTGGTCGGCATAATCCCCGTAAAGGAACGCCGCGCGCATGATCATCATCTTCCAGAAAAAGACGATAATAACAGCAGCGAAAAATAATATGAACCCCGCGTGTTTTTTCATTCCTTCACCCTGTACACCCTTAAGCCCGGACCCATTATTTTCCGGGAAAACAGGTCCTTGCCCATGACCGGTATGCAGGTAGCGTCGACGCTATCAATGCTTCCCCTGAAAATACCATCCCGGTAAGGGCTAAAATCCATTACAATATCCGCCTTATCTGTTATATTTTCCAGAAACTCCTTCTTTCCTCTGCTGGTAAATTGCGAATTGACCACTATGTAGCTGATCCCTTCCCGTCTGATAGCCTCAATATCGTACGGTAAAGCCGGCAGGGTATTCAGGAATTGACCCTGGGCGTCCGGATCATCGAACAGAAAATATACAGGGTATTCTTCCTCTTTTCCCCCGGCGGCTTTCATCTCAAATTCCAGCTTTTTCGATCTGACCGCGGTGAGGTCCGGCCGTTCATCGAGGAATTTCTTCTTCAAGGCCAGTTGTGAGTACGGTTGAGGCAATACAGGCCTGAAATTAGTACTGTCACACGCGATCTTCTCTCCCCGGGCTATATTTTCCCTTATCCACTCCGCGGATATTATACGTGTATCATCCGATGAGAACAACATGTCAGCTTTTACGGATTTTATCAAAGTAGGGATCAGAAAAAGTATGGCTGCCGCTATAAAGATCCTTCTTATCCCGGCATTCCGCAAACGCCCGGGAATATATTCAAACAGAATATACGCTCCGCCTATCGCGAAAAAAGGCACCAATAGCAGAACGTACCTGGCAAAGGTCTGGCTTTTAAGTACAAGGAGGAAATAGAATATAACAGGAAAACTTACCAGGATCTTCCCCCATCTATCTTTAAAAAATAATAGAAGGAGCCCGCAAGAGCCGGCTATTACAAGAGGAAAAGAAATGCCCTCCATCAAAGAAAATAAAATATGATGAAGCCATCCCGCATACGCGAACGCCCCGGCCTGTTGCGTAACCGAAGCTGAAAAACCCGGAAAGTCCAGTGCCATGAACGGGTTGGTGAGCAAGAAAGTTACCGCCGCTGTCAGGGCACCCGCCCACATGTTCCGGGACAGTATCGTTTTACGCAGGGTTCCTTTCCCCGCGCCGGAGGCGGCCAGATGCGTTAATAGGTACGGCACGGCGAGTAACGCGCCGTTATATTTTACGCCGGCGGCAAGGCCTGTAAAAAGACCCGCCAGACAGTAATTCCGCAGGACCGGCTTTTCGTGAACCGAGAACAACGCCTCGTATGCCAGAAGCGTGAACAGGACAAGCAGCATGTCCGTGTAGATATAATGAGAATTGACGACGTTGAGGAACGTAACCGACATGGCCGCGGCGGCGTAAAGGGCGCCCGATGAGGAGATAAACTTCCTCGCGAACCTGTATGTTACCCCCACGCATAAAAGCCCCGGCAATACACCGATAAAAATACGCCCGGCAAGATAGAACCAGGTGGGGTCATCGAAGAACCGGGCCGCGAACTCTTCCGGCCCTCCCCACACGCCGCCAAGCCTGCCTAATACGAACATTATGCCGTAAATAAGGAACAAAAGGTATGATGTAAGCGGGGGTATCGCGAAAAAATGCGGGTTGAGGTCGCCCGTACCGTACGCCATGGCGTGATTGACCACTATAGGCTCGTCCTGATGGAACTGATGCGGCAGGCCGAAACCGATACCCCATAACCTCAGCGCGAGTCCAAGGATAATTATGAAGCAGAATACGCTTTTTTGTCCCGGTAAAGATCTCATCTATGGGCCATTCTGATCTTAATGACGTCCCTTAACATCGGGAGCGAAGATACCAGAGGGTTAACTTTGCTTTCAAGCGAATTTTCCCACCTGACCCCCACTTCCTCGACTTTATAACCGTACCGCCGGGCCAGATAAAGCATTTCAACGTCGAAAGCGAACCCTTTGATCGACAGTTCCGGGAATATCTTTTTCGCCGCTTCTTTCCTGAAAAGCTTGAAACCGCACTGGGTATCCCTGAATTCCTCTCCCACCAGAAAACGTATTATAAAGTTGAATGTCCTTCCCATGGTCTGGCGGTACAGGGGCTGCCGGACGAGGACCTGGGATAACGCCGAGGCGCGTGAACCGATGGCTATATCCGCTCCGCCGTCTATCCTTCCCTTGAGCTTGTCGAATTCGCCGATGGGAGTCGAAAGGTCCGCGTCGGAAAGAAGTATGAGCCGGCCCGAGGCTTCCGCTACGCCTTTCGCTACAGAAAAACCTTTGCCGGTGTTTTTCCGGTTACGCAGCAGTTTAAGGCGGCCCGCGAGCGCGCTTTCCCTGGCAACCCGGGAGGTTCCGTCATAACTCCCGTCATCCACCACTATCACCTCAAGGCCCATCTTTTTCGCGGCCATGAAAGCCCGTATCTTATCAAGCGTCGAACCCAGCCTTTTCTCTTCGTTGAACGCCGGTATAATGATCGAAAGTTCCATGCTTATCTTTTCCTCCATAATCGGAAGGGCGCTTCGCGAAGCGCCCCTACGTCTATCTGTTTACAAATTCTTTCACCGTACGTATGACGTATTCTATCTTTTCATCGGGCAGTTCCGGATAGACCGGCAGGGAAAGGACCGTTTCCGACTGTTTCTCGGTAATGGGAAGGTCCCCTATGGAGTACCCCAGGTCCTTGTAACACGGCTGCAGGTGCAGCGGCACCGGGTAATATACCCTGGCCGCCACGCCTTTATCGTTGAGGTGCCTGATGAGCTCATCACGGTCCTCGAAAGCTATCGTATACTGATGGTAAGTATGAGTATTGCCCTCGGCGACCTTCGGGGCCTTTATTCCCAGCGGCGCGAAAGCCGCGTCATACTTCCGGGCTATAGTTCTGCGGCCTTCAAGCCACATATCGAGTTTTCTGAGTTTCACACGGAGTATGGCGGCCTGAAAGCTGTCGAGCCTCGAGTTATATCCTATTTCGTCATGGATATACTGTTCCCTGCTCCCGTGCACACGGAGTTTCTTGACCGCCTTTATCAGCGTCTCATCCGAAGAAGAGACCATCCCGCCGTCACCGAATCCGCCCAGGTTCTTGCTGGGGAAAAAACTGTAACATCCCGCGTTGCCGAAACTCCCGGCTTTCCCGCCTTTATGGACCGCGCCTATCGCCTGGGCGCAGTCTTCCACGACTTTAAGGTCATATCTCCCGGCTATACCCATTATCCGGTCCATATCCGCGCACTGGCCGTAGAGATGAACGGGAACAATAGCTTTGACCATGCTCCGCGTCCCTGGCTCCATGCCCTTGATCGCCTCTTCTATTTTATCCGGATCTATGTTATACGTTTCCGGGTCTATATCGACGAATACGGGCCTGGCTCCCAGAATGGATATGGACTCTGCCGTCGCGAAAAAAGTAAAAGGCGTGGTGATCACGATATCCCCTTTACCTATGCCCAGCGCCCTTAAAGCCAGGATGATGGCGTCGGTCCCCGAAGCCACCCCCGCCGAAAACGCAAGGCCGCAGTACTTCGATACCTCGTTCTCCAGGTCCGCGACCTCGCTCGATAAAATAAAATACTGGCTGGCGATAACACCGCTGACAGCTTCATCTATTTCTTTTTTTATGGACAGGTACTGCGCTTTAAGGTCCAATAACGACACGTTCATGCTTGCTCCTTTAAAGTTATTCCGATTCCCATCACACACGCCGCTTGAACATCTCGTGATCCGATTGCACCATCTCGCTCACGAGGTCCTTGAACGTCAGGCTATAGGTCCACTTAAGGTCCTTCTTCGCCTTGGAACAATCCGCCACTAAGAGGTCCACCTCGGCGGGCCTGAAGAACTTTTCGTCCAGTTCCACGTATTTTTTATAATCAAGTCCGAGCTCCTCGAACGCGAGACTCGCGAATTCCCTGACGGAATGCGTTTCTCCCGTTCCGATGACATAGTCGTCCGGCTTTTCTTCCTGCAGCATGGCATGCATCACCTTCACGTACTCCTTCGCGTGCCCCCAGTCCCTTTTCGCCTCAAGGTTACCCAGGTACAGTTTATCCATTAATCCGAGCTTTATCTGCGCCGCGGCGGAAGTTATCTTTCTCGTCACGAACTCAAAACCCCGGCGGGGTGATTCATGGTTGAACAGTATTCCGCTCACGGCGAACATGCCGTAGGCTTCACGGTAATTCCTGGTAATATCGAACCCCGCGACCTTCGATATGCCGTACGACGACCGCGGGTGGAACCGGGTCGTTTCGCTCTGCGGCACCTCTTCGGCCCTCCCGAACATCTCGCTGGAAGCCGCGAAATAGAACCGGCAATCCGGGCACGCGTTCTTAAGCGAGGAAAGCACGTAATGCGTGCCGTTGATGTTTACGTTGAACGTGGAAAATTCGTCCTCGAAAGAATACGTGACAAAGCTCTGCGCCGCCAGATGGTAACATTCATCGGGTTTCACCTCATCGAGGATCTTGAACACGCTCGGGTAACTTTCGAGGGAACCACAATGCAGCTTTAACCGGTCCTTTATGCCCCGTATCCGCCACAGGCGGTGCCCCTGGTCCTCCAGCGCCACCCTCCTGATGATCCCGTGCACCTCATACCCCTTATCCAGAAGATACTCCGCCAGATAACTCCCGTCCTGCCCCGTTATCCCGGTTATCAACGCTTTTTTCTTAGCCATTTTTTATCCTTTTTTTACTGATGTCGGTTATTGGATTTTCATGACACGTCTGGTTCGCGATTGCAAGGTTATCATGCATATGTTCTGTTACAGATCAGGGCGCTTCGCGAAGCGCCCCTACGTCCCCCCGTAATTCTTCTTGAACCATTTAATGGTCCTTTTGAGCCCTTCGTCCAGGGTTACTTTCGGTTCCCAGCCGAGCTTTTCTCTGGCTTTTGTTATATCCGGCCTTCTTACCCTGGGGTCGTTGACCGGCAGGTCCCTGAAAACTATCTCGCTTTTACAGCCCGTGAACTCTTTGATCTTCTTCGCGAAATCGAGAACGCTCATCTCCCCGGGGTTGCCTATATTGACGGGCTCGTTAAGGTCCGAACGCATGAGCCTCATGATCCCTTCCACCAGGTCCGCGACATAGCAGAAACTCCTTGTCTGGGACCCGTCACCGTAGATCGTCAGCGGTTCGTCATTTAACGCCTGGTCTATGAAATTCGGGACCACCCTGCCGTCATGGTGCCGCATCCTTTCGCCGTAAGTGTTGAATATGCGGACTATCTTCACGTCTATCCCGTGCGCCCTGTGATACGCCAGCGCCAGAGCTTCGGCGAAACGTTTGGCCTCGTCATACACTCCCCTGGGACCCGTCGGATTGACATTGCCCCAGTATGTCTCGGGCTGAGGGTTCACGAGAGGGTCCCCGTACACCTCCGACGTGGAAGCGAGCAGGAATTTCGCCCCGTGCGCTTTCGCCACACCGAGAGAATTATGCGTGCCCAGAGAACCGACCTTGAGCGTTTTTATCGGATGTTCCAGATAATCTACCGGGCTTGCCGGCGAAGCGAAATGAAGTATGAAATCGACTTTCCCCTCGATAACGATGTATTTCGTCACATCGTGTTTGATAAACTCGAACCGGGAATTGCCGGCGAAATGCGCGATATTCGCGAGGCTTCCCGTTATCAGGTTATCCATGCATACCACTTCATGCCCGTCCTTAAGAAGCCTGTCCGTAAGGTGCGACCCGAGAAACCCGGCCCCGCCGGTAAGCAATATGCGCATTAGATCCTCCTTCTTCAGCTTTAAGCTTTAGGCTTTAGGCTGTAGGCTGTAAGTTATTATTTAGAACAACGTATATATAAACGGGGCTATCGCGGACGATTCGGAGAACAGGATCAACATGCCCAGGAGCAAAAGGACCACGATTATAGGTAACAGCCACCATTTTTTCCTGACTTTCAGAAAATCCCACAATTCCCCCATGATCGACATCTTATTCATCGTTTCTCCTTACAAGTTAGCCCGCCTTCGGCGGGAACATATAACAGTTAAAAAGTTAAAAGTGTAAAAGTTAAAAAGTTCGAACTAATACCAATTTCACGAAATAATTACCTGTAATCTTAGCCCGCATCTGCAGGAAAAATTGTTCTCCCGTAGGAGCGGCCTCCCGGCCGCGAACCCTTACTATTTCCGTTTTCACATCTCTTGTTCGCGGCCGGGAGGCCGCTCCTACGGAATATTGTTTTTAAAATGGGGACGTCACCCATTTTTATGACTTTTTTTATTTTAATTAAATGGGTGACGTCCCCATTTTACTCCGCGAAAAAGTCTATGGTCTATTGTCTATGGTCTTTAGTCCAACTTTGAATTTCCTGATCGTGAACTTAGATCCCTCGACTCCGCCCGCCTTCGGCGGGCTTCGCTCGGGATGACAAAACATTGAAATTCCGTTATGAGAACTTAGATCCCTCGACTTCGCGCCCTAAGGGCGCTCCGCTCGGGATGACAAAGTCAGTGTACCCCCTCAAAGTTCCGTTCGGATAACAACTCTCTGTCATCCCGCCTGTCCCGAGCGAAGCGAGGGGAGCGAGGGACCCCGAGCGAAGCCGAGGGGGACCGAGTCGAGGGATCTAACGTACTAAAACTGTTTCTTCAAATGACTTCCAACACCCGCGTTATCCCTTTTTACCCAGTAACTCTCCGCGCGCCGGTCTATCTTCCGGGGTAACGGGTCCTTTCCGAAAAACCTCATTATAAGGCCGATCGGCGTCACTATCAAGTAATATACGAAAATAATAATGATACGGGTGTTGACCCATCCGATAATACGGGCAACCTTACTGAATACCGCGTATACCGCCCGGAGCAGGCACGGCCTGATAACGGCCGCAAGCAATGACACTCCCCCCATGCCGAAAAGCCATGAAGAGACCGTCATATGATCTTTCCGGAAATGGAGGAACCCGATCCCGGAAAGCACTATCCCCAGCACCAGCCCGAACTGCCTCAGATCCCTGTCTTTCATATCCCCGGCATCATGTTTCATTTCACACCTTTACAATATTTATTCGTATGTCATCCCCGCGAAAGCGGGGATCCAGTAAAAATAATATTCTCTTTCATTTGATCCCCGCTTTCGCGGGGATGACATTAATTTTATATTTCCTCTCATTCCATGCGCCCCGCGCTTTGTGCTCTGCCATCAGGATATCTACACCCTAATCCGGTTCGAATTTGTCCTCTTCCGCGAGGCGCAGTTTCGCGGGGTCCTGTTTTTTTTTGTCGATCAGGAACGAGCCCATCATGAGATGATCCATATTCGTCCGCATGAAACATCTGTAAGCGTCCTCCGGTGTACAGACTATCGGTTCTCCCCTCACGTTAAAAGAAGTATTTATAACAAGCGGGCACCCGTGGTCGTCCCCGAATTTTTTCAACATATCATAGTATAAAGCGTTGTCTTCCCTTTTGACCGTCTGGACCCTTGCCGAATGATCCACGTGCGTCACCGCGGGTATGACCGACCGTTTCACTTTCAGCTTGTCCAGGCCACGGAGGCCTGAGCTGCCCGCGACCTTTTCCCTTTTACTCTCACTGACAGACGAAACGATCAGCATATACGGACTTTCCGACCTTAACCCGAAATACTCTTCCGCTTTTTCCAGGATTATGCTCGGGGCAAAAGGCCGGAAAGATTCCCTGAACTTGATCTTGAGGTTCATGATCGACTGCATTTTTTCGGACCTCGGGTCTCCCAGTATGCTTCGCGCGCCGAGCGCGCGCGGCCCGAACTCCATCCTGCCCTGGAACCACCCGACGACTTTCTGCTCCGCCAGGATATCGGAAACGGTTCTCGGTATATCCTCATATTTCAGCTTTTCATAAGGCACATCGTTCTCCCTGAGGAACCGCTCGATCACTTCATCGGGAAAAGACGGCCCCAGCAGGCTTGCTTTCTGGCTGTCCCTGCCTTCGGTCACGTGCCGCGTTTCGCCCAGATGCTCGTGCCATGCGACCAGCGCGGCTCCCAGGGCCCCGCCGGCGTCCGAAGAAGCCGGCTGTATCCATATGTTCCTGAAAGGCCCCTCCCTCAAGATCCTGCCGTTCGCCACGCAGTTAAGAGCGACACCGCCGGCATAGCACAGGTTTTCCATACCGGTCCTCTTGTGGACATATCGCGCCATGTTCATCATCACCGTTTCCGTGACCGCCTGTACGGACCTGGCGAGGTCCATATGCCTTTCCGCGATCCGGCTTTCGGATTTTCTGGGCGGCCCGCCGAACAACTTGTGGAACCGCCTGTTCGTCATGGTGAGGCCCGCGCAATAATTGAAATATCCCATGTTCAGCCGGAATGACCCGTCATCTTTCAGGTCTATCAGGTTCTCAAGTATGGTATCGACATAGACGGGTTCGCCGTACGGGGCAAGGCCCATCAACTTATACTCTCCGGAGTTGACCCTGAACCCGCAATAATAGGTGAACGCCGAATAAAGAAGCCCGAGCGAATGCGGGAACTTTATCTCTTCGTACAATTCGACCTTGTTCCCTTTACCCGCGCCGAAACTCGCGGTCGTCCACTCTCCGACACCGTCCACGGTAAGGACGGCGGCTTCTTCGAACGGCGAGGGATAAAAAGCGCTTCCCGCGTGAGAATGATGGTGTTCGGGAAAAATGACCTCGCCTTCATAACCCAGGTCTTTATATATGTGTTCTTTTATGAAAAGCTTCTGCTTGACCCATGGCGGGACAGCCTCGATGAAAGACCTTATCCCCGCCGGCGCGTATGACAGATATGTTTCGAGGATCCTTTCGAACTTAAGAAAAGGTTTGTCGTAAAAAGCTATAAGAGCGACGTCCTTTATGCCTATGCCGGCCTCGCGAAGGCAATACCGGGCCGCGTTGACCGGGAAAGAAGGGTCGTGCTTTTTCCTGGTAAACCTTTCTTCCTGGGCCGCAGCAATGATCTCCCCGTCCCCCACCAGCACAGCCGCCGCATCATGATAAAAAGCGGAAACACCTAAAATATATATCTTCTTTTTCACTAAACCAATTCACATCCTTTACAAAACCAGTTGCATATCGCCAGGGGTGTTCGCTATAATCCGGACCGGGAGGATCCACGCCGGGCGGAGGGGCCCGGGTAGGAGTATAGCGAACACCCCTGGCGATGTCCCCGCTACCGAGAAATTATTCAAAACCTACAGGCCTTTCCGGCTCTCAACGAACCACTCCACCGTCCTCTTAAGCCCCGCGTAGAACCCGACACGGGGTTCTACCTTGAGGATGTCCCTCAACCGGCTGATATCGGCTACGGTCTTTAACACGTCCCCGGCACGTTTCGGCCCGTGCACGGACTTTATATCCTTCCCGAGTATCTCCTTGAGGTTCTCCGCCACGTCGACTACGGAATGTTCCGTTCCGCAGGCGACGTTGAAATACATCCCGGAAACGCCCGGCACCTTGCAGGCCGCCAGGTTCGCGTCCACCACGTTGCTGACAAATGTGAAATCCCGCGACTGGGCCCCGTCCCCGTCAATGGTACATGGTTTGCCGGCGACAAGTTTTTCGATAAAAGCCGGTATGACCGCCGAGTACATCGATTCAGGGTTCTGCCGCGGGCCGAACACGTTGAAATACCTTAAACTCACCGTCTCAAGGCCCAGTGTATGGCTGAACATCCTGCAATAATATTCCGCCGCGAGCTTGCTTACGGCATAAGGGGATATCGGGTCCGGGGCTATACTCTCATCCTGCGGGAACACGTTACAGTCGCCGTAAATGGAACTGCTGGAAGCGTAAACGACCCTTTTCACGCCCGCGTCCTTCGCCAGCATCAAAAGGTTCAACGTCCCGTTCACGTTCACGTCATTTGTCGGCAAAGGCTCTTCCACGCTTTTCGCCACGCTCCTGAGCGCCGCCTGGTGTATAACGTAATCTATCCCTTCAAGCGCCGCTCTGACGTCTTTCTCACTGCGCACGTCGCCTTTCATAAGATCTATTTTCTCCCTGAAAGAAGCGATATTCTCTTCCTTGCCCGCGGAAAAGTTATCCAGCACACGGACATATTCGCCGCACCTCACAAGTTCTTCCGTAATATTCGACCCGATAAAACCGGCGCCGCCCGTAACCAGATACCTGTCCATCCTATTCCTCCTTTTTCTCATATTGAACTTAGATCCCTCGACTCGGTCACTTTGTTCCCTCGCTCGGGATGACAGCTCCTCCGCATTGTCATCCCGAGCGGAGCGGCCGAAGGGCGCGGAGTCGAGGGATCTAACGTATTAATTTTCCTATACATTAATTTAAACGCTTTGCGCTACGCCTTTCATTACAACTTTACCACGTTCCCGCGTTTGACTCCGTTCTTCTCAAAAGCGTTCCTGGTATCGAGCACTATGGCGCCGTTCCTGGCTATCATTTTGTAGTCCAGATAACTGTGGTCCGTCGCGACTATGACGATATTATGGTTCCTGACAAGCGCGGGAGTAAGTTTCCGCGATTTCATCTTGATCCCGGGCAGGTCCAGATACGGTATATGTTCGTCGTTATAGGATAGTCTGACATTCTTCTTCCTGAGCTCGTCGATTATATCCAGTGCCGGGGATTCCCTGAGATCGTTTATATCTTTCTTATACGCGACCCCTACCAGAAGGACCCGCGCGTTCTCAAGCTTCTTCCCTTTCGCCGCGAGAAGTTTAGCGGCTCTCCTGACGACATACCTTGGCATCATCCGGTTCGTCTTGGCGGCAAGGTCCACCATTTTCGTCTCGAACCCCACCGTACGGGCCTTCCAGGAAAGATACATGGGGTCCGCCGGTATGCAATGCCCTCCTATGCCGGGCCCGGGGTAAAAAGGCATGAACCCGAAGGGCTTCGTTTTCGCGGCCTCTATCACTTCCCATACGTCTATATCCAGCTTGTTGCACAGCATGGCGAACTCGTTAATAAGCCCGATATTCACTATGCGGAACGTGTTCTCCAGAAGTTTCGTGACTTCCGCCGTTTCCGTACTGGATACCCCTATCACTCTTTCCACCACCCGGGAATACAATGCCTTCCCCAGTTCCGTGCTTTTCGGCGTCAGGCCTCCGACAACCTTCGGGATATTGGAAAAACTGTATTTCGGGTTGCCCGGATCGATCCTTTCCGGGGAAAACCCCAGATAAAAATCCTTGTCCAGTTTCAGGCCGCTTTTTTCGAGCTCCGGCAGTATTACATCCCGCGTCGTACCGGGATAAGTCGTGCTCTCTACGATGATAAGCTGGCCGGAACGCATATGTTTCCTTAAAGTGCGGCTGGCGGCTATGATGTAGGAAATATCCGGTTCTTTTATTTTCCTCAGCGGCGTAGGCACGCATACGATAACAACGTCTGAAGAACTCAGCACTGCCGGGTCCGCCGTAGCGCGGAAATCGCCTTTTTTTAATATCTTCCTCATCTCCTCCGAAGAAATGTCATCGATGTATGAATTCCCCTTATTCAGGTTTTTTATGCGCCTGATATTGGTATCAAGTCCGTTGACCTTAAACCCCTTTTTGCAGAACTCGAGCGCCATCGGCAACCCGACATACCCCAGGCCTATTACGGTAATGACCGCCTTGCTTCTACTGATCTTACTCTTCAATACCTTATACTCGTCCATCTATTTCCTCCTTTTTCAGCCGTCGGGCCTTATGCCGCCGGCTATCGGTTTTTCTTTCGCCTCCCGTCCCCGTACCGCTCCCGCAGATATTCCTCCAGCGCTTCGTCCCATGGGCGCATCGCGGACCCCGTGATCTCGCTGAACCGCGAATTATCCAGTACCGAGAACTTCGGCCTGGGAGCGGGCCTCGATAATTCCGCGCTTGTAACCGGCTCCACCGTGACATGCGCGCAATCTTTCACAAGAGACATGATCCTTACGGCAAATTCTTGCCAGGAACACCGTCCTGAATTGCATATGTGGTAAATATCCCTGCGGGGATCCTTTTTAATATTGATAAGGTCCCTGATGGCCCGGGCAAGGTCTTTCGCGTACGTCGGGGACCCTACCTGGTCGCTGACGACGCGAAGATGCCCTTCGGCGATACCTTTCGCGACGACCGTATCCACAAAATTCTTCCCGTTCCTGCCATAAAGCCAGCTCGTCCTTACGATCAGGTACTTCTCCAGCGTCTCTTCAAGTGCCTTCTCGGCATCCCATTTACTCTTCCCGTAAACGCTTAGAGGGTGCCCTTTGTCGCGCTCAGTATACGGTGAACTTTTTTCCCCGTCAAAAACGAAATCCGTACTGATGAAGACTACAGGAATATTCCCCGCCGCGCGGGCCGAAACGGCTATATTCCTCGTCCCAGCCACATTTATCAGATCCGCCCTTTCAGGGTCCTTTTCACATCCATCGACATCCGTCCACGCCGCCGCGTGAATAACAAGCTCCGGCCTCTCTTCATCAAAAACTTTTCTGACCTGTCCGGGATCCGTTATGTCCACCTTACGAAAAACATCCGGCGCCGGGCACCCCTCACCCGCTTCCCTGACATCCATCCCTATAACCTCATGGCCGCCCTTAAACACCCCGCAAAACTCCGTACCGAGCATTCCGCTTGAACCTGTGATCAGTATCTTCATAGTATCACGCACCTGACGCGGGTATTCCCGGAGGGGTCCAATCTCCCCGCATCTCGCGGAGTGTGTTCCCTATGCTCCGTACCGGGAGGATCCACACCGGGCGGAGGGGCCCGGGTAGGAGCATAGGGAACACACTCCGCGCTAGGCTACTTAAATCCCGCAAAAAAACTACCACGTAATGATCTCGGCCTTTTCCTTGATGGGCCTCCACCAGGATTCATTATTCCTATACCATTTAACCGTCTTTTCCAGATCCCGCAAAAGATCGGGCGACTGGGCCCAGCCAAGTTCTTTCACTTTCGATGAATCCAGGGCATATCGCTTGTCGTGGCCCGGACGGTCGGCGACATGTTCCACACAGCTATTATCCTGCGCCATGACCGACAATATCATATCCGTCAGTTCGAGGTTGGTTATCTGCCCGCCTCCCCCGATATTGTATATCTCGCCGCCGGCCCCTTTTCTCAGCACAAGGTCGATAGCGGCGCAGTTGTCCTCGACATACAACCATTCCCGGATATTGCTCCCGTCGCCGTAAAGGGGCACTTTTTTTCCGTCCAGGAGGTTCGTGACAAAAAGCGGTATGGCCTTTTCCGGATACTGGTACGGCCCGAAATTGTTCGAGCTCCTTACGACGATCACGGGAAGGCCGTATGTCGCGTGATACGCGAGCGCCAGTAGGTCTCCCGCGGCTTTCGTGGCGGAATAAGGGCTGTTAGGTTTCAGAGGGTCATCCTCCTTCGAGAACCCCTCTTTAACGCTGCCGTACACTTCATCCGTCCCTATCTGTATAAAACGCCGGATACCGGCTTCTCTGGCCGCCTCAAGAAGGACGTTCACTCCGGACACGTTCGTCCTCAGAAAATCGTCCGGATATTTGATCGACCTGTCGACATGCGTTTCGGCGGCGAAGTTCACTACCGCGTCGGCTCCTTTTGCCAGGCTTTTCACGGCGGCCCTGTCGCAGATATCCCCCTCGACGAACGAATAACGCGTGTCCCCGGAAACGTCCGACATGTTCTCGGGGTTACCGCAATACGTCAGCTTATCCAGGTTCACTATCGCCACATCGTCATACTTATCCAGCATGAAATGTATGAAATTCGAACCTATAAATCCGCATCCACCGGTTATTA
>JBDRFA010000045.1:0-19685 GCA_043819235.1 Candidatus Omnitrophota bacterium | reverse complement strand
TAGGGGTCAGGGTAAAAACGCCTATCGGGCCGGTCAAACTTGACTGGGGATATCCCCTCAGCGAGAACCACGGGGATAAAAAGGAAGGGCAGTTCTATTTCAGTGTGAGCCATGGGTTTTAACGGCAGGAAAACTTAATAGTACGTTGTACAAGTAATTTCTGTCCATTGTCATTCCGAGCGAAGTTCGCCGAAGGCGAACGAAGTCGAGGAATCTGAATTCAGATCCTTCGACTCAGTCGGCCTTTCAGGCCTTCCTCGCTCAGGATGACAATTAGCAGCAATTGATTTCACAACACACTATCGGACTGGATATTTGATTTTTTGCGAAAAATAAGATATTATTATACTAAAAGCGGATCAGGATATACCAACCCCGGATATAAAGGAGATAAATGAAGATAGGAAAAAGCATACGTTCCCTGCGCAAAGAAAAAAATATCACGTTGGATGAGCTTTCCCGGAAAAGCGGGGTCGCGCTGGCGACTCTCAGCCGGATGGAGAACGACAAGATGACCGGCACCCTGGAGTCGCATATACAGATATGCAAGGCCCTCGGTGTCTCCGTTTCCGACCTTTACCGGAAACTGGAGATCGACAACAAAACAGTAGGCACGGTAGCTATGAGCGACCGTGTCGTCTACCAGGTCTATTCAAATAAAGCGAAATATGAACTGCTGACGCCGAAAACGCTGGACAAAAAGATACTCCCCCTGATGCTGAAAATAACGCCCGGGGGAGAAACCGGAAAAGAACAGGATAAAATAGGCGTTGAAAAGTTCGTTTACGTGGTATCCGGATCCATGGACGCCGCCATCGGCGACCGGAAGTATTCGCTCAAAACCGGCGACAGCCTTTTTTTTGACGCTTCCCTTCCCCACAGCTTCGCGAACAGGGGCAAAACGGACACGGAAGCGATCTGCATCGTAACTCCGCCTCGATCCTGACGATCGGCCCGGCGATAAAATACGCTTATTTTATGAGCCTGATGTTGTCGACATAAATGGGGCCCGTATACGCCGGTTTATTGTTCGATTCGATCCTGATGTCAAGCTTCCTTACATCCTGACGGAACACGTCATCCACCTGTACCCGCCTCCAGTCAATACTGCCCGGCATGAGATCCGCCGATATGACCACCCATTCCCCAGGCTTCAAAGCAGCGGACTTGCTCATTTCGACCCATTTCCAGGTATCACCGACGGTCAGTATCATCTTAGCCTTTAGCCCTAATGGGGCATCCACCGGGATATAGACATCACAGGCAATCGTATTGTATTCCGTCCAGTCGAAATACTGCATGATCTCGACGATCGCGCCTGCCCACCTGTCACCCGGGAATTCCGCATCGATCTTGAGGCTCTTCGTACCCTGGTCCGCGTATTCACTTGAAACGGATACCTCTTTCTGGACATGGTCGCCTTTATCGAACGCCCAGTCCGGTATCTCCCACCCATCGAGGCCTTTCTCGAAACCAAAAAGAACGGTCTCTCCCTCGGCATAAGCGGATGTGAACATACCACATATCCCGAACACTATCAAAAACACCAAAAAATTTTTCATAATTCATCCTCCTGTTTGTTTTACTAATGATATTATACCGCAAAAAACGCTTTTTGCCAAGCACAATCTTCATCATAACGACAGACCCCTTGAATCGCCTGGTTCGCGCTCGTCTGGTTTTCCGTTAAAAGTGGATACGGTAGGGGCACGGCGCGCCGTGCCCCTACATGTTTAATATGCACGGTTGCACGACTTGGGGGATATGCGGCGCGCTTAATTTGTGTGTGGTTGGGATTACGCGGTTTTCAGCCTGCCTTTACGGTACGCAAGCAGGAACGCGCTTACTATGATGGGGTCGAACTGTGTGCCGGAATTGTCCTTGATTATCTGGACCGCGACTTCCGCCATCTTCCTCTGGCGATAAGGCCTGTCGCTGGTAATGGCGTCGAACGTGTCGGCGACAGAAATGATGCGCGCGATAAACGGTATTTCTTCTCCCTTTAATCTGTCCGGATACCCGTTCCCGTCGAACCTCTCGTGATGGGCGCGCACTTCCCGGGCGACATCGCCGAGTTCCCGTATCGGATACAATATCGCCGCCCCCGTGGTGGAATGCTCCTTGACCTTTTCATATTCCTTTTTGGTCAGCTCGCTTTTTTTGTTCAATATGCTGTCAGATACCCCTATTTTGCCCACATCGTGGAGCAGGGCCGAAATATGCAGGGTTTCCCTGAAATTCCTGTATTCAAGCGCTTCCGGCAGGTCCTCAAGCTCCACCGCGATCGTCAGGGCGTACTGTGTAACGCGTTCCGTATGCCCGCGGGTGTACGGGTCCCTGGCATCGATCGCCGCCGCCAGTGAGATCGCCGTATGTATGAATATGCTGTGTTCCTTTTCATAAAGGTTATGGACCTCGTAGATCTTCTCCTGCAGGTCCTGTATGAGCTGCGCGTTCGCCAGCGCCATCGCGGTGTCGTTCGCGAGCGTCCGGAAAAAACCGATCTCCTGCCGGCTGAACTTCATATTGCTCAGCTTCTTGCCGAGTATGAACACGCCCCTCAAGTCCTTTTTGTAATAAATGGGGATACAGATAACGGCCTTCAAAAGTTCCATCTGTTTGATGGCCCGTTCGATCTGGGCGGCGGCTTCCCGGTTCTCTTTTATACCCGTATCCCAGTGAAGCATTTCAAGCAGTTCGTTATATACCAGGACGCCGGATTCCGATATCTTGAAATTAAGGCGTTCTTGAAAAATGCGTATAAGCGGGTTGTCAAAGGTGAGCCTTATAAAACCCACCGGTAACTTGACCCCCTCGGCCCCTTTACTGTCAAAAAGCGTGAAGGAATCCTTGTCTTTCTGATACATCAATATCGCCGTATGCTTTACCTTTACCTGCTCGTCTATCATCCTGACGATCATGCGTATAAGGCGTTCGGGCCTCTTAAAACGTATCATCGTGCGTGACGCGTTCTCGAGAAAGAACTGATAATCGAGTTCCGGTTCCTGGCGTTTCTCCAGGCCCGGCGGCCCCAGAGGGATCAGCGCCCCGTCACAGCTCTTCATCTTACCCGAGATCCAATCCTGCAGTTTTAACCAATTATCCTCGCGTGCCATATCCTCTCCTGTATTGTGCCTTTCATGGAAAAAGCTGTCCGCGGCATCTATTTGCGGACCCTGATCGTTTCCGCGGTGGCCAGCACCTTCCGTTCCAGCTGCTCCAATAGAAGCGGTTTCGTGATATAATCAACCACGCCGTACCGTTTAGCTTCCTCGCACTTTTTCTTGTCCTCGACCGCGGTCACGACTATGACCTTCGCCTCCGGGCGCGTCCTCCGGATCTCCGCCAGCGTTTTCATGCCATCCATGACCGGCATTTTCAGGTCCAGGAGTATAATATCGGGGCTTTTGGTCTCGACCAGACTGAGCGCCTCTTCCCCGTTATGCGCGACAAACACGTCAAAACTCCTTTCTTTAAAGAAATTCTTAACGAAATCACATATATCGATCTCGTCGTCGACAACAAGCATCCTCAGCATACCACACCCTCCCGGCTTTATTTACGCACTCGGCTCAAAATACTGTTTGAGAAATTCCGTGAAACTTTTTTCATCATCGACAGACAATATTCTCGGTTCTGACACGCTCTCTCTCCCTGCCGCCTTTTTATCACCCGACTGAATAGATCCTTAACGCCCCCGCACGCCAAATTATGATGCTACCCGGTCACAAACACGATTCGCGTCCGGTATTCCCTCGCGCCGCGCTATCTCGAAAGCGATATGGAAGACCGTACCCTCCTCCGGCAGGCTTTCGACCGATATACTGCCGTTGTTCCGTTCGATTATCTGTTTGACGATAAAAAGGCCGAGACCTGTTCCTTCGCCGGGATCTTTCGTCGTGAAGAACGGGTCAAATATGCGGTCCAGGTACATCTTGTTTATGCCGGCGCCGTTATCCGCTATATCTATGCGGACCTTCCCGGCCGCGGCGAATATCCTCACTATGATCTCCCCTTTCCCTCTGATGGACTGGGCCGCGTTGCGTATGATATTGAAAAAAATCTCCTGCAATTGCTTCCTGTCCGCCGAGATCGGCGGAAGGCCCGTCTGTATTTCCCTGGAGACGGTGATATCATCCAGGCTCAGGTCATGCTCGACAAGTGAAATAACTTCCTCCAGTTCTTTCTCGACCTGCACATTATCCGCCATCTCGCCTTTTGCCGGTTTCGCGAAGGACGAAAGCTTCCTGGTGATGACCGTCGCCCGGTCCGTCTCTTTTATAACTTTCCGCATGATCTCCTGCGCCTTCAGCAAAAGCTCCCGGGGGCTTTTGTCCTTGTACACACCGTCCGCCATATTCAAAAGGAACATCTCACACTGGCCTCGCGCGATACCGAGGGGGTTGCATATCTCATGGTTTATCCCCGCGGAAAGCGTACCGATGACCGCCATCTTCTCTCTCTGCGCCGCCTGGGCCTGCGCTTCCGAAAGCTGTTCGAAAAGACTGGCATTCGTGATCGCGATCGACAGCGTCCGCGCGAGCGGCAGGAGAATATCTATATCGTCCGGAGTGAACTCTTCGTCCGATTTCTTTTTGCCAAGGGCCATCAGGCCAACCGCGTCGTTCCTGTATGCCAGCGGGATCACCAGCGCGGGGTCCATCTCCCCGAATATCGCCCTTATGTTCCGGGGCAGGAGCTTTTTATGCGCCGTCTCGTTATCGGGACCTCCCACGTACACACAGTTATCGTTCCTGAACAGTTCAGAAAGAAGCTCCTGTCCGATATTCACCGTATAGTTCCCTATCGGCACATCCACGCCGGCGGCAAGGCTAAGGTTCCCGGCCGCTTTATCATAAAGGAACACACTCCCGCTCTCCAGTTTCATGATCTCCGTGATCTTGTTCACCGTTTGATGTATCAGATCGTTCAGGTCCAGAACGGTAAGGACCTCGTTCGCGAACGTCTTAAGGATCTGTTTCACGTCGTACTTTTTCTGGAACAGATACTTGTCAGTGACCATCCTCAGAAAAGACTCCAGCGGGTGGAAAAGAAGCACTATCACGAATACTGAAGGCACCATCGCGAGCCAGCGGCTCCGCACGATATCTTCGAATATGAACGTCCCCAAAGACGCGAAACCCGAAAAGATGGCGTAAGTCGCGATAAAAAGCCCCGTGAACACAAGCGTCTTCTTGACAATAACCTCGATATCCAGGAACTGGTACCGGACTATGGCATACGCCGTGATCGCCACGTACAGGGCGATACCGTAACTGCCGAACGGATAAGGGAACACCGTAATGCCGTATACCGGCAGAAAATTCGAGATCCCCATGGTATATCCGAGTAAGGACCCCCAGAACAGATATTTCAACTGGTTCCGTTTTTTGCCGTGAGAAGCCCGGTACGACTTCAACAAGAGATAAAGGCCGCTTGTAGCGAAGAACAGAAAGATCACTATCACCACCGGATACAGGCTTCCGGCGGACATGAAATAATGATATCCCAGCTTGGGGCTGACGTCCCTGACTATAAAAGGCGTAGCAAAGTTAACGGCTGCCAGGCAGGAGCTGAGAACATACCCCGCCTTCAGTACCTTCCTGTACTTTTCGAGACAGTACAGGATCTGGAGCGTGAAATGGAAGAATAACACGGGGATGAAGAACACCCCGACATGCATTATTTTAGCGGCGGCGAACGATATCCATTTTACGTCGGTCATCCCGTGCAGCGCCGTAAAAAAGCTCCATTCCGCTATGCTTAGCGAATAAACGCAGAATATCCGGTTGACTTTCCCTCTCCTGTTATACAGAAAAACGAATATCGCTAAAGCGAAGGTCGCTACCGCCGTAAGAAAAGAAGCAACTATGAACTGTACCATAATAAATACACGCCTTTTATGCCCCGGAAAGGTAATTGTCCCTTACCATCCGGCGGGACCGTCAAAATATCTTGTTCCTCCTGTAACTGACATATTTTTCTCCGAAATAACCGGTCAACATCTTCTCCTCCAGAACTATCCGCGCGGCCAGTATAACGCCCTGGACCAGGAACACGAGCATAAAGGACCAATAGGCGTTCGCCACAAGGCAAGCCCCGCTCAGTTCCAGTATCACCGCGAGATAATATGGATGCTTCAGGTACTTGTATACCCCGCCGCACACGAGCTCGTGGCCTTTTTTGATCTCGGTATACAGGCCCCAGTTATCGCCCAGGTCCGCCATGGCTTTTTTACGCAATACCGCCCCGAGGACGAAGGACACGATGCCGGCGGAAGAAACCGCGAGATCTATCGTCCTGACGGTCAGCAGGAACTCCATGATGGAACAGAAAATTATCAGTAAATATACGTAAAAAGGGGCTTTGAACGTCCAGCCGTACAAGACATATGCCGCAGGCTTTAATTTAACTTTCCCGAAAAACGTGGACAGAACCCTCTCTGCCGCCCCCGCCAGCAGGAACAGTATATAAAAAGGCAGAAATCTGTTAAATGATATATTCATATTTTCCTCAGCACCAGAGCTGTGTTTTTTCCTCCAAACCCGAACGATAAGGAAAGCATGTTCCCTATCTTCATGTTCCGGGCCTTGTTCGGAACGTAATCCAGGTCGCACTCGGGGTCAGGGTCCTCATAATTTATCGTCGGAGGCGCCGTGTCATTTTCCATCGCCAGCAGGCCCGCTATGGTCTCGACAATGCCGGCGGCTCCCTGCATATGCCCGATCATGGATTTTATCGAGCTGGACGGTATCGCATACGCCCGTTTCCCGAATATCCGTTTCGATATGTCAGTTTCTATCTTATCGTTCAAGACCCCGCCAACTCCATGCGTTTTGACATAATCTATACCGCTCCTGCCGGCCCCGGACTGCTCCAGCGCCATCTCAATGGCCCTTTCGGCCTGTAAGCCTTTCGGATCCGGCGTGATCATGTGATAACCGTCGCACGTCTCGCCCCATCCCGCCAGTTCCGCGTAAATACGCGCTTTGCGGTCCAGAGCATGACCGGCGGATTCCAGGATGACCGCGCCCGCGCCCTCCCCGAGGACTATCCCGTCCCTTCCCCTGTCAAACGGCTTCGGTGTCCTTACAGGTTCTTCATCCCGTACCGACATTACCCCCGTCTTGCAGTAGGTGCCGAATATCGGCGCATACAACAGCGCTTCGCTCCCGACCGCTATCACGATATCCACTTTCCCCGAACGTATCATCTCGGCCCCGTACCCGAGGGCCATACCCCCGGAAGCGCAACCCGTAGAAATAGTGATACTCGGCCCTTTCAACTTATACTCGACGGATATCTGGGAAGAAGCGGCGTTCGGAAAAGTCGACACCGCGGTGAAAGGGTTCAGCCGTTTATACCCTTTACTGCAGAAAATCTTATACTGCTCGAATACCCATCCCTGTCCGCCGGTCGCGGTGCCGGCCACGACCCCTATCCGCAAATGGTCCTCACGGTTCAGCTTCAGGCTGGAATCTTCGATCGCCATTTTTGCCACGGCCATCGCGAACTGAACGAACCTGTCCATCCGGCGGACCTTCTTATGATCAAAAAAATCCTCGGGGACAAAATCCTTGACTTCCCCCGCGACCTTTGTGGGGAACTGGGACGGGTCGAACCCCGTTATTTTGCTGATCCCGCTCTTCCCGGTCTTTATAGCTTCCCAGAACTGCGTTTTCCCGATGCCGTTAGGGGATATCACCCCTACACCCGTGATAACCGTTTTTCTGGAATCAGTCATGACCATCCTCTCTTCAGGCTTAGTTCTCTCTCGGAAATGTGGCTTCCTGCTTTCGGATCCACTCGTCGATCGTCTCTTTCGTAAAACGCCATTTGGACCCGACTTTGAACGCCGGTATCTTGTTATCCTGGGCATGCTTATAGATCGTGCCTACCTTCATCTTAAGATACTCGGCTACTTCCCCGATCGTCATTACAGAATTTGCCATCACGCATCTCCTTGTTTCAACTCATAAACTTTAAACATATTTAAAGTCGAAAAAAAGATTTGAAAAGAACCTTTAAATCAACATTCTTGATATTCTTAGTCATCTACTAATGTAATTTTGCGTGAATTGGTATGAATTATACGTTACAAGGTAAGTATAATGCGGCAAGGTACAATGTCAATAGGCCAAACATATTTTTTAGCAGCTATGTTGCTCATAGAACATACACAAGTTAGATCCCTCGACTTGAGGAATATACGGCGCGCTTAATTTATGGTTATACGATCTTGAAAAATAATAACGTCTGGAGGATCAGGTTGGTGTATATCCCGCCCACAAGGTCATCGAGCATAATGCCCCATCCGCCTCCCAGTTTCTCAAGAGACCTCATCGGCTCTACCTTTATAATATCAATGATCCTGTAAATGATAAAACCCGTTATTATGGGCTCAGGGTGCATGGGGACGAACAGAAAAGCGATAAATATGCACGCGAATTCATCGATGACCACGAAGGAAGGATCATCGAGGCCTGTTTCCTCTTCTATCCTTCGCGCGGAAACGACCCCGAGAACGAAAAGAACAACAAAAACAGCGGAAAACACGATCACATTACGATAGAGCAGAAAACATAAGAGAAGACCCGCAAAGCTCCCGGCCGTCCCCGGAGCGAAAGGAAAATACCCGAGTCCGCATACTGTCCCTATTATATTGTGAAACAGGCTCTTTCGTCCCCGCGGGTCCATAACTTTTCACTCTTTACACTTTTTAATTTTTTAAACCGACCCGGCTCCGGCACAAACCCTCATAGTCAAATACCTTTCTCGTTAAAAAGGTATTCCTTGTTCCCGGCCAGATAGGAAACGCCGCTTATTGTCGTCAATATGACGGTTATCATCATAAGGACGAATATCAACTGCCGGTACCAGTATTCAAAAGAAGTGTTCCAGAACCCGACGGTACCCGTCCCCATTTCCTTTATGACAATGAACACCAGTATCACCAGTATCGACAGCATTTGTGAGACCGTTTTATGTTTGCCTCCTTTTCCCGCTGGCAGAACGGCGTGGTGTCGAAGCGCCATTACGCGTATCCCCGTGATCAACAGCTCCCGCATGATGATTATCACTATCATCCACGCGGGTATGAGTTTCATCTCCACGAACGCGAGGAACGCGGAAAGCGTGAGCACTTTATCCGCCACGGGGTCCATTATCTTGCCGAAATCGGAGATGATATTGTATTTTTTCGCTATGAAACCGTCCAGGTAATCGGTGAACGCCGCGAGGGCAAAAACGCCCAAGGCCGATGCCTTAAAGACCACGCCGCGGGAGAAAAGAAGTATCATAAAAACAAAGGCCAGCAGTATCCTGAACACCGTGATCTTATTAGGCAGGTTCATGCCACTTCCCCCACAAGGTCATATTCCATGGTCCCCGTTATCCGGACTTCCGTAAAATCCCCCGCTTTGACACGGTCGCCGCCGACATAGGTCACACCGTCGACTTCCGGCGCGTCCATCTGGGACCGCCCTTTGAACCGGGAAGTATCGTCGTCATCCCTTTCGTCTATCAGCACTCTCATGATCCTGCCCAGGCATTTCATGTTATTATCATACGATATCTCCTGCTGCCGGCGCATAACCTCATCGAACCTGGCGTTCTTCGTCCGGACCGGGATCTGTCCGGGTAACCCCGCCGCCGGAGTGCCTTCTTCCGGGGAATAGATGAACGCCCCCAGCCGGTCGAACCGTATGTCCGTCAGGAACTCCATAAGTTCCCTGAACTCCGCGTCCGTTTCCCCCGGGAACCCCACTATCACGGAACTCCGGATAGTAACGTCCTTTATCTTTTTCCGGATCTTCCCTATCAGCGCCTCTATCTCTGCCCTGGCGACGCGGCGGTTCATCGCCTTCAGTATCCTGTCGTTTATATGCTGGATAGGCAGATCCACGTATTTACATATGTTCTCCGTACCGGCGATCACGTCTATAAGCTCATCGGTAAAATGCGCCGGATGCGTATACAAAAGCCGCACCCACCGGCCTTCCATGAGAGGGGTTATCTCCTTAAGCAGGCGCGCGAGTTCAGGCTTCCCGGAAGAGTCCAGCCCGAAGGATGTCGTATCCTGTCCTATCAATATAAGTTCTTTTATATCATGCTCGCGTTTGAGGTCGATGACCTCCTCGGCCACGGAGGCGATAGCGCGGCTCCGCCTGGGGCCTTTTAAGCGCGGTATAACGCAATACGAACACCTGTTCGAACAACCTTCCTGTATCTTAAGGTAAACGGAATGGGGGGATGTAAGCAATTTTCTTTTGTAACGGTGGTCATACAAAAAACCGGGGTCGGCCGTGACTTCCCTGACCCTCGCGCCGGAAGGCGGCGCGTCCATCATTTCCGGGATCTTCTCCAGGTCGGAGGTCCCGAACACCCCGTCTATCTCTTTTATCTCGTCCATAAGCTCGCCGGGATATCTCTGGGACAGGCATCCGGCCACGACAAGCTTCTTTATTTTGCCTGCCTTCTTAAGATCCGCTAACTGCAGGATTATGCTTATAGATTCCTCTTTGGCGTCCCTTATGAACCCGCAGGTGTTGACCACGGCCATATCCGCGCCTTCCGGTTCCTGGACGATATCAAACCCTTTCTTCTCAAAGATCCCGAGCAGGACCTCGCTGTCAAGCAGATTACGTGCACATCCCAGGCTTAAAAGATAAACTTTTTTCATATCCCCTATTTTATGTCCCGCGTAGGGGCACGGCGCGCCGTGCCCCTACCTTTCCCTTGACCCTTGACCCTTGCTACTTGACCCTGTTCCTACCCCCCTCGACTTTACTCAAAGCGTGATACCCAATCGTTCCCGACTTTGACGCCCTCGCGAGAAACCTCGATGTTCTTTACTACCCCCGCGGCGACCACGCCCATCTTGTGTCCGTTGACCGTGAATTTCAGATTGTCCCCGTTGCCTGTCCATACGCTGAGAGTGCCGTCCGACGCCAGTTTTTTCACGCCGCCTTTTTTTAATATGCCGACAAAAACTCTTTTTTCGCCGTCATCCACCTGCACCCAGACGTCGTCCCTGGCTTCAAGGATAAGCGACACCTCGCCTTTTTCTTCCTTTGGGAAATAGTTCACGGCCTTCGCTTTTTTCGCGGCCGTCACCTTCGCGGTTACCGCGGTTTTCGGAGGGGCCTTGTGGACGGTCTTCGGCCGGGCCAATAACACGAGCATGACCGGAACGCAAACAAAGATAACGGCAAGGACCAGACGGGTCCCGGCCCCCGCGTTCTTCCAGTAAGACTGAAAAGACGTGTTTTCCTTCTTCTTATCCTTCGCCGGAAGCGAACCGGGCTTTTTCTGTTTCATCGCCTCGGCCTTTCCCGCGAACCTGCCGAAAAGGTCTCCCTGGAACGGAGCCGTCTTCCCGCGTACTTTTTTTACCGGGGCTTCTTTTTTTTGGGGAGCTTCTTTTTCCGCGGGGACCCCGTATTGCCTGTCGGGGAGGTCACGGGAGACGGCCTCATATTTATCCATTATCCCCGGGGTATCCAGCCCCAGAAAATCCGAGTATTTTCTGAGAAAACTTTTCATGTAAAGTTTGCCGATCTTGTCGAATACTCCGTTCTCTATATCTTTTAACACGTTAGGATGTATCCGGCTGCGCCGGTACACGTCCTCCACGCTCAAGCCGAGCTTTCTCCTGGCTTCACCGAAAATATTTCCTATGTCTTTTGAGTTTTGCATGTTTACTCTTTTATCATTTCAAGGTTTTCTATCAATATCTCGCGCGGCCTGGACCCGTTATACGGCCCTACGACGCCTTCTTCCTCCATTATATCCACCATCCTCGCCGCCCGGGAATACCCCACGCGGAGTTTCCTCTGTATCATCGAAACGGAAGCCTGCCTGGTCTCCAGCACCATCCTCACGGCCTCCCTGTAAAGATCGTCCTTTTCCTGCTGGACGGGACCCGGCCGCGTTTCCTGCGTTTTGACGACGTCATCTACATACTGCGGCCCGGCCTGCGACTTTATGTATTTCACCATTTCCCTGATCTCACCGTCCGATACCATACTGCACTGGCCCCTGATAAGCGAACTTTCTCCCGGTTCCATGAACAGCATGTCGCCCCGGCCCAGGAGTTTCTCCGCGCCGTTAGCGTCGAGAACGGTCCGGGAATCTACCTTGGACGCCACTTTGAACGATATCCGCGCGGAGAAATTCGCTTTTATAACACCGGTGATAACGTTGACCGACGGCCTCTGGGTAGCCAGTATCAAGTGTATCCCGGCGGCGCGGGCGAGCTGTGCTATCCGCATTATGGCGACTTCCACGTCCTGCTGGGCGACGATCATAAGGTCGGCAAGCTCGTCGACTATGACCACTATATAGGGCAGGTCCTCCTCATTTTTCTCGCGCCTTTCCTTGTAGGAAGCGATATTCCGCACCCCTTTCGCCGCGAACACCTCATAGCGCCTTTCCATTTCCCCGATGACCCAGTTCAGCGCCGCGGCCGCCTTTTTGGGGTTCGTAACTATCGGCGAGACCAGGTGGGGTATGCCCTCGAACATCATCAGCTCCACCCGTTTCGGGTCGACCATCAGGAACTTGAGTTCATCCGGCGAAGCGTTAAACAGAAAACTGCTGATAACGCCGTTAAGGCAGACCGTCTTACCTGAACCGGTCGCCCCGGCTATCAGAAGATGCGGCATCTTAGCCAGGTCCGTGACTATCGGCTTGCCGGAAATATCCTTACCCAGGGCGAACTTGAGGGGCGACTCCTCCTCTATGTATTCCGGCGTTTCCAGTATATCCCGCAAAAGCACGAGTTCGCTCTTCGAGTTCGGCACCTCTATCCCGATAGTGCCTTTCCCCGGAAGCGGGGCGACGATCCTTATGTTTGACGACCGCATGGCCAGTGAAATATTGTCACTCAAGGAAGTGATCTTATTGACCTTCGTCCCGACCGCGGGCTCAAGCTCATACATGGTTATGACCGGGCCCCGGTTTATCTTGACCACCTTGGCCTCGACACCGAACTCCAGGAGGGTCCTTTCGAGCGTAGCGGCCCGCTGCTTCAGTACGTCTTCCCTTTCCTTTGTGTCACTTTTCAAAGGCGTTTTAAGCATATCAATGCCGGGAAGTTTATAATTTATTTTCTCGCCCGTCTCGCTGTCCGAAAGCCCGGTAACACGCGCGGGTTGCATCTGCATCTTCCTGGTCTTTTCAGCGATGACTATCCTGGGTTCGGACCTGCCCGCGGAAGATACGCCGTGGCCTTCTGCCGCTGCCGTCTCTTTCACTTTGCGGGCAAGGGCGGTCCTGCGGACCTCGTCGGCCTGCTTTTTCATCGCTTCGAGTTTTCTGGCCACGTCCGCCCTGCCGGCCTTGAACCTGTCGCGGTTCTCCCATATGTTCGAGATAAGCTCGCCCGCCTTAGCCCCGATAGAATCTTTACCCCGCGTGAAGAACCTCGCGATCGCCCTGTTCAGGGCGATCATTATCGGGAGAATAAGAAATTCCGTAGCCACCAGCATCGAGAGAAGCACCATCGCGGATATAAAAACGGTCCCTCCGATCCTGCCCAGGTATTCCAGCAGAAATCCCGATACCTTGAAACCCACCACCCCTCCGCGGGAAAACGCCGCAGTGCGAGCGGTATCCCCGATCATGCTGAGGCTCGCGCTGACGGCGGTAACAAGCACGGCCGTCCCGAAAAGCTTGAAAGACATCTTCCTGGTTTCCAGCTGGGACAACCTGGAAACGCCCCATATAAGAAGCACCAGAGGTATCACGTACGCGGCCCTGCCGATAAAGAACATCAGCACGCCCCCGACATAGACCCCTATGATACCTGTCACGTTCCGCGGCGAAGGGTTCGGGCTGCTGGTATAGAAAGACAGGTCCTGCCCCGTCGAGGTGAAAATGCTCAGGAACAGAAAAAGGCTTATAGCGAACAGCGCTACCGCAACGATCTCATTTTTCCTGGTCTGGTCCATAATATCCTCTTCTCACGCGAAACAAGTTAGATCCCTCGACTCCGCGCCCTTCGGGCGCTCCGCTCGGGATGACAGCTCCACTTTGTCATCCCGAGCGAGGGAACGAAGTGACCGAGTCGAGGGATCTAACGTATTGAATTTCCTATATATCAATACCCGTCACTTCAAGAAAAACAGTCCCGCTATGCCGAGCGAAAGGCAATAAATGCCGAACAGGTACAGCTTTTTTCCCCTCATGACCCACCACAGGATACGCAGGCTCAGGAGGCCTGTGATAAAAGCGGCCGCCATCCCGCCTAAATAACCCGTAATATCCCCGCCCACGACCTCTTTGACGTCGATCGTAAGTGTTTTATACGCTATCGCCCCCGCGATGACGGGGATCGACAACAAGAACGAAAAACGGAACGCCTTTTCAACCCCGAGCCCGCCGACGAGCCCCGCGGAAACAGTCGCGCCGCTGCGCGATATCCCGGGTATAAGCGCGAAGGCCTGCGCCGCCCCCACGAAAAGCGACGTTCCGGGCGTCAGCCTCTTCTCCGGACGTTCTTTCCTCAGCAAAGCGGCCTGTCCCGCGAAGAGAATGAACGCCGTGACCACAAGCATCCACATAACTTTCGCGGGGCTCATGAAAAACTGTTCTATACGGTCCTCGAACAGCAAAGCGCATACGACAGCCGGCACCGTCCCGATGATAAAGCAGGTTATCTCTTTGACGTCCCTGTCCCTTGCAAAAGCTGCGATATCTCTCCAAAAGAATAAAATAACGGCCATCAGGGTCGCGGCGTGCAGACACAGATCGAAGAAAATATTTGAACCGGCGGAAAAACCGAAAAAGCTATGGACCAGCACCAGATGCCCCGAACTGGATACGGGCAAAAATTCGGTGGCTCCCTGGATAACTCCCGATATTAAAGCTTCCGCTGTAGTCATGCTGATATTTTTCTATATTCCCGTGTGCCCGAACCCGCCATGCGCGCGTTCCGTTTCCCCGAGTTCTTCCACTTCCTCGAATTCCACACGGGTCACTTCCCGTATGACCATCTGGGCGAGCCGGTCCCCGCGTTTCACGGTAAAATCCTCTTTCCCGTGGTTGATAACGATAAGGTTGACCAGTCCACGGTAATCGCTGTCTATCGTCCCGGGTGTATTGACCAGCGTGATGCCGTGCTTAAGCGCCAGCCCGCTCCTGGGCCGGATCTGGGCCTCGTACCCCTCGGGCAACGCGATATATATGCCGCACGATATAAGCTTGATCTCGCCCGGCGCGATCAGGACCTCGCCTTCCACATCCGCGCGCAGGTCGGTCCCGCTCGACCCGCCGGTGGCATAAGACGGCACCGGCAGATCCTCCGCCCCCGCCTTCCGCTTGATCTTTATCGTTACGGTCCTCGTCTCCATTACTCCTCGTCCGACTCCCGGCTTTCTCCCGTATCCGCCATGGCCTGCTTAATGCTCAATTTGACGCGGTTCTGCTCGTCTATCCCGATGATCTTGACCATGACCTCCTGCCCCTCTTTCACGACATCGCCGACTTCCTTAACATATCCGCTCGAAAGCTCCGACACATGCACCAGCCCTTCCTGACCCGGTAGATATTCAACGAACGCGCCGAAATTCATGATCTTTACCACGGTGGCCTTATATACCTTGCCGACTTCGGGTTCGGCTATGATGCTCCTTACCATATCGACGGCCTTATCCAGGGACTCCTTGTTCGCCGAAGAGATCTGGCAGGACCCGTCGTCCTCGATATTTATGTCAGCGCCCGTTTCGGCGATGATCTTGCGGATTATCTTCCCGCCCGGGCCTATGACCTCCCGTATTTTGTCCTGTTTTACCATGATCGTGACGATACGCGGCGCGTTGGGAGCGATCTCCGCCATCGGTTCCTTTATCGTTCCGGCCATATGCTCGAGTATCTCCATGCGCGCCTTTTTAGCCTGCGCGAACGCTTCTTCGAGTATTTTATAGCTTATGCCTTTTACTTTGAGGTCCATCTGCACGGCGGTCACACCGTTCTTAGTCCCCGCGACCTTGAAGTCCATATCTCCGTAATGGTCCTCCGCGCCCGCGATGTCCGTGAGTATGGCGTAATCCGGCCCGTCTATTACCACTCCCATGGCTATGCCGCTCACGGCGTCCGAAACCGGGACTCCGCTGGCCATAAGCGCCAGCGAACTGGCGCAGACCGTAGCCATGGAACTGGACCCGTTGGATTCCAGTATTTCCGACACCAGGCGGAGGGTATACGGGAACTTCTCCTTGCCGGGGATGACCGGGCTGAGCGCTTTTTCCGCGAGCGCCCCGTGCCCTATCTCTCTTCTACCCGGGCCTCTCAAAGGTTTTGTCTCCCCGACGCTGAACGGCGGGAAATTATAATGCAGCATGAATGTCTTTTCACCCGGCCCCTGCAGGGTCTCTATCCTCTGCTGGTCGGAACTTGTCCCCAGCGTGACGACCGCCAGCGCCTGTGTTTCCCCCCGGGTGAACAGGCCGCAGCCATGCGTGCTGGGAAGTATGTTGATCTCGGAAGAAAGCTGCCTGATCTGGCCGTATTTTCTACCATCGATGCGCTTTTTTTCCTTAAGTATGACATTCCTCACTATATTCTTCTCCATATCGCTCAGCGCGTAAGCGATATCGGCCTTTATAGTCGCGGGGGCCTCGGCACCCTCTTCCTCGACCAGCGCTTTGACCAGTATATCGAGCGCCTCGATGCGCTGCTGCTTTTCGGGAAGCTGGAGTATCTTCTTGAGTTTATCCGCGGCCTTTTTACCTATACGTTCGCACAGCTCCGTATTCACCGCGATGAACGATATATCCTCTCTCTTGAACTTCCCCGCTTTTTCCCGGAACTGTTTCTGCAGGCCGATAAGCGGCTTCAAGGCCTCATGCCCGGCTTTGATCGCCGCCAGCACCTTATCCTCGCCGACTATCTTCGCGCCGGCCTCGAGCATTATCACGCTATCCTCGTTCGCCACCACGACAAGGTCAAGGATGCTATCATCCAGTTCACTGAACGTGGGGTTAATAACATACTCGCCGTTCACCATACCTACCCGCACCCCGCCTATCGGTCCGTTGAACGGTACATCCGAAATGGTAAGCGCCGCCGAGGCCCCGATAAGCGCCAATACATCCGAATCGTTCTTCCCGTCAGAGGACAGGACGGTCGCTATTACCTGCACTTCGTTCAACATCCCTTCCGGGAAAAGCGGCCTTATCGGCCTGTCGATCATCCTCGACGTCAATATCTCCTTTTCCGTGGGGCGGCCCTCTCTCTTAAAAAACCCGCCGGGTATCCTGCCGGAAGCGTATGTTTTTTCCTTATACTCTACGGTCAACGGGAAAAACCCCATATTTTCCCTGCACTGTTTCGCGCAGACGCATGTCACAAGGACCGTTGTCCCCCCGTACTGTACCGTCACGGAACCGTCCGCCTGTTTCGCCAATTTACCGGTACTTATAACCAGTTCTTCCCTGCCGAGCTTCATCCTTACTTCTTCCATTTTCATCTTCCTTTTGACCTTTTGGTTTTTAATAATATTCTATGCCGCGTTTCAGCCGCAGCCACTACTTCCTGAGCCCCAGTTTCGCGATCACCTCTTTATATTTCTCGTTATCCGTGTCCTTCATGTACTTGAGCAGCTTTCTGCGCTTATTGACGATCAGTAAGAGCCCTCTCCGTGAATGAAAATCCTTCTTGTGCTTTTTGAAGTGTTCCGTCAGGCTATTTATTCGTTCACTCAAAATAGCGACTTGTACCTCAGCCGACCCTGTATCTGAATCGTGCCTCTTGAAATTCCCGATGACCTCCTGCTTCTTCTCTTTTACGATCGACATCTCTCCATACCTCCTGCTTTCTCCTTGTGGAATATATACTATTTTATTTATTACCCTCAATGGTGCTTAATGTTAACATATTATCGCATTTTTGTAAATATTATTTACACCCAGCCCCTCCACCCTGGCCCTCTCCCTTTTTATAAAAGAAGGGATCTTCCGTTCGAGGAATAGAACGGTGGACCAGATATTTATATTTTTGTATTTTTCTGATGGCTTTTTTGTTGGTCAGGGCTTTTTGGGCGGATCGGATGTCTTTGGTTATTTGCCGGGTCAGTTTCTGTTCGTCGCGGAACTTTTTTTCTGACCGCAGCTTCTGTATAAAGAATATTTCCATCGTCTTTCCGTACAGGTCGTCCACACGGTCCAGGAGGTGCACTTCCATTACGGGCTCTTTACGTTTTTTAAGGGCGTTGCCGTAAAAGGTAGGTTTAAAGCCTATGTTCATTACGCCGTCGTGGAGCGCTCCGTCCAGGTCCGCCTTTACGGCATAGACGCCGGACGGGGGAACTACTTCATGGTGGGGGTCGATGTTTGCCGTGGGGATGCCCAGCGCGGTGCCGCGTTTGTCGCCGCTTACGACGGTACCGAATATGGATACCGGGCGGCGCAGGAGTTTTTCGGCCTTGGCGATGTCGCCTTTACGGATGAGCTGTCTGAGCCAGGTACTGCTGACGGTCTTCCCTCTTTTTTTCACGGGCCGGACCGCTTCCACTTCTACTCCGTAACGCGCGCTCACTTCCCTGAAAAAGCGCACGTCGCCTTTTTTGCCTTTACCAAAATGGAAATTGCCGCCCACGTAGACCTTCCGCGCGCCCATGCCGTTCAGGACGCGTTTTACGAAGTCTTCCGGGGACATCATGGCGAAAGAGGGGGTGAAATTTATCACCACCGCCGCGTCCAGGCCCATCTTCTCGAAGATGAACAGACGGTGTTCGGTCGACATTATCCTCTGCGCCTCTTTGTCCGGCCTCAGGACGGACTGCGGGTGCGGGTCAAAAGTCAGTATCACCCTGTCGCTTCCCGGCGCGGCGGCGTTCAGCACTTTCTTAATTATGCGTTTGTGGCCTATATGGATACCGTCGAAAATGCCTATGGCGACGATCGGGTCCTTCAGTTTTCCGGCGAGGTCTTTATACCCGTAAAATATTTTCATTTAATGTGTCCGTGTCCCATTGCATCAGTTTTGAGAAAGGGACGGCTTTGTCCAGGGAGAACTGTCCTGACCTCAGGCGGCGCAGGTCCACAAGATGGGCGCCGCATCCCAGTTTTTCACCTATATCTTCCGCCATCTGCCTTATATATGTCCCTTTGCTGCAGACCGTCCTGAACCTTACGAGCGGCAGGCTGATATGCGTTACTTCTATTTCGGTTACGCGTATCTTATGGGGTTTTCTTTCGACTTCCATGCCCCTGCGGGCGAGTTTGTACAGGCGTACGCCTTTCACTTTTTTTGCCGATATCATCGGCGGCACCTGTTCCATTTCACCCCTGAATTCGGCGATAGTTTCTTTTACCCGTTCCTCCGAGACTTTCACTTCACGGGACAGGATAACCTCGCCGTCACGGTCACCACTATCGGTCCGCTCCCCGAGTTTCATGAGAGCTTCGTATTCTTTTTCGTCGTTCAGCAGCTCATTGGACAGCTTGGTGGCTTTTCCCAGAAGGAGAACAAGCACTCCCGTGGCGTTCGGGTCGAGCGTCCCGGCATGCCCCACCTTTTTTATCCTGAACCGGCGCCGTACGGCATCCACCACGTCATGGCTGGTCATGCCTTTTTCCTTGTCGATGACCAGGATGCCGCCGGGGGTGTCGGTTGTGTGATCATTCATATTGGGAGGATCTTCCATAGTCTAATATTCTATATCTTGTGGGCCTGGCAGTCAA